>JBAQJS010000095.1:0-1698 GCA_049300435.1 Candidatus Acidiferrales bacterium | reverse complement strand
GTGGACGCGCTGGTCGTTGGAGGACATGTAGCTGCCTCCGCTGAGAACGTCGCCGCGCTGACGGATGCCGTTGGCGGTGAGGTAGACGGCGGCTCCGATGGCGTCGCGCGGGCCTTTGGGGCCTCCGATGAGTTTGAGCTCGACCCAGTGGTTGTGGTCGGGATTAACGTTGCGGAGGAGAATGGCGTGACCTTCGAGCGGGTTGATGACGACGTCGATTTTTCCGTCGTTGAAGATGTCTCCGAAGGCGGCACCGCGGGAGGGCGCGACGACAGCGAGGCCGGAGCCTTCGACTGCGGGAACGAGCGTGAACTTTTTGCCGTGGTCGTTGTGGAAGAGCAGTGGGCGCTGGGCGAAGCTTGTTCCCCAGTCGTGCTGGTCGACGCCGGAATAGACGTGGCCGTTGACGGTGAAGATGTCTTTCCATCCGTCATTGTCGTAGTCGATGAATCCGTCGCCCCAGCCGAGGAAGGGGATGGTGGGCTGGGCGAGGCCCATGTGGTAGCTGACATCGGAGAAGTTGGCGTCTCCGTCGTTGTGATAGAGGACGTAGTAGTCGTCGGAGAAGTCGGTGACAAAGAGGTCGTCCCAGCCATCATTGTCGTAGTCGCCGACGGCTAATCCCATGGATGCGACTTCGCGTCCGTCCTGATTGAGGGCAAAGCCGGAGGCGTAGCTGTCGTCTTCGAAGGTTCCGTTGCCTTTGTTGATGTAGAGGTAGTTTGGCGTAGAGTCGTCGGCGACGGCGAGGTCGACTTTTCCGTCGTTGTTGAGATCGACGAAGACGCTGGAGAAGCCGTAATACTTGTTCGGATCGCTGACTCCGGCTTTGACGCTGACGTCGGTGAAGGTTCCGTCTCCATTGTTGTGGAAGAGATGGTCGGACTCACCGGGGAGGCCGCGGGGGCCGCACATAACGGCGATGCCGCGGAAGTTGCAGAAGCTGGAGCCGACTACTTTCGAGCCGGGCGCGGGGGGAGCGGCGATGCTGTAGTGGATGTAGCCGGGAACGAAGAGATCGAGGCGTCCGTCGCCATCGTAGTCGCCGAAGGTGGGGCCAGTGGACCAGTTGCCGAGCGCGACTCCGGCTTTTTCGGCTACATCGGTGAAGGTTCCGTCGTGGTTGTTGCGGTAGAGACGATTTTTGCCGAAGTTGGCGACGTAGAGGTCGGGCCAGCCGTCGTTGTTGTAGTCACCGACGGCGCAGCCGAATCCCCAGCGGTCGTTGGTGACGCCTGCGATGTTGGCGACGTTGGTGAAGGTTCCGTCATGGTTGTTGCGGAAGAGCGCAGCGTGCGGCGGGGTGGTTTTGCCGGTTAGGGCGTCGTAGGTTGATCCGTTGACGAGATAGATGTCGAGCCAGCCGTCATTGTTGTAGTCAAGAAGGCAGACGCCGGAGCCGTTGGCCTCTATGATGAACTTTTTCTCCGGAGTGCCCATGACGTGGGTCCAGGAGGCAAGGCCGGACTTCTGCGAGTCGTCTTCGTAGATGACGGGGCCGGATTTTACGAAGCCTCCGGCGGTGATGGGGCGGTTTTCCGCATCGTGAATGGGGGCGTGGACGCCGGCGGTGGAGCTGCCGCCTCCGCCCATCGGCTGCTGCGCGTCCTGAGCGTGGGAGAGGAGGGGGAAAACGGCTGCCAGGAGGACGGCGACCGCGAGGCGACGGTGATTGAACAACTGCAAACTCCTGCGCGA
>JBAQJS010000094.1:0-31700 GCA_049300435.1 Candidatus Acidiferrales bacterium | reverse complement strand
CTCGCCGCGCCCTTCGTCCACCAGGAAAAATGGGACGTCCCGGTCGTCTTCGCCGACGGCCTGGACGATTTCATGAAAGTGGAATCGCTGCCCACCGTGCTGCTCCTCGATCGCACCGGAAAAATCTCCTATCGCATCAACGGTTATCCGCCCGAAGGCTTCACCGAGGCCCTGACCATCGCAATCCAGGCCGCCATGGGCTCCACGCCGGTCCCCGCTGACCACTGACGCAACCCGCCGTAGAGCCGCCGTCCCGCCAGCTCCTTACCGCACGCGTGCGCGCCCCCGAATCAGTCCCGCGCCACGCTTTTCCGCGCGGCATCCCGCGCCGCCAGAATCGTGCCCACGTGAATCGCCACCGTGTCCTCCACGCGCCGCGCGTATCCGCCCGCCAGCGTTATCGCCAGCGGAACCGCATATCGCCGCGCGAAATCCATCACCAGCGCGTCCCGCCGCGCCAATCCCTCCAGCGTCAGCGCCAGTCCGCCCAGCTGGTCCTCGCGATAGGGATCCGCGCCCGCAACATAAAAAATAATCTGCGGCGTGAAATTCGACAGCGCCCGCTGCAGGCTCTCATCCAGTACCGCCAGATACTCCTCGTCTCCCAAGCCGTCCGGCAAATTTACGTCCACGGTGGATGACGGCTTCACATACGGATAGTTGTGCTCCTGATGGAGCGAAAGCGTGAACACATTTCCATCCCCGGCGAAAATTGCGGCTGTGCCATTTCCCTGGTGTACGTCGGTATCCACTACCATCGCCCGCTGCACCGCTCCATCGAATTGCAGCCGCCGGATCGCAATCGCCACGTCGTGGATCACGCAGAATCCTTCGCCGTGCTCTGGGCACGCATGGTGGAATCCCCCGCCGATGTTGGCCGACCATCCGTCCCGCAGCGCCCGCTGCCCCGCAAGAATCGAACCGCCCGCCGCCAGCCAGCACGCCTCGATCAATTCCTTGGAATACGGCACTTCCAGCCGCGCAATCTCGGCACGGGAAAGTGAACCCGTCTTCAGCTTGCGCACGTACTCCCGCGCATGCACCCGCAGCACGTCGGCGTCCTCCGCCGGCCGCGGTGCCAGAAAATCGCCGCCCTCCGCGAATCCCTTCTGCAGCAGTCGCTCGTAAACCAGCCGGTATTTCTGCGACGGGAATACGTGCGCCCCCAGGTTGAGGTCGTAGCGGTGCCCATAAATCAATTTGAATGGCAACACGATAGCGCCAGCCTACCCCGTTGCATTTTCCCGCGCAAATCGCCACCCCCGCGACTGCTCAACGCAATCGCTCGTCGCGAAAACGGATTCGCGTCGCTTATGGTAGAATCTCGCCGATGCGCCGTGTGCAGATCATCCTCGTGATCGTCGCCCTGCTCGTAACGCCCCTCGCGTTGCTCGCCCGCGCCGGAGATTCCGCCATGCCCGGTTGCGACGGCATGTGCTGCCTGCCGCATGGCCCGCATCATCGCTCTTCGCCGCCCGCGTCGGCGCCGTCGCAGGACGGAATGGCCTGCCATCACGCCGCCGCAGGCCGCCTGATGGATTGCAGCATGCACTCCACGCCCCAGCGCATGGATTACGGTCTGCTCGCCCCGTTTCCACCCGCCCGCGCATCCGCGCTCGCCACCGTCGGCACGCCTCCATCGGCCCGCAGCCACAATTCGCGCATCCCCACCGGCAATCTTTCCGCCGGTTTCCTCCACGGCCCCTTTCAGCCTCCGCGCAGCTAGCCTCGTCCGCGCGTAAATCGATCAAGGAATCCAGGACGGAGGCTTCATGCGAAAGCTCTTATTCTGTTTGTGCCTGGCAGTGTTTCTGTTTTGCAGTCCCCTGCTGTACGCCACGATCTTCGGCAGAATCCAGGGAATCGTGCACGATCCGCAGCACCGCCCGGTATCCGGCGCGTCGGTAAAGCTACAGGCGATCACCTCGGACTGGAATCAAACCACCCAAACCGATGATAACGGCGAATTTTCGTTCACCTCCGTCCCCGTCGGCGATTACAAAATCACGGTAACCGAGCCCAAGTTCCAAACCGCCGAGGAGACGGTCACCGTCGTCTCCAACTCGTCCCCCATCCTGCATATTCAACTGGCCATCGCGGCCCTGAATCAGACCACCGTCGTCGTCGGCCAAGCCGCCGGTGTCGCTAATGTGGATTCCATCACGCCCACCACCCTCGTAGATCGCCTAGACATCGCGCAAACTCCCGGCGCCGACCGCACCAACGGTTTGCAGATGATTACCGACTACGTGCCAGGCGCGTACGTGACCCACGATATGTTGCATATGCGCGGCGGCCACCAGGTGGATTGGCTGATTGACGGCGTCCCCATCCCCAACACCAATATCGCCACGAATCTCGGCCCGCAAATTGATCCCAAGGACATTGACTATCTCGAAGTTCAGCGCGGCAGCTACGACGCCGACTACGGCGACCGCACCTATGGCATCTTCAATATCGTCCCGCGCACCGGTTTCGAGCGGGACAACGAGGGTGAACTGGTCACCACGTTCGGCAATTGGTACCAAACCAACGATCAACTCAACTTCGGCGGCCACACCGAGCGCTTCGCTTATTACGCCAGCATCAACGGCAATCGCAGCAACTACGGTCTGCAGGCCCCGATTGGCCAGGTTTTTCACGATGCAGAGAACGGCTACGGGGGATTCGCGTCCTTCATCTTCAACCGCGATGCCGCGAACCAGTTCCGCCTCGTCGCCCAGCTGCGCCAGGATTATTACCAGATCCCCTACGATCCCGACCCCAGTTCACCCGGCAATCAGGTCTATCCCAGCTACGGCCTGCGCGATAGCGAACGCGAGCCCGACGGCTACCTCACCTTCTCCTGGATCCACACCTTCAATCCCGACTTGCTCCTCACCGTCTCGCCCTTCTACCATTACAACAAGGCTAGCTACAGTGGCGGCCCGAACGACGTACCGGTGATCACGGATGCGGACCAGACCTCCAATTATGAAGGCTTACAAGCGTCCCTCGCCGCTCACGTCTGGAAAAATGATCTGGAGGTCGGAACCTACGGGTTCGCTCAGCACCAGAGCGAATATTTCAATAACGTCTTTACCGATTGCGGTACGACCTGCCAGAACTTTGGCCCCTCTTCCACCGCCATCACGGGCGGCCTTGAGGAAATCTTTGTCAACGATCATTTCAAGGTAACACCGTGGCTGACTATAATTGCCGGCTTTCGCCAGTCGCACTTTACTGCCGGCATCGTAGAGACGCACGTGGACCCCCGCGTCGGCGTCGCCGTCCGCATCCCGCACTTGAACTGGGTCTTTCGCGGCTTCTACGGTGACTTTTATCAGGCTCCCCCGCTCTTGACTGCTACTGGCCCGTTGCTCGATTTAGCGAACAGTCAGGATTTCGCATTTGCACCCCTGCACGGCGAGCGGGATGTCGAGTATCAGGCTGGCGTCACCATTCCCTATCGCGGCTGGGCTCTGGACGCCGATACCTTCCAAACCTATGCGCGGAATTGGCTCGATCACAATAACATCGGGGAATCGAACATCTTCTGGCCGATCACCTGGGATAAAGCTTTGATTCAAGCTTGGGAGCTCACCCTGCGCTCTCCCCGCCTCTGGAATCGTGGTCAGGCGCACCTGGCTTACTCGAATCAAATCGCGCAGGCCAGCGGTCCCATCACCGGCGGATTGATCTGCCCCACTCCTGTGAATCCAATGACCTGTCCGCTCTATATACCGCCGGGATATTCGCCGGTGGACCACGATCAGCGAAACACTTTGAATGTGGGTTTCGTTGCGAACCTTCCGTGGCAGTCGTTCGCGTCGACCAACGTGTACTACGGCTCCGGTTTCACCAATGGCATGCCGGACGCGCAATATCCCGGAAATTATCTCCCGCAGCACACCACCTTTGACATTTCGCTGGGGAAATCTTTCGGCGAGAAATACACGGTGGGATTTACTGCGCTGAACGTGGCAAATCGCCGCGTCCTGCTCGACAACAGCCTCACCTTCGGCGGCTTCCACTACAACGATCCACGCGAAATGTACGTCGAGTTCCGCTGGAGGTTCCACTACTAACCACTCGCCATTACAGTCTGCGGAAAAACGCTCCCAGGTCCGCTTTTGACTCGGTAGCGGCGACCTTCAGGTGGGCGCCTTGGCCGTAGCGGCGGCGCAACCTGGTGCGCGATTCCTGGCAGGGCAACCGCCGCTAAGAGCGCCTGCCCCCGTTTTCCAGCAAGCTGCAAAACCGCCGAAGTTCCGCTCTTGGGGTAAACACGCAAATTCTTCAACGGCGCGCCACTGCTGTAGGTTTTCTCCGCGTATTCTGCGTCTCAGCGGTGAACTGCAGTCTGGGGACTTAAACCTAATTCTCTCGTTCGAGGATAAAATCGGGGACGGCGAGCAACGCTCGCCGGTACTCCGTTTCCGGCAAAACTTCCAGGCTGGCCTTCGCCCGCCGCACGTATTCCTTGGCAAGCGCGGTTGCCCGCTCCAGCGCGCCTGTCTCTCGCACCAGGGAAGTGATCTCCTCCGCGCGCACGCTGCGAAAATCGCGCTCTTCCAACACCTTCGCCACCAGCCGCCGCCCGTCGCCATTCGCGCTATGCGCGTCCAAAGCAAAAATCAAGGGCAGCGTCACCTTCCCTTCCTTCAAATCGCTCAGCACCGGCTTGCCCAGCTTTTCAGGCGACGCGGTAAAATCCAGCAAATCGTCCACCAACTGGAACGCCAGCCCGGCATTCCGCCCGTAATCGGCTAGGCCGTCTTCCACTTCCTTCACCTGCTTCGCCAGCACCGCGCCCAGCCGCGCGCATCCGCTGAACAGACACGCCGTCTTGCGGTACGCCAGTTCCGTCGCTTCCGCCTCGTTCAAATCCATGCGGCCCAGCCGCGTGAGCTGCAGCAGTTCCCCTTCCACCATGTTTTGCGTCAGATCAATCAGGATATCGAGTATCGCGAAATTCCGCTCGCGCAGCGCCATCTCGAACGACTGCATGTACAACCAGTCGCCAGCCAGCACGCTCATGTGATTGCCCCAGCGCGCATTCGCGCTCGGCCGTCCGCGCCGCGTGTTCGCGCCGTCTATCACGTCGTCGTGGATCAACGTCGCGCTGTGAATCATTTCCACCACCGCGCCCAGGCGAATCGCGCTCTCCCCGCGATACCCAGAAGCTCCTGCCGCCAGCAGCAGCAGCGCCGGACGCAGCCGTTTCCCGCCTCCTTCCCGCAAATAACTGGAAATTTCGCACACCGGCTCGATCGCCGCGCTGTTTTGCGCCGCAATTTCCTGCTCCACGAGCGCTAAATCCTCGCGTACCAGGTCAAATATGCCTTTGGCAAGTTGGACAGCGAATGCCATCCCCGAGGTTCACCTTGGCTGGGCTGGAACGTCCAGGCTGCCTAGCCGGAAAAGCCTTTTGAAGTTCGCCGCCGTCGCTGCGGCGATTTCGTCGCTGCCTGAGTTTCTCACATTCCCAAGCGTCCGCGCTACCTCCACCACGTTCGCCGGCTCATTTCTTTTGCCCCGCTTCCCCTGCGGAGGCAGAAACGGCGAATCCGTTTCCGTCAGCATCCGCTCCAGCGGCAGCTCCCGCGCCACGTCCCGAATCCCCTCCGCCTTCGGATAGGTCACGTTCGCCGCAAACGATATCAGGAACCCCATCTCCAGCCCGCGCCGCGCTTCCCGCAACGTCCCCGTAAAACAATGAAAGATCCCGCCCAGCCCCGCCGGCGCCCATTCCTTCTCCAGGATCGCCAGGCAATCGTCCCACGCGTCGCGGCAATGAATCACGATCGGCAGCTTCGCCGCCCGCGCCTGCTGCAATTGCCGCCTGAACACCGGCTGCTGCACTTCCGCCGGCGGCTCCTCGTAATGATAATCCAGCCCTATCTCGCCCCAGGCGATCACCTTCGGGTCCCGCGCCAGCTCGTCCATCCGCTCGTAATGCGGCTCACGCGCCTCCGCCGCATCCTGCGGATGAATCCCCACCGTCGCGTAAATCCAGTCGTACTCCCGCGCCACCGCCAGCGCCGCATCCAAGCGCTCCGGCCCCGATCCCCCGCTCCCTATCGCCAATACCGCTTGTACACCCGCAGCCCGCGCCCGCCCCAGCATCTCCGCCCGGTCCGCGTCAAAATCCTCCGACTCCAAATGCGCATGTGAATCAATAATTTCCAATTTCAATCCTATCGACGCCCACACTCTCGCGCGTCCAAGCTATGGCGGCTGTCTCAGTTCTTAAGCAGGTCTCAGTTCCTTTGTCGTTGCCTTTCTCTGCGCACTCTGCGCCTCTGCGGTAGATTCGCTTCTTGCCCTCTCTCGCCCTCACTTCACCTTCGCCCCGGCCGGCACATCCTCCGCAAACGTACACAAAACCGGCTTCCCATCCGGCCCCACCGACGCCGCCAGCAGCATCCCGTTCGACTCCAGCCCGCGCATCTTCCGCGGCGCCAGATTCGCCACAATCACCACCTTGCGCCCCACCAACTCCTCCGGCGCATATCCCAAAGCAATCCCCGCCAAAACCTGCCGCACCTCGTCCCCAATATCCACCAAGAGTTTCAGCAGCTTGTCAGCCCCCTGAATCCGCTCCGCCGACTTCACCACCCCCACGCGCAATTCCACCTTCGCAAAATCCTCAATCCCAATCTTCGCCGCAACGACGGCAGGCGCTGGCGCTCCCGCCCCGCCCGACGGCACCGCCGCAGCGGCACTCGGCTTCGGCACATCCGCCTCCGTCGCTCCCTGCGTCGCCGCACTCCCCGGATTCCGTATCTCGTTTTCCATGTTTTCGATACTCTCCAATGTTTCCTTCTTATCCGCCCGCGGAAAAACTCCTTCAATCTTCCCAATCCTCGTTCCCGGCTTCAAGCCCCCCCATTGCAAATCTTTGATATTTACTTCTCCCAGCTGCCCCAGCTGCCCCAGTTGCTCCCAGATTTTCTGTGTTGCGTCGGGAATCACCGGATGTGCAAGTGCAACCGCAATTCGAAGCGCCGCAGCAGCATCAAACAGGACTGCACCAACCGCTGGTCGCTCTTGGGGCTCGGCCGCGCGTTTCCACGGTTTTTCCGCCACGAGCATGAAATCGACTAATGCAACGATTTGCCAAATTGACTGCAAGGAATCCGATAATCGCCACGCGTCGTAATGCCGGCAAGCCTCGCCCTTTATGTGCGTTGTGTTTTGCTCCAGAGCGACGTCTCCGCCCAGTTGCCCCGGAATGCTTCCTCCAAAATAATTCTCGATCATAGTAAGTATGCGGCTCGCCAAATTCCCCAAGCCATTCGCCAAATCCGCGTTGTATCGCGTTATCAACGCCTCCCGCGAAAAATTTCCATCCTGCCCAAACACCACTTCCCGCAACAAGTAATACCGCAACGCATCATTCCCCAGCACCTTCACAATCGGCTCGGCATAAGCCACGTTGCCCTTCGACTTGCTCATCTTTTCCTGCTCGAAAAGCAGCCAGCCGTGCGCCACGATCTGCTTGGGCAACTCCATCCCCGCCGCCATCAAAAATGCCGGCCAATACACCGCATGAAACCGGATGATCTCCTTTCCCATCGCATGCACGTCCGCGGGCCAGTAGCGAAAATCCGGGCCGTCGTGCTCACCATCCACGAATCCAATACCCGTCATGTAACTCGTCAGCGCGTCATACCACACGTAGAAAACGTGCTCGGGATCGTCCGGCCACGGAATTCCCCACTTGATGGTCTTGCGGCTGATGGAAATATCCTTCAGCCCGCTCGCGACGAAGCTTTTGATCTCGTTGAAGCGAAAATCCGGATGCACGTACTGCGGCTTTTCAGCGTAGAGCTTCAGCAGTTTTTCTTGAAACGCCGAAAGCCGGAAAAAATAATTCTCTTCGGACACCAGCTCCGCCGGGCGCCCGCAATTCTCGCAATTCGCCGGCTCCGGCGTGTCGCTCACGTACAAATTATCGTAAATGCAGTAGCGCCCTTCGTACTTCGCCTTGTAAATCGCTTTCTTCGAAGGCTCCAGGAGCTTGTCCCGCTCCAGAGTCCTCCGCACCAGGTTCTGCACCGCCCGCGCGTGCCGCGTATCCGTAGTGCGAATGAAGTGCGTGTACTGAATCCCCAGCAGTTGCCATAATTCCTGAAAAATCTTGCAGTTGCGATCCACCAAATCCGCCGGCGTAATCCCCAGCTTTTCCGCCGCGCGCTCGATGTTCACGCCGTGCTCGTCCGTCCCGGTCAGATACGCCACGTCGTACCCGCACATCCGCTTGTAGCGCGCGATCACATCGCACACGATTGTCGTGTACGCCGAACCCACGTGCGGCCGCGAGTTTGCATAATAAATAGGAGTGGTCAGGTAATACTTAGGTTTGGAATTTTCCATGAACGATGTGAGCCCGCGCTCCAATTAGTCCCTGCGCCAATGACCGACCGGATCCGCGCACCCTTTTGGAGTGAGGCGGTTCGCTTGCCCTTCGACCCCGACTGAATCGGGGTCGAAGGGCCGCCGTTTTCCCTGGCGAAGCTTGCTTCGCCGGTCCGGCTTACGCGCTGCTGTCAGCGGCACGCCAGAATATCGCATCCGCACTGCTAAACTATTTCCCGTTCTCCCGCCGCGCCACCGCGCTTGCCGCCGAATCCAGCTCCCCTTCCACTCTCTTCTGAAACTGGAACGACGCCGCTTCCAGCACGTGCTTCAGCGGAATCCCCTTCTGCGCCGCGATGCGCTGGCAGTCCTCATATTCCGGGGTGGCGTTCAGCACCGATCCGTTCATCCGCGAAATCTTCATGCGCACCGCGCCGAAGCGCGTTTCCACCGTAACCGATTCCCGCGCCAGCGTCTTGCGGCGCACGTCATACGCGCGCACCCCGATGGTCGTGGTCTCGCGGAACACCAGGTCCATCAGCCGCGCCACGTTGTCCGGCTCGCTCAACATCGTCACCAGCAATCCCGGCCGGTTCTTCTTCATCTGCACCGGCGACGAAAACACATCCAGCGCCCCGGCCGCCAGCGCGCGGTCCACGAAATACCCATAAATCTGCGGGCTCATGTCGTCCACGTTCGTTTCGATCACCGTCACCGGCGCGTCCCAATGCTCTCCGGCTTCGCTCGCCTCGGTGTCGCCCACCAGGATGCGCAGCACGTTGGCCTTCTCCTGCAAATCCGCGCTGCCCGCGCCGTAGCCGATGGCCCGCAGCGTCATTTCCGGAATTTCCGCGTAACGCGTCGCTAGCGTGGTCGCAATCGCCGCGCCGGTCGGCGTCACCAGCTCCTTCGCGATTCCGCTGGTGAACATCGGCGCGCCCTTCAGCAGTTCGGCCGTCGCCGGGGCCGGCACCGGCAGCAGGCCGTGCGCCGTCTCCACCTGGCCCGCGCCTACGTCCAGCGCCGAGCACGCAAAATCGTCAATCCCAAGCAGTTCGAAGCCGACCGCGGCGCCCACAATATCCACGATCGAATCCACCGCCCCCACTTCGTGGAAATGGACCTTCTCCACCGGCAGGTTGTGCACCTTCGCTTCCGCTTCCGCCAGCCGTGTGAAAATCCGCTGCGCCCGCTCCGCCGCGCGCGGCGCCAGTTTCGCATTCTCGATTCTCTGCAGAATGATCGAAAGCCCGCGATGGTGATGCTCTTCGCCGGTTTCCACATGCACCTGCGTCGCGAAAATCTGCCCGCGCTTCACCTTCGCCGCGGAAATGGACCACCCCTCCAGATCCAGCCTGCGCAATTCCCCTTCGATGGCGCGCAACTCCGCACCAGCGTCCACCAGCGCGCCCAACACCATGTCGCCGCTGATCCCCGAGAAACAATCGAAATACGCGCTACGCATGCTCTTCATCGCTACGGCCGCTTTCCCGCCCACTTTTTCGAAAAAACGATACTAGTCTGGCCTCCCCACCCTGTCAAATCGCCCTGCGCAACGGGTAGATCGCCATCCGTCTTTCCCCATCCTTCCGAGCGGATTTTCCCGCAGGTCATCAGCGTTCATCAGTGGTGCCTTCTTAAATCGCACTACCGGCGATTAGAAACGTCCGCAACCTCAACAAAACAAACGATGGCGACGCGTTCTAAACGCCCCAAAATAGATACTCCCGCTTTGACGCCTCACGCCGCTTTCCCTATAATCGCCGGATTCACTTTGCACCGGGAGCCACGTGTATAAAGCCGTCGAAGACCGCTTTCGCAAGGCGCTGCGCCACCACATCCATGCTCGCTACCAGACCGACGTCCCCATCGTCACCGAGCGCCCGCCCACGCTCTCCATGGGCGAAGCCGCCTCGCCCGTGTGCTTCGAACTGGCCAAGCGCCTCAGAAAACCGCCGCGCGCGCTCGCGCAGGAAATCGCCAATTCGCTCAAGCCGGTTGCCGGTGTTGCCCGCGTGGAGGTCGCCGGCGGCGGCTACCTGAACGCCTACTTCGACCGCGCCGGGTTCTTTCGCGCCGCAGCCGACGAGGCCGGGCATCAGGCTGTCGCCGCGGGTGATGGCGCAACCAAGACCGTCGTCGAACATACGAGCATCAATCCCAATAAAGCCGCGCACATCGGGCACCTGCGCAACGCCGTCCTGGGCGACACTTTCGCGCGCCTGCTGCGCCACTCCGGACGCCGCGTCGAAGTGCAAAACTATATTGACAATACCGGCGTGCAAGTCGCGGATGTGGTGCTGGGTTTTCTGCACCTCGAAAAAAAATCGCTCTCAGAAGTCGCCGCGCTCACCAAGCTGCCGAAGTTCGATTACCTCTGCTGGGATTTGTACACGCGCGTCACGCAATTCTTATCGGAAGACAAATCGCGCCTGGAATTACGCAACCACACCCTGCAGGAAATCGAAGAAGGCCACGGCGACGCCGCACAGATGGCCGAAGTCGTTTCCACCGCCATCAACTATTGCCACCTGCGCACGCTCGACCGCCTGGGCATTGATTACGACCTGCTGACCCAGGAGAGCGACATCCTCCACCTGAAATTCTGGGATGCCGCCTTCGACCTCCTGAAGCGCAGCGGCGCGGTGCAACTCGCCACCACCGGAAAAAACGCCGGCTGCTGGGTGATGCAGCTTCCTTCCGACCGTGAAGTCCCGAGCGGGGCCCCACGCGACGCAACGCCAGCCGCGGCCGCCGATGCCGCAGCGCCGGAAGAACCCGCGGAGGAAGCCGAAGCGAAAATCATCGTGCGCTCCACCGGCACGGTCACCTACGTCGGCAAGGACATCGCGCTGCACCTCTGGAAATTTGGCCTGCTCGACCGCGATTTTCACTATCACCACTTTTACAAGCATCCCGACGGACACCAGGCCTGGATCACCGCCAGCCAGCGCGACGATCCCGGAGCTCCGGCCTTCGGCCACGCGCATGAAGTGTTCAACGTGATTGATTCGCGCCAGGCGTACCCGCAACAAGTCGTCGTCGCGGGCCTGCGCGCGCTGGGTTACGCCGCCGAAGCGGACCATTTGAAGCATTTCGCCTACAACGTCGTCGCGCTCACGCCGCGTTGCGCTCTCGAGATGGGCTACGAGATTCCGCCTGAAGACGCGAAGCGCCCGTACATCGAAGTGAGCGGCCGCAAGGGCCAGGGCGTGAAAGCCGACGACCTGCTCGACCGCCTGGAATCGAGCGCGCGCCAGGAAGTGGACGCGCGCCATCCGGACAGTCCCGAAGCCGAGCGCGCCGCCATTGCGCACGCCGTGGCCATCGGAGCGTTGCGCTATTTTCTGCTGCGCTTCACGCGCTCCACGGTGATCGCTTTCGATTTTAAGGACGCGCTGAGCTTCGAAGGAGAGACCGGCCCCTACGTGCAGTACGCCGTGGTGCGCGTGAACGGGATTTTGCGCAAGGGTGCGGAACTGGAACCGAGCGTGGCCGTCGAGGACGCGGCAAACATCGCGAAAATCAAAGGCGGCGAACTGGATGTTACACGCTTTCTCGCTTCGCCGGAATACGAGGACATCTGGGACCTGGTGTTGCTCGCCGGGTCGCTCGATGCGCGCATGGAAGCAGCGCTCACCACGCAGGAGCCCACCGCCATCGCGCGCTTTGCCTTCGAACTGGCGCAGGCTTTCAACGGCTTCTATCACCAGCACAACATCAATAAAGAACAGGACGCGGCGAAGCGCGCATTCCTGCTCTCGGTAACGACGCTGGTGCGCGAACAGTTGGTGACGGCGCTGGGATTGCTCGGCATCACGGCGCCGGAGAAGATGTAAATGTTGTCGCCGTGCGAAACGCCGCGGCGCGAGCCGTAAACGCTCGCTCTTACAGCTTCATCGCGAAATCCACGATCGAGCGGATGGCCACGCCCGTGGGGCCTTTCGCCAGCCAGGGCTTGCCGTCGTCCACCCAGCACGTCGCGGCGATATCCAGATGAATCCACGGCGTGTCTTCGGCGAAGACCTTGATGAACCACGCGCCGGTGATGGCGCCGCCGCCTTTGCCCGAGCCGGTGTTGCGGATGTCCGCGATGTTGCTCTTGATCATCTCTTCGTATTCGTCGTCCATCGGCATGGGCCACATTTTTTCGCCCACCGCTTTGGCGCTTTCCAGAAACTGATCGAGATATTCGCGCGGCGTGCCGAAGGCTCCCACGTGCACGTTTGCCAGCGCCACCTGAATCGCTCCGGTCAGCGTCGCGGCGTCAATCAAGTGCGTCGCGCCGAGCTTGCGCGCGTAGAAAACTCCGTCGGCCAGAATCATACGGCCTTCCGCGTCGGTATTGATCACTTCGATGGTCTTGCCGGACATAGCCACCTGCACGTCCCCCGGTTTCTGTGCGCGCCCGCCGGGCATGTTCTCCGTGGACGGGATCACAGCGATCACCGAAACCGCGGGCTTCAAATAAGCCAGCGCGCGCATGGCGGCGAGCATGGTGGCGCCGCCGCCCATGTCGTACTTCATTTTCTCCATGTTATCGGCAGGCTTGATGGAAATGCCGCCGGTATCGAACGTGACGGCTTTGCCGACGAGGCCGAGCACCGGAGCGCCGGGACGCGGATTTTCCGGCGTATAGCGCACCACGATCACGCGGGGCGGCTCCACGCTGCCCTGCGCCACTCCAATCAGCGCGCCCATCTTCAATTCGGAAATCTTGCGCTCGTCGAGAATTTCGATTCCCAGGCCGACTTCCTTGGCCATGGCTTCGGCGCGCGCAGCCAGCATGCGCGGCGTGAGGCGATTGGAAGGCTCGTTGATCAGATCGCGCGCGAAATTCTGCGACTCGGCGATCACCCGTCCGTGTTCGACGGACTCGGGCAGGCGCCCGTTCTGGTTGGCGTCGAAGCCCGCGAGCAAAACGGACTGGATTTCGCGATTGGGCTTCTTCTCGGTCTGATATTTATTGGATTCGAAATCGGCCACGGTGAGGCCTTCGGTGACGGCCTGCGCGGCCGCCGGTCCGCGCTCTCCGGCGCGTGCCAGAAAAATGAATCTCTTCACGCCGCGCGACTTTAGATAGCGCAGCGCCGTGCCGGCGATCTTGCGCAAATCCGACACGGAAAATTTCTCCGGCTTGCCCGCGCCGACCAGCAGCAGACGCTTGGCATCCAGCCCCTCCGGAAAATGAACCAAAACCAGTTCTAGAGCCTTGCCGGTAAGCTCTCCGCTGGAGACCAGCGCGGCGAGGCGCCCATCCATGGCCTGGTCAATGTCGGCGAGAACACCTTCGATCTTGTTCTCTTTGTCGAAAATGTAGGTGACGAGCGCGTCGGCTTGAATCGAAGTGTAGGGCTGGCCTTCCAGTTGAATCTGCATGTCTCCCTTTCAGTTTTAGCGCCGGCGAAAACGATACATCGCTTCGCTGGCATCGCGTTTGGCTTCTTTTTGTTTTTCGGATTCGCGCCGGTCGTGGAATTTCTTGCCCTGCGCCACGGCCAATTCGCATTTGGCGATACCGTCCCGGAAATAAATCTTCGTCGGGACGATGGTCATTCCCTTCTGCTGAGTCTGCACCACCAAGCGGTCAATCTCGCGGCGGTGCAGCAGCAGCTTGCGCTTGCGGAGGGGGTCGTGATTGCGAAAGCCTCCGGCGAGATATTCGGGAATATGGCAGTTTAACAGCCAAGCCTCGCCAAGGCGAATTTCCGCATAGGCTTCGCGGAGGGTCCCTTTGCCTTCGCGCAGGGTTTTCACTTCGGTGCCCACCAGCACCAGGCCGGCTTCCACGCTATCCAGAAGATGATAATTGTACGAGGCGGCGCGGTTTTGGGCCACGATCTTGACGCCCGCATATTGTGATTTATCGGGTTTGGAATTCACGACAGAACCATCATAGCCGCCGCAGGCAAGGCGCCGCAAGCCGCGGATTTAGCCCGCTTTCCGGCCATCGGCGTGCTCACTCACGAAATCTTCATGCAAAAGGACTGAGGCGCTTCCGTTATTGATACGTCTAACACAACTTTGGGGATTCCTTGCTGCATCTTATTGCGGGTGCTAAACTCGCAGGGAAGCGCACTACCCTTCGGAGGAGTACTTTTGCATCGTTCGGCTTATTTTTCTCTGGTGGTGATTGCTGCGCTGCTGCTGGCAGGCTGCCCGAAACAAGAAGGAAACGACGAATATAAGGCCGCCCAGAAGGCCAATGCCCTGCAGGATTACGACACCGCCCTGGTCCACTACGAACGAGCGCTCCGCACCGACCCCACCAACGCCGAGTACAAGCTACGCGCCACCCAGGCCCGCTACGATGCCGGGCAGCTGCACGTACACCAGGGCCGGATCGCGCTACAAAACGGAGACCTGCAACTGGCGCTGGGCGAATTTCAGAAGGCGAAGCTGATTGATCCCTCGAACATGGCGGCGGACCAGGAAATCAAGCGCACCCTGGAATTGATGGCGATACAGAACGGGCAGGCGCCGAAGGCCTTGAACCCGGAAGCGCAGCCGGACGAACAGATTCTTTCGCAGCCCCCCGAATTGAAGCCCCTCTCGCGCGACCCCATCAATGGTCTGAAGATGACCAACGACGCGCGCGTGGTGTACGAGACGATTGCCAAGCTCGCGGGCCTGAGCGTGATTTTCGATCCGGACTTCACCTCCCGCCGCATCACCGTGGATTTCCCGAGCGTGACGCTGGAGCAGGCGCTGGATGCGGTGTCGCTGGAAAGCAAGGCGTTCTGGAAGCCGATTACCTCCAACATTATTTTCGTGGCGCAGGACCAGCCGCAAAAGCGCAAAGACCTGGAAGACGAGGTGGTGCAGACGTTCTATCTTTCGAACACGCTGACGCCGCAGGACCTGACCGAAATCGTGAACGGGCTGCGGCTGCTGCTGGACCTGCACCGGCTGCAACAAGTGAACGCGCAGAATGCCATCGTGATTCGCGACACACCGGACAAACTACTGCTGGCCGGGAAAATCATCCGGGACATTGACAAGGCCAAGCCGGAAGTGCTGATCCACGTGCAAGTATTGACTGCCAGCATGGACCGCTTGCGCGACTTGGGAATCCTGCCGGGGCAGACGGTCTCGCTGGCGTTCACGCCGCGCGCGTCCGTTTCACCGTCCACTTCGACTTCCACGACTTCCACCACAAGCACGACTTCGACCACAAGTTCCACCGTTCCTCAGGTCCTGCTGAGTCAATTGAAGAACCTGGGTACGTCGGATTTCGCCCTGACGCTGCCGGGAGCGACGGCCAACGCGATCTTGACCGACGACCGGACCAAAATCATCCAGGACCCGGAATTGCGCGTGACCGACGGACAAAAAGCCACGCTGAAGATCGGCGAGAAAGTGCCGGTAGCGACGGGCAGCTTTCAGGCCGGGGTGGGCGTGGGCGTCACGGGGAGTTCGGGCGTAGTGAACCCCCTGGTGAACACGCAATTCCAATACATTGATGTGGGCGTGAATATCGAAGTGACGCCGCGGGTGCACCCGGACGGCGACGTGAGCATGAAGCTGGTGGTGGATGTATCGCAAATCACCGGCACGAGCAATATCGGGGGCATCAACCAGCCGGTCATCGGGCAGAAGAAAGTGGAGCACGACGTGCGGCTCAGAGAGGGCGAAACGAGCATCCTGGGCGGCCTGATCGAACGCACCGATACGAAAAACATTAACGGTATACCGGGCATCGGCGAAGTGCCGCTGATGCGCTACTTGTTCTCCGATAACAGCCATGAGATCGAGGAAGACGAGACGCTCATCGTCCTGACGCCGCATATCCTGCGGCTGCCATCGCTGACGGCCGAGAATCTGCAATCCATGGCCGCGGGAACCGATTCGAACGTCCGCGTGTACAAGGAAGACGAAGAGGCGGCGCCCACGCCGCCCGCGCCTGCGGCGCCTGCCCCGCGCCAGAATTCGTCGTATCCCGCGCCGGCGCCGGGAATGACGCCGGCGGCGATGCCGCAGCAACCGCCGGCGCAGCAGCAAAGCGCCGCGGTGCAGCTGCACTTCGAGCCTGCAACGGTGGTGCTGAAACAGGGCGACACAACCACGCTGGGGCTGGCCATCTCCAACGTGAACGATTTATTTTCGATTCCGCTGATGATTCATTACGATCCGTCGGTCGTACAGGTCGAGGAAGTGCGCAACGGCGGATTTCTCTCCGGAGGATCGCAGCAGATCGCCGTGGTGCAGAAGATTGACCGCGGACAGGTGATCGTCTCTGCGACGCGCCAACCGAACACGCCCGGAGTAAGCGGGACGGGCACGGTGTTTGGATTCGTGGTGCGCGCCGTGGGGCACGGCACATCGCGGCTGCAAATCCTGCAGGTGAACGCCCACAATTCGCAGCAGCAGACGATTCCCATCGTTTCCGGAGAAGCCACGATTCAGGTGCAGTGAGGCGTGATGAACCGGACTGATCGCAGAGCGAACCCCTTCCTGAAATTGTGGCGGCGGCCTGCCGTGGCGGCCGCGACGAGCGGCAGGCGGCGCAACCGCGACGCCGGCGTTACTCTGATGGAATTGATTGTGGCCTGCGCGATCTTGCTGGTGCTGGCGACGGCTTCGGTGCCACTGGCGCGGAACGCGGTGAGATGGAAGAAAGAGGATGAATTGCGCTGGGACCTGCGGCAGATGCGCGATGCGATTGACCGCTACAAGGACGCATCCGACAAGGGCCAGATTCAGGTGAAGGCCGGAACCGAAGGGTATCCGACCGATCTGCAAACGCTGGTGACGCCGACGCAATTGACCGGCACGGCCACTGACAAACGGATTCGGTTCCTGCGCGTGATTCCGACCGATCCCATGACGAAGAGTAAGGACTGGGGACTGCGCTCGGTGCAGGACGACGCGGATTCGAGCTCCTGGGGCGGGCAGGATGTGTTCGACGTGTATTCGCAATCTTCCGGAACGGCGCTGGACGGCTCGAAATATTCGGACTGGTAGGGTTGCGGCGGAGCGCCTGAGGAAATGATGCGCGAGAGATTTGCGACAACGGGCAGGAGCGGCCGCGGCGACCTCATCGGGCGCGCGCAGCGCGGCTTCACGCTGATCGAGCTGATGGTGGTGATGGCGATCGTGGTGATTCTGATGACCATTGCCGCGGGAAAATTCCAGCAAATGGTGACCAGAGCGCGAGAGGCGACGCTGGCATCGGATTTGAAGGTGATGAGGCAAGCGATCCAGGATTACACGCGCGACAAGGAATGCGGCCCGTCTTCGCTGGATGATCTGGTCAGCAACAATTATCTGCGCTCCGTTCCCAAAGATCCCATCACGAATGCGACGGATTGGGTGACGAAGTCCGACGACATCGCGCTAAGCCCCGAACAGAGCTGCTACGGCATCAGCGACGTAAACTCGGCGTCGGACGCCGTTTCACCGTTTACCAGCACACCCTACAGCTCCTGGTAAGTCCGCGTTTGCGCGTGCCGTGCGGTGCCGGCAGCGCGTGGTGCGCACCTCCAACCAACGACGATCAGAATCTCCCCTGGCACGGCGTGCCCTGCACGAATTGCGACTACCGCCTAGGGGATTGCCCGCCATTCCGAAAGGCCGACGCTCGAGGCCCATTTGGGGGATGTCCCGGCACCTCCGAGGCGGGCAGCAATCCGCGCGGGCTACGGTATAATGCGCGGTTCAATGCGACCGACTTCCCCGGTCGTACAGAGGCCATGCAAAATCGGGGCCGTCGCCGGCGCCGATTACAGGGGCGAGGCATTTCGCGACGGCGCACTCGTCCGACACCTCGCGGTACAGCTCCAGGTCCGTGGCGCATTTGTGGATCCCGTGTCGTACGAACTGCCGGATACGGCGATAGCGGCACAAGTATGAAAGCGCTGACTGTGAATTTGTTCCACCATCATTCGCTGATTTCGATTTAGAGCAGAACAGGATTCGCGCGGTCGCGAAACGTTGACGTACGGGCGCACTTGCTGCAGGTTTGCGACGATTCGGCAAGTGCGGCGCGTAAACACGACGCAAGTTCAGGAGCGATATGAATCGGCTTGCAAGAATAATACTTTGGACTGCCGTGGCCATCGCGGGAGCGGGCGCGCTGGCAGCTATCGGATTTGAACGGCGCGAACCGCTGAACGCCGCCTGGTTCGTTGTCGCGGCGCTTTGCACGTATGCGGTTGCATACCGGTTTTATTCCCGGTTTATCGCGGCGAGAATCATGGCTTTGGATGACAGCCGCGCAACGCCGGCCGAGCGTCATGAGGATGGCCGGGATTTTGTGCCGACGAACAAGTGGGTATTGATTGGGCATCACTTCGCGGCAATCGCCGGCCCCGGCCCGCTGGTAGGACCGACGCTGGCAGCGCAATTTGGTTATCTGCCCGGCACGCTGTGGTTGATTGTGGGCGCCGCGCTGGGCGGATGCGTGCAGGATTTCGTGATTCTTTTCTGCTCGATGCGGCGCGACGGAAAATCCCTGGGGCAGATCGCGAAGGAAGAGGTCTCGAAACGCGGCGGCCTGATCGCCATGCTGGCGATTCTGGCGATCATGGTGATTTTGCTGGCCGCGATCGCGTTGATCATCGTGAAGGCCCTGAAGGATTCGCCGTGGGGGACGTTTACGTTGGGAATGACCATACCGATCGCCCTGCTTATGGGAGTTTACCTGCGGTATTGGAGGCCGGGGCGGGTGCTGGAGGCGTCGGTGATCGGGGTCGCGCTGGTGATGCTGGCCGTGGTAGGGGGCCAATGGGTGAATGGGTCGCCTGCGTGGTCGCGATTTTTTACGCTGTCCGGGCCGGCGCTGGCGATTGCGCTCATCGTCTATGGATTCGCGGCTTCTTCGCTGCCGGTGTGGCTGCTGCTGGCGCCGCGCGATTACCTGAGCGCGTTTATCAAGGTAGGCGCCATCGCGACGCTGGCGTGCGGGGTAATTCTGGTGCGGCCGACGCTGGCCATGCCGGCGCTGACGCGGTTTGTGGACGGCGACGGGCCGGTGTTCGCGGGGAAAATCTTTCCCTTCTGTTTCATTACCATCGCGTGCGGAGCGATTAGCGGCTTTCATTCGCTGATCGCATCGGGGACCACGCCGAAAATGATTCTGCGCGAAAACCACGCGCGGATGATCGGGTACGGCGCGATGCTGATGGAGTCTTTCGTCGGGGTGATGGCGATGATCGCGGCTTGCGTGCTGCAGCCGGGCGTCTATTTCGCGATCAACAGCCCGGCCGGAATTGTGGGCGGCACGGCGGAGGCTGCGGCGGCTACGATTCGCTCCTGGGGATTCGCGCTGGATCCACAGACGATTACGTCGCTGGCGCGACGCGTGGGCGAGCAGACACTGCTGGACCGCACCGGCGGAGCGCCGTCGCTGGCCGTGGGCATGGCGCAAATTTTCAGCGGCACGATCGGCGGAGACCGGCTGCTGGCCATCTGGTATCACTTCGCGATCATGTTCGAAGCGCTATTCATCCTGACAGTGCTGGATGCCGGCACGCGCGTGGGGCGCTTCATGGTTCAGGAGTTGGGCGGGCAGCTATGGAAACCGCTGGGGCGGACCAGCTCGACGCCCGCGGTGCTGGGCGCGAGCGTCGTGATGGTCGGGACCTGGGGATATTTCTTATGGCAGGGAGTGCAGGATCCACTGGGCGGGATCAATTCCCTCTGGCCGCTGTTCGGAATTGCGAATCAACTGCTGGCGGCGGTGGCGCTGGTGGTAGGAACCACAATTTTGATGAAGATGAGGCGATTGCGTTGGATTTGGGTGACGGTGGTGCCGATGGTGTGGCTGGTAGCGGTCACATTCACGGCGAGCTATCAGAAAATCTTCGACGCGAACCCGCGCATTGGATTTCTGGCGCAGGCGAATTTTCTGGCCGCGCAGGTTGCGTCGGGGGCAATCGCGCCGGAACGCTTAGCCGCCGTGCGGCGAGTAATCTTTAACAACCGGCTGGATGCTGGCGTGACTGCGCTGCTCGCGACGATGATTCTGGTGCTGATTGTGGAGGCAATCGCGCAATGGATTGCGATTCTCAGCGGACGAAAGGCGGCGGTGCTGCATGAATCGCCATACGTCGCGACGCGCTGGGCCGAGGGGAACTAGGGCCATGACCACGAGGACTTCGACCGAGTGCAACGCTGCCCAGCAGGTGTGGCGCGAGGTTTGGAGCTGGGTGCGGCAGGTGAGCGGAGACGCCGCTTACGATAACTATTTGCGATGCGCTCAGCGCAGTGTCCGGATGACCGCGAGCCAAAGCGACGCCGGCGGTGCGCAGGTGCTGACGCGCAGAGAGTTTTACCTCGATTGCCTGCGGCGAAAGTATTCGACGGTTTCCCGGTGCTGTTAGGGCTGGGTACGGGTGCAAGGCGAGCACCGCGCACCATCTGGAGGCTTCCTTTGTGTCTCGAGGCGCTCCCCTGCTCCTACGGCCTTCCTGCGCCGTTCAGCGGGGCATTTACGAGCCCGGGAGCTGCCTCGGGGATGTGGAGAGGGCGAATCGAGAACGCAGCCGTGTGCGCATGCCCGAAGGTCTTCTGGCGCGTATGGTCTGCCACGACTTACTTCTTCTCCAGGACGAGCAGAACGAACGAACCGGGCTTCATTTTTCCCCGGCGTTCACCCGGCGCGGCAGGACCGAATACCGCCGCCGGCAGATAGATCGCGTGAGTTTTCAGGTCCAGACCCATGGTGCGGGCGCTCTTCTGGGTCGTAACTGTATCCAGGACCGTGAATGACGAGGGCGAATCCTCGTGAATGACCGTGAGATTGCCTTCGCCATTGGAGGCAAAGGCAAGGTCCGTGCCGGGATCGAAGGCGCTGGCGTCAACACCTTCGCCGATCGGCGGCTTGGCAATTATTTTTCCTGAATCCGCGTCAACCACCGCCATCATTTTGTTGTCGCAGGCGACGAACAGCCGGCGATTCTTCACGTCCATGGAAAGCCCGGAAGGCTCCTCGCAGGGAGCGAGTGGCCAGCGATGAAGTTCGGTGAGCTTGGCTGCATCGAATTCCACGAGTTGGGATTTGTCCTCGACGTTTACGAACATGCTTCCCTTCCCGTCTGACGCCCCGAATTCGAGTTTTCCGCCAATCGGGAGGGTGCCTACGACCTTGCCGGTGGCGGCGTCAATGGCGGTGACGTCGCCGCTTTTGCCGTTCATCGCGAAGACGCGCTTGGTGGCGGGATCGTACACAATCGCGTCGGGATTGGTGCCGGCTTTCACGGTGTCGATGGTCTTGAGGGTCTTGGTATCGAAAATCGTGACGGTGTTGGCGCGGCCGTCCGAGACGAATCCGCGAGAGAATTCCGGGGCGATGGCGATGCCGTGCACTCCCAGCGTGTCGGGAATCGTGCCGACGACGGTGAACGAGTCCACATCCATAACGACGACATGCGAGCTGTGCGAGATATACGCACGACGTGCCGGAGCATCCACGAAGAGGTAATCCCAACCTTCGTCGCCGGCGATGGGGATCGTCTTAGTGAGTACGTATCCGGAGAGATTCGAAGCAGCGGGAGCGACGAACCGCGCCGGAGCGGCGGGGGCGGCGACAGCGAAGGGGATGGCGATGACGATGGCAAAAAGAAACAGAGCAGAAGCGAACCACGAATGTAACTTTTCTGGATTGCGCGGCATTAGGTCCTTCTCCCGGACGGAATTTGCCTCGCGCTGGCCCGTGGTGGCGACGCAGTTCGCGAGGCTTTCATCATGGCGTATCACACTAAAGATAAACGTACCCTAAACTCTGGAGCAGGCGCCATCGTCGCGCGGACTTACTTTCAAGCGCACCCTCGCGATACCGTGCTCCGCCTGGTAACCGCGGTGAACGCCGAGGGCTGGTGGTGAGACCAGGCCACCCGGTTCGGCATCCGGCTGGCGGCTAATTCACCGCCGGAACCGGAGCTGCAGACTGTATAGTCGTCTGTTGGCTCACCGCGAGCTGCCAGCGGCCGCCCCTCAGAATCCAAACTCGGACGTTATAGTACGGCTTTCCACCGTGATACGGAGTATGTCTCGAGAGCATCACTGCCGCGCGGTCTCCGAAGTCAAACATGCGGATGTCGTGAATCGGGTCACCCGGAGGCCCAGGCGTGCCGGCGGCTTGTTGTTTGGCGAGAATCGCCACGCGCTCGCTCTTGGGTCGGGCAGTACGGGCATTGATGATTAGAAATTCGTCCGACACGCGCAGAGCCCAGTCGGCGGAGTTCGGATGCCACTCGTCGTTCTTGGCATGCTGCCAGGCATCGAGAATGGCTTTATCCATTTCCGTGGTGGGGGTATAGGGAATGGTCTTGCAAGGATTAATACAATCCCCTCCGCCGGGAGGAAGCGGAGCACGCGCGGCGATGGGGGTTTCAATGTAATTGAAAATTCGCCAACCCGCCGTACGCTTCACCCACACGCGCAGAAAGCGGGTGTCTTCATGAATGCCGAACACATCGCCGACTTCACCATAGTTGAAGGTGCGAACGTCGGTGACGCCGGGATCCGCGGTGGTAATCAGCGAAAGCTGATCGAGGGTCTGAGATTTGTCTAGGGTCTTGCCCTCTGCAGTGGTGAATTCAAATTGGTCGTCAATGAACGCGGCGGCGGCTTTGCGATTTCCTTCCGTAACCGCGCGGGTGAACGCCTGGTCCACTTTCGTAACGGCCTGGGAATCTTCTGCATAGGTAACGGGCGCGGCCAGCGGCGCAATCAGTAGAACGGCCAACGCCAATGCGATCAGTGCGATTGGCAATGATGCTTTCATTCAATCCTCCCGGGGGTTAGAAGTCTTCATGGTATTGCATTTCAATTCTGGCGCTGCAGGAGCTGCAAAGCGTTTTGATAGTAGGAAAGATCGTAATATTTCTCCGGGGAAGGACGCTGCGCGGCCGGAGGATTAAATTCATCGCGCAGCGCGAGCACATTGCGAAATCCATCCGTCTGGAAACGGGCATCCGGCGTCCAACCGGATTTCACGTCGGCGGAATAGGTCTCGTCAGCTATGTCCTGCGGCAGATGCGATTCCTTCATCATCATTTCGACGACTTGCTGCTTGTTCGCCGGATTCATCAACCAGCGCTGCGATTCAACGAACGCTGCGATGTAGCGCTCGAGCAAATCAGAGTGCGCGGCCGCCCAAGAGCGCAATACGAACGCTCCGATTCCCTGAAACGGGCCCATGCCCAGTAGGTCCTGAGTGGTCCCAAGACTGACGAGGCCCGCACGTTCGGACAACATCGAGGTGGGGGGCTTTTGAATGGTCGCGGAATATTCCTTGTGCTCGCGCATCGCCGCCAGGCGGTCCGGCGCGAGGCCGATTACCTTCAGTTCACAGTCGCTGCCGGGCTTGATGCCGTTCAGGAGGAGGATTTTCTTGAGCGTCAGAGTGTAGGCGGTGTCCAGGCCGTCCAGGATTATGATGTGACCGCGGAGGTCCTTTACGGATTTAATTTCCGGCTGGACAATCAGCTCGCTCGTCGAACCCTCACCTCCCATGACGATGACATCGTCAATCCCCGAGGATGCGGCGGCTTCAACCGCATTTTCGACCGAGGAATGCGCAATATCCGCGCTTTGATTTCCGAGGGCCTCGCGAAGGGCGATAGCATTTGCCGCTTTCTCCGTGGACACTTCGATGCCGAAACGATCAAAGATGCCCTGCGCTTTGCCGATCACTACTGGCAACGGAACGCCGGGGAGGCAAACAAGCCGAACGGGCTGCCGGGGTGGGCTTTGCGCCGAACGGACGATGCCGGTGCCGCACGTCACCAGGAAAATCAGCGCGACCACCGGCCATATTCGCTTCCAGCTTGCACGCACGAACAAGGCGTTCTCCATCGTTGCCGACAGGTGTTCCGTCTGACATGGGCCCTCCGCCAGGTTGCGCGACGCCCCTTGCTAGAACAACAACTTCAGACCGAGCTGAATTGCGCGATTTCCGCCCGAGCCAAGCAACGGGTTCGCAGCCGCCACGTCTGGCGTTGCGCATCCGCAGCCAAATAGGTTGTGATTTGACGGGTCGTCGTTCGCGCCCGCACCGTAGTCGCTGGGCCCGCCGTAGGGATTGGCAAAGTTGGGGTGGTTCAGAATATTGAACACTTCCGCGCGAAACTGAGCCGTCAGGCGCTCGTGAATCTTGAAGCTCTTAACCAGCGAGAGGTCCCAATTGCGGAAGCCGGTATCGCGGAAAATATTGCGCCCCATGGTGCCGAAGGTTCCCAGGGCCGGGGGAATCATGACCGCGTTGCCCTTCGCGTAGCATCCGAAATTGCCCAGGGAAATACTGGTGGGCCCGCCGACGGCGCCGCCATCCACATTCTGGGCCGCCGCCAAGCATGCAGGGTTGCTGGTGCCGGGAAAATACGGCAGAGGAGTGCTGCCCTGAGACGTGAAGTTTGAGGGGTTTCCAAAGAAGTCCCAGCGATCCTGAAACTCTCCGGTACCGCTGATGTCATCAACGGTATCGGCCACCACCCAGGGCGCGCCGGTCTGCAGAGTGACGATCGAATTGACTTGCCAGCCTTCCAACATCTGGCCCCAGGATTTCTTTCCCGGAAGGTTATAGCTGGTCGAGAGGGTGAAGCGATGGCGAATATCGAAATCACTATTTCCGTATTGCAGTTCCGGATGGGTGCTGTCCTGCGGCTGGTATTGGTTCCAGTTCTCGGAAGAATCGTCGAGCGCATGCGAATAGGTGTAGGAGGCGAGGAAGGACGCGCCGTGATAATTCCGTCCGGTCAGCGTGGCCTGCAGGCCGTTGTAGTTCGATTCGTAGATTTCCGAGATGTTGTTGATGAATGCGAGATACGGAAATGCGCTCTCGTATGGGCGCGACAATTGTTCGGCAACGGGATCGGACGCACCCGCCGCAATAGCTGCCGGCGTCCAGCCGGATCCGGGTTGGGCCTGGTTGATGTCCGTGATGCCCGGCAGCCTGGTGCCGTGATTGCCGACGTAGGCCACTTCCGCGGAGATGTTATTCGAGAACTGGTGCTGCACATTCAGCGTCCAGGTGCCCACGTAGGGAGTCTTGAAGTTTCGATTCATGCCCAGGATGCTGCACGGCCCGGGGTTCGTGCCGCTTCCCGGCGCCGTTGCCGGCAGGCCATTGCCGCAGATGACAGACGTGGCGTTTGCGAATACGGTTCCGTTCCAATTGAGTTGCGCGCCGGGAAGGGTTACGGCAGCGGAATTGATCGTCCCCGACCCGGGAGTCTGCGTACCGTCTGCTTGGACGATTGTGGCGCCCGTGGGGATCACGCCCAGGCCGAGCGTGGGCGCATTGCTGGTCTGCTGCTGTGAAATCAAGACGTCCATCGGGAGCGTATCGTAAATAATGCTGCCGCCCGCTCGAACAATGGTCTTGCCGTCGCCGGTCACATCCCAGGCGACGCCCAGGCGAGGCGAGAAATTCTTGTAGGACGGGTTGTAAATGCTGCTGATCTGCTGACCCACCTGGACGAGACCCAGCGTCGGGTCAAAATTGCCCATCAGGTTATTCGCATCGGATGGCACGCTGCTAAATTCATAGCGCAAACCCAGATTGAAGGTGATTCTGGTGGTGGCTCGCCAGTCGTCCTGCAGAAAACCAGCGAAGGACCACTGCGAAAGGTGCCGGGTCGGATCCCCGACCTGAATGGAGCCGGTGCTGGGGAGTCCGGCGAAAAAGTCCTCGAGCGGGGTCGCGCCGCTGAACGCTGCGTTCTTCGCGAATTTGATAACGCCCCTTGCGGAACGGAAAGTACCCTCGTCCACAAGGTATTTCCGGATCTCACCGCCGAACTTAAAGGCGTGTTTGCCGCGCAGGTAGGAAACGTTGTCAATGAAATCGAAGGCCTCATCGGGACCAATGATTTTGGGGTGATTGGCGCCGTTGCCCAACGCCGTAAAGCCCGAGATGGAAATAGAAGGCAGTCCGCCCAACTCGGGGTTGGTCACGCCGGTGTCAACGCCATATTGTGTGGCCGGAACGTCCTGGTCCAGAGGAATAACCGGCTGGTAGATGCGATTGAATCCGAACCTGGCTTCGTTGACCCAAGTCGAATTCGGCGTCCATGTCCAGTTCGCGTCGGCGACCTGAGCGCGGGTGTGCAACAGCGTCAGGTATTGGGGCAGCACGTATTGCTTGTCCGCGAGAGTGCCATTGGAATCGCCAAAGAAATAAAACCCGCTGATGGTGTTGCGATCGTTGAAGTGATAATCAATCTTGGTGAGAAAGTTATTAGCCGTAAATGCGTTGGGGAATCCGATGTTTTCGTTCGGTGAAGTGCCGTTATTCGCGCCGAATACGTTCCCCGTGCAAGTAATCGAGGCGCCGGTGGTACAGCCCGCAAGTGTCAGGCTAACCGGGCTGACGGGAATGCCGGCGGCCTGCAGAGCCGCGATGGCGTCAGGAAGGCTATTGGCGGGACTGGGCGTGGATTGGGGATTGGTCTCCGGCACAGAAACGCCGTAGGAATTTCCGACGGTGTAGCGCAAGCCTTCGTAACCGCCGAAGTAGAAAAGCTTGTCCTTGATGATCGGACCTCCAACTGTTGCGCCGAACTGTTGCAGGGCCACGGGCGTTTGCGGCATTCCGACATCATTGAAATAATTGCGAGCGTCGAAGGCGTCGGAGCGGCCGAACGCGTAGGCCGTGCCGTGGATCCCGTTGGTGCCGGATTTCAACCCGACGTTGACGACGGCGCCGGGCTTCCATCCGTATTCGGCTGGGGCGTTCACCTCGACATTGAACTCCTGGATCGCGTCAATGGGCAAGATGGTCGCCGCATCGCCGGCGAGCAGATCGCCGTTGATGATGCTTTGTCCGCTAAAGGGCTCCACGTTTTCCAAACCTTCAATCATGAAGATATTGTCTTCGGGCCGGACTCCGTTGCTGCTGTGGGTGTTCACACCGCCGCCGGGATAGCTCACCACCTCAGGCCGGAGCTGCAATAAATTTTCGTAGTTGCGTCCGTTCAGGGGCAGGTCGTTGATGGTTTCGTTGCTCAACGTACCGCCTAGCGTCGCGGTGGTGCTATCGAGCAGTGGGACCTCTGCGGTGACGGTAACGGTCTGGGAGGTGTCTCCCGCTGGCAGGACGAAATCAATGCGCACGTCCTTCCCCACTTCCAGTTGAATGTTGGTGTGCTCGACGGCCTTAAAGCCCTTGGCTTCGGCGCGGACCAAATACATTCCGGGCGTGAGGTTCGGCGCGAGGTACTCGCCAGCGTCGTCTGTTATGAGGGTTCGCGACACGCCCCGCTGCAGGTCCGTAATCGTAACAGTGGCGCCGACGATGGCGCCTCCACTCTGGTCATGAACGCCGCCCAGCAACCGCGCCGTGGACGTCTGGCTGAAGAGGGCGGTGGAAACGAGGGCGAGGCCGAGTAACAGACCCACCGCCCGGACGGAATTCCGTGACCAACTGGATCCGGACCAGCGAGCGAGGAGCGAGATACGAGTCATCAGATTTCCCCCAATTTTGGCAGCGTCACCACCCGAAAGTGAGCCTTGATACACAGATGGTATGACTGCCATACCATCCGACGTTACGTCCTGTCAACCAATTTGTGATAAGCGCGATTCGTATTTAGGATGTGCAATATATTATATTCCTTGTAATCAATAATGTACGGTAATTAGGCTCACGTTATAAAGCTGGAACATTGGTCTGACCTTTAGACCACAAGGAATCGGCGCGCTCGACTGGGCAGTTCCCTCGCGCTTTCGTTTCTTGCTTCTCAACTGGAGAAGTTGCGCAGGGGGGGTGCCTCGCTCGTCAGCTTCCTAGTCAGGACACCAGGCGGGCGACGATTTCGAGGTGCAAGCGAAGCTCGCCAGCGTCTCGTGAGCGGTTATTTTACATGTGGTTTGCAACCGTGGCGATGATGTCAAAGTCCGGACCGTCCACTTCGGGAGAACGGCGACGCGGGGCGGATCGCCAGGACCGCCAGAGCGCAGCGTGCCGCTCGTACGTGGGGACATTTCCCCGAGCCCATCGCTTGGGCCATGTTCGGCGGCACAGTAGAGATCGCGGTCAAGCGCGGCTAAACCAATGTGCGACCAGACTTAGAGGCAACGATTGATTGAGCGGCCGCGCCGAACCATCGGTGCACGGATCAGATGAAAGGCCGGCCGCAATTTCCTGAGACCTTCCGCATCGTAAGTTCTGGAGGCGAATCGTGCCGCTCGCCCGCTCGAGATAGGCCGGGGTCGCGCGCGGCGCGAGGACTTCGAAGCGCGAACGAGCTGCAGCGGCGTTGCAGATCCGCGAGGAGATGCGTATAATCAACGACGCGGGGTGGAGCAGCCTGGTAGCTCGTCGGGCTCATAACGCGCCAAACGCCAACCGGCTCTGCCGGATTCAAACGACTTAACCTCTCTTCTCAGGCGCGAAAACCTCTCAAAACGGGATATTCTGGGCACTTAACGGGCACCTGAGAATCACGTGTTGCGACTTGCGCCACGACTACGGCGGCACCCGCGACCGTCCGCTTAGAAGGCCCTAAAACCGTTTTTTTCCACAACTCTCTTTATCCGCTGGCCCCCCGCAAGAACTCGGAAGGTCCGTTTCAGGAGTTCCTAAGAATTCATTAGATAGAACCCTAAGTAAGCCGTATCATCGCCGGTCATGAACGACCAGAGTGACTATCTCTCTTTGCTGGACGCGGCGATGCACCAGCTTAAGGATAGTCCATCGGAACTCGACCAGCAGTTGTACAGTTATTTTACTACGCTCCGACATCAAGCCGAAGGTGCTCAATTCGCCGTCAGGCCACCGCCGCCGGTCGCGATGCTCAATCGGGTCGTTGTCGATATCGAACGCAAAGCGCGACAAGATTCGAATGTCGTGCAAAAAGGATTCGCCAGCGTTGCCAGTTTCTTCCTCATTTTCACTAGCGAGCTCCGAAAGATAATTTGCGGTAATCGAAAAACGCCAGGCAAGCTGGGGCGCGAGATGCACGCGGTGCTTGCGGCTCTTGCGGCGTTTATCGCAGCCAAACTCGGCGTTTCCGATCCGACCGCGACTGGTATTGCGGTCCTGCTTCTTATCACCATCACGCAGGCTACGAAGAATGCATTTTGTAGGATGACCGACATCGAAGCGTATAAAGCTATCCGCGACGCTCTAGAGAAGAGCTAGATTCTATCCGCACGGGCAGGCCTCGCTTTTTATCGCGACCGGCTTACAATAAAACCAAGACATTCCACCAATCCATTCAGTCCTCTCTCCTCAGGCGCGTGAATATTTTGCCCGCGCGAGTTACGAACGCCATCTACCCGGATTAGCTTGTCCGCACCGAAACTAACATAGCGCGCCTGCCTTGGGCGCGGACCGACCGACTCCAACAGCTCCATTCATTCCTCTAGCTTCTCTGTGTTTTCAGTAATTTGGGGAATCTGCTTTTCGCTCAAAGCTAACCCCAATGGCATGAAAACATCGGATTCTGGCACAGTTTTGGCACAGGGGACGCGCCTGCTCTGCGCCGACGCTTCCAAACACGTTCTGGCACAGCAGTGCATTGTTAATAGTCACGGCACTATGATATGAGATAACCCGGTCTCCAAGCTAAACGTATAGTATCTGAGACAAAGATGAATGCACTCGTCCTACTCAGCGGGGGAGTTGATTCTTCCGGTTGCGTCGCGTTTTATCGCCGCATGGGCCACGAAGTGAGAGGTGTTTTTGTTGATTACGGTCAACCCGTGAATCACGCGGAAGCACGGAGCGCCCAGGCAATCGCTAATCACTACGGCATCTCAGTCGAGATTGTTCGTTGCTCTGGTCCCTCCGTAGATTTTCAGGGCGAGATCTCCGGACGCAACGCGTTCCTTGTTTTTGCGGCGTTGCTCTACGTACCCAAATTCACTGGCCTGCTCGCGCTTGGGATTCATGCTGGCACTGAGTACTACGACTGCTCGGAACACTTCACGAACAGTCTCAATGACATTCTGTCAGGTTATCGCGGCGGGGAGGTCGTTCTCGCCACACCGTTTCTGAGCTGGACCAAACAAGAGGTCTACGATTTCTGCATCGAACACGGAGTCCCCGTTCAGTTGACGTGGAGCTGTGAGGTAGGCCCGTCGAGCCCATGCGGTCGTTGCTTATCTTGCAAGGATCGAGAACACCTGAATGTTTGTACGTCGAAGTAAGATCCTTGTCGGGGCGCAGACAGTGGCAGAGACGCCGCTACTTCTCCCGTCGTTCTCAAGCAAAGGGTTCCCTCAGGTCAGACAAATCATGGACTTAATGGCAGAGTTCATCACCAGCCCTATTCTCATCAGCTCCTATGACGTCTACTACCGGCTCATCGCTCAAAAGATAACCTTCTCGCAGTTACTTTTCTTAGATAGCGGCGGATACGAAGCTCGGATTGACCACGACTTGTCAGAAACCTATGGAAAGATGCATAAGCCAAAGCCCTGGAACCGGCGACTTCACGAGCGGGTTCTTCGGAACTGGTCCAGTCGATGGCCCACTATTGCAGTCTCGTTCGACAGCCCCGTCCAATTCCTATCCTTGTCAAAACAAATCCACAATGCGGAAGAGTTACAAGGACGCTACCCAAATTTGCTATGGGAGTTTCTCCTGAAACCCGAATCAGCGAAGGACCCTCTCATTCCGATTGAGAAATTGATCACGCGTGTTGCACATTTGAGAAAATTCGCGGTGGTTGGTCTCACGGAGAAGGAACTCGGCGATTCCGTCTTCGGTGCCATGACCAAGATCGCCCGATTGCGGACTCAAATGAATGCGGCTGGTGTTGCTATTCCTATACACATTTTTGGGAGCCTAGATGCGCTAACGACCGTTCTCTATTTTCTCGCGGGCGCGGAGATTTTCGACGGCCTCACTTGGTTGAGATTTGGTTATCACGAAGGCAAAACAATCTATTCACAGAATTACGGCATTCTTCGCGATTCCGAAGGCATCCGCCGCCGGACGGAAGAGCAGCACTATGAGATGTGGCGCAATAACTACTACTATCTCGAAAAACTGCGTACGCAAATGATCAATTACGAGCGGACTAAGGACCTCGCTCATTTTGGAACGATTCAGCCTCTACTGCAGGATGCTCTTACCCAGCTCCAGGCTACCGTGCCGGAGGCGAGGTAATTATGGGCGGATCGGGAGGCCGAGGCTTTTTTAGGGGGCGCAAACCCGAAGAGATTAAGCTCGACCTGCGCAAAGAGGAAGAGAAAACTCTCGACCAGGCGTTCGATGCCCAGGTCGCCGAACATCTCGGCAAATTCCTCTCGGAAGCTAACCAGCGCGACACGAAAGCAATTCGCGATGCCCTTGAAGAAATAAAAAATGCCCTGGGTGCGGACATCGAAGGCACTGTAGATCCTATACTCGGGGGGTCCATCCGGAAGCGTACATACGTCGATGGAATCAGCGACATCGATAC
>JBAQJS010000093.1:0-52402 GCA_049300435.1 Candidatus Acidiferrales bacterium | reverse complement strand
ACCCGCTGCTCATCGAGAAGATTGACGAGGTCGAGGAAATGACCTCGCGGCAGATTGATGTGCTGCGGAAAATCACCGATGAGCGCATCGGCAAGCTGAAGAAGGGCGACGAGCTGCCTCCGGGCGTAATCAAGCTGGTGAAGTGCTACATCGCCATGAAGCGCAAGCTTTCCGTCGGAGACAAGATGGCCGGACGCCACGGCAACAAGGGCGTGATCGCGCGCATCGTTCCGAAGGAAGACATGCCCTACATGCCGGACGGCACACCGGTGGAAATCGTGCTCAACCCGCTGGGCGTTCCTTCGCGTATGAACGTCGGACAGATTCTCGAGACGCACCTGGGCTGGGCTTCGAAAGAGCTCGGCGAGAAGATCGGGAAGCTGCTCGACAAGGAAACACGTGCGGAAGGCGTGCGCAAATGGTTCAAGGATGCGTTTGGTCCGACGGCGGTGTGGAAAACCATCGCCGGGCTGGATGACGACGAAATCCTGGACCTGGCGCAGAGCTTCCGCGACGGGGTGCCGTTCGCGACGCCGGTATTCGACGGGGCGCGCGAAGGCGACATCCGCCACTTGCTGCAATTCACCGAGCTGCCGGAGAGCGGCAAGATTTCGCTCTACGACGGCATGACCGGCGATCTGTTCGCTCAGCAAGTGACCGTGGGCTACATCTACATGCTCAAGCTCTCGCACCTGGTGGACGACAAGATTCACGCGCGCTCCATCGGGCCGTACTCCCTCATCACGCAGCAGCCGCTGGGCGGCAAGGCGCAGTTCGGCGGGCAGCGTTTCGGAGAAATGGAAGTGTGGGCGCTGGAAGCGTACGGCGCGGCGCACATCCTTCAGGAACTGCTGACCGCGAAGTCCGACGACGTGTATGGCCGCGCGAAGATTTACGAGGCCATCGTGAAGGGCGAGCCAGGCATCGAGCCCGGCGTGCCGGAATCCTTCAACGTCCTCGTGCGCGAATTGCAGTCTTTGTGCCTGGACATCGAACTGATGAAGCGGCAAAAGCCGCAGCTGGAAAAAGCGGAAGCGGCGGACTAACGCAATCCACTCGCTCCGCGGAGAAATTCCGCGGAGCGCAGATTTCTTGAGTTACTGGTCTTGATTTACTGGATTTGGGTCCGGTTTTGCCGGACAGGAGGATCAGCCCTTGTACCGATCGAGCCCGTATGATCGCGCCAGCCAGATAGCGGATTTTGATTCCATTCGCATCAGCCTGGCGAGTCCCGAAAAAATCCGTTCCTGGTCGCATGGTGAAGTGACCAAGCCGGAGACCATCAACTACCGCACCTTCAAGCCGGAACGCGACGGATTGTTCTGCGCCAAGATTTTCGGCCCCGTCACGGACTGGGAATGTTTGTGCGGAAAATACAAGCGCATGAAGCATCGCGGAGTGATCTGCGACAAGTGCGGCGTGGAAGTGACGCTCAGCAAAGTGCGCCGCGAGCGCCTGGGGCACATCGAGCTGGCTTCGCCGTGCTCGCACGTGTGGTTCTTCAAGGGATTGCCCAGCCGCATCGGCTATTTGCTGGACATCACTATGCGCGACCTGGAGCACATCCTCTACTTCGAGACGTTTGTGTGCATTGACCCCGGCGAAGTGCTGGGATTGAAGCAGAAGGACATCATCCCGGAAGAGAAGCTGCGCGAGCTGCAGAAGGAATATCCCGGCAAGTTCACCTACGGGATGGGCGCGGAAGCCATCAAGGAACTGCTGCGCCGCGTGGAAGTGGAGAAGCTTTCGGAAGAATTGCGCGAGAAGATGAAGATTGACCCCAGCCTGCAGAAGCGGATTAAGTTCGCCAAGCGGCTGAAGGTGCTGGAAGCGTTCCGCAAGAGTGGCAACAAGCCGGAGTGGATGATTCTGGACGTAATCCCGGTGCTGCCGCCCGAGCTGCGTCCTCTGGTGCCTCTGGATGGCGGACGCTTCGCGACGTCCGACTTGAACGATCTGTATCGCCGCGTGATCAACCGCAACAACCGGTTGAAGAAGCTGATGGAATTGCACGCGCCGGACGTGATCGTGCGCAATGAGAAGCGCATGCTGCAGGAAGCGGTGGACGCGCTGTTTGATAATGGCCGCCGCGGCCGCGTGCTGCGCGGAACCAACAACCGCCCGCTGAAGTCGCTCTCCGACACGCTGAAGGGCAAGCAAGGTCGTTTCCGGCAGAACCTGCTCGGAAAGCGCGTGGACTATTCGGGGCGCTCGGTCATCGTCGTCGGACCGGAACTGAAGCTGCACCAGTGCGGTCTGCCGAAGAAGATGGCGCTCGAGCTGTTCAAGCCGTTCATCTATCACAAGCTGGAAGCCGCGGGACACTGCACCACCATCAAGCAGGCCAAGGAACTGGTGGAAGCGCAGGAGCCGGTGGTGTGGGACATTCTCGAGGACGTGATTCGCGAGCATCCCGTGCTGCTGAACCGCGCGCCGACGCTGCACCGGTTGGGCATCCAGGCCTTCGAGCCCGTGCTGGTGGAAGGAAAAGCCATCCGCATTCACCCGCTGGTTTGCACGGCGTTCAACGCGGACTTCGACGGCGACCAGATGGCGGTACACATTCCGCTGTCGCCGGAAGCGCAGGTAGAGGCTTCGGTGTTGATGCTGAGCTCGCACAACATCCTCTCGCCGGCGAACGGCTACCCGCTCGCGGTGCCCACGCAGGACATGGTGCTGGGCATTTATTACATGACCAAGTCCAAGCCGCAGGCCAAGGGCGAAGGGCGGGCGTTCGGCTCGCCGGAAGAAGTGGTGATGGCGCTCGAGGCGAACGAGGTGGAACTGCTGACCCCGATCCGCATGCGCTACACCGGCGAGGTGATTGACCTCACCAACGCGTATGACGATCAGGACGTCTCGCACACCGAGCCGATCAACCTGCATAAGCAATTCCTGCACACCACCGTGGGCCGCGTGATCTTCAACGATCACCTGCCGGCGGACATGCCGTTCATCAACGGCTTGCTGAAGAAGAAGGGCGTGCAGGCGCTGGTGCAGTACTGCTATCTGCGCTTCGGCCTGGAAAAGACCGTGCTGGCGCTGGACAAGCTGAAGGAGCTCGGCTTCCTGTACGCGACGAAGTCCGGCGTTTCCATCGGCATCAGCGACATGGTCATCCCCAGCGTGAAATTCAAGCTGGTGGATGCGGCCGAGCACGAGGTGGTGAAGGTCCAGCAGCAGTATCTGGACGGCGCAATCACCAACGGCGAACGCTACAACAAGGTCATCGCCATCTGGTCGGACGTCACCGAAAAGGTGGCGGACGAAATGTTCAAGGCCCTGGAAGAGCAGGACAAGCAGGGCGTGATCAATCCGGTGTACGTGATGGCCGATTCTGGAGCGCGCGGATCGAAGCAGCAGATCCGGCAGCTTTCCGGGATGCGCGGCTTGATGGCCAAGCCTTCGGGCGAAGTCATCGAGACGCCGATCACTTCCAACTTCCGCGAAGGATTGACCGTGCTGCAGTATTTCATCTCGACGCACGGCGCGCGTAAGGGTCTGGCCGATACGGCGCTGAAGACGGCCGATTCGGGCTACCTGACGCGGCGGCTGGTGGACGTGGCGCAGGACGTGATCATCAACGAGTTCGACTGCGGCACGGCGGACGGCATTTACGTCGAGCCGATTCTGGAAGCCGGCGTGGAAGTCGAGCCGTTGCGCGACCGCGTGGTGGGCCGTGTCTCGCTCGAGAAGATCAAGGACTACGAAGGCAACGTAATCGTCGAGATCAACCAGGAAATCACCGAAGAGCTGGCCAATTCGATTCAGGCAGCCGGCATCGAACGGGTGAAAATCCGTTCCGTGTTGACCTGCGAATCCCGGCGCGGAGTTTGCGGACGTTGCTACGGCCGCAACCTGGCCACCGGCCGCTTCGTGGAAATGGGCGAGGCCATCGGCGTGATCGCGGCGCAGTCCATCGGCGAGCCCGGCACGCAGTTGACCATGCGCACCTTCCACATCGGCGGAACGGCTACGCGCGTCACCGAACAGTCCAAGGTCGAAGCGCGCAACAACGGCTTCGTGAAGTTCCTGGACCTGAAGGTGGTGGAGGGCCGCGGCAAGCAGATCGTGGCGATGAACCGCTCCGGTTTGATCGCGGTGGTGGACGAAAAGGGCCGCGAGAAAGAGCGTCACCATGTGGTGTATGGCGCGCGCTTGAAGGTGGAAGACGGGCAGCCGGTCACGCTGGGCCAGACCATGGTCGAGTGGGACCCCTACACGTTCTCGATTCTCACGGAAACCGCAGGCACGGTGCAGTTCAAGGACTTGCAGGCGGGCATCACGATCGAAGAGCAGGTGGACGAAGTCACCGGGTTGTCGCAGCTGGTGGTGACGCTGCCGCCGGGTGATGAAAAGCACCAGCCGACGATCTTGATCCGCGGGCCGCAGGGCCGCACCAAGAAGTACTTGATGCCATCGCGCGCCCACTTGATGGTGGTGGACGGCGACGAAGTGCAACCCGGAGACGTGCTGGCGAAGATCCCGCGCGAGACGACCAAGACCAAGGATATCACCGGAGGTCTGCCGCGCGTCGTGGAACTCTTCGAAACCCGCAAGCCGAAGGATCCCGCGGTCATCAGTGAAATTGACGGCGTGGTGAAATACGGCGAAATCGTCACGGGGCAGCGCAAGATTTACGTCGAGAGCGAAGACGGCAAGGGCGTGGCGCAAACGATCAAGGAATACTCGATCTCGCGCGGCGTACACATCAACGTGCAGGAAGGCGAACACGTGGCGGCTGGCGAACCTTTGATTGACGGTCCGCTGAACCCGCACGACATCCTCGCCGTGCTCGGTGAAAAGTACACCCAGGCGTACCTGGTGAACTCGATTCAAGAGGTTTACCGGTTGCAGGGCGTGAACATCAACGACAAGCACATCGAGTGCATCGTGCGGCAGATGATGCGCTGGGTGAAGGTGGAGGACGTCGGCGATACCACGTTCTTGCTCGAGGAGCAGGTGGACAAGTTCCGCTTCCGCGAGGAGAACGACCGCGTGATCCGCGACGGCGGGCGGCCGGCGACCGGGCGTCCTTTGCTGCTCGGCATCACCAAGGCGTCGCTGTCCACGGATTCGTTCATCTCCGCGGCCAGCTTCCAGGAGACCACGCGCGTGCTGACCGAAGCGGCGATTTCCGGGAAGGTGGATTACCTGCGCGGCCTGAAGGAAAACGTGATCATGGGCCGGTTGATTCCCGCGGGCACCGGTTTGGAGCGCTATCGCAACATCCAGCTCCTCACCGAAATCCCCAAGGATGAGCCGGAACAGCTGGAGCCGGAGCTTACGCCGGAAGAAGCGGCGGCGCTCGACTTCCTGCGCAAGGATACGGACGCCGTAGCCGAAAGCTAGACTCGATCGTTAGTTCAACCCTGGACGCCCGTGGTTGAGGGGCATTCCAGGCCAAAAAGGGCGCTGCGATTCGTCGCGGCGCCCTTTTTTTCGGCAGAAGGCCTCGCGGCGTCCCTCCTTCCCACCGCCGTTGCTTGTTGTGGTGCCCCTGGTGGCGCGCTACAAGTGCCGCGCTAGGGGCGAATTGCCATCGGGAATCAAACCGAGCAACCTGTCCGGACGGCCTGTTAAGCAACTTGGCATACACCCCCTCTTTCTTTTCCCGCGTAGCGCAGGCAGTCGGTAAAATTAGATTAACAACGGATAACTTAGCCCTCTGCCGGGAGAATGCGCCGGGATATTTTCATGCCGAACCCAGCCTCAGATCAATCCAGCGAACAGATGCCGGAACGCGCCGCCGAGCCGGCGCCGGGGCAGTGCGCCGCAGCGTCCTCCACCGAAGCGCAATTCAAGAAGCTGGTGGATGTGATTTCGCGGTCGCAGCTGAATTACCGGGAACTCATTGACAGCCTGGATCACGCGGTATTCACCGTGTCCTTGGAGGGAGAAATCCGGGTCGCCAACCGCCGGCTAGCGGAGATTCTGGGCGTTTCTTTTCAGGACCTGATCGGCCACCGGCTGGAGGAATTCGTCGAGTCGCCAACCCTGGCGGAGGCCACGCGTTCCCTCGCCGTTTTTCTGGAAAAAGGCCACTGGGCGGGGCGCATCTCGCTCCAACTGAAATGCGATCCGCGGCGGCGTTTTTTCGATTGCTGGCTGCAGGCGCTCACCGACGACGAGCAGGCGACGGCGGTGAGCGGCTGGATTCGCGATGTGACCTCGCAGCACGAGTCCGAAATTCGCTTTACGGAATTATTCGAATCGCTACGCGAAGGAATCTTCTTCACCACCCCCGAAGGAACGCTGCTGGATGCGAACCCGGCGCTGGTGCGCATGCTGGGATACGACAATAAAGAGGAGCTGAGAAAACTGAACTTTCGGGAGTTGTACGCCGACGGCACGCAGCGCGACGAACTGGTACGCCAAGTGGTCCGTCAAGGTTCGGTGCAGGACGTGGATGTGGTGTACCGGCGGAAGGATGGGACGCTCATTCATTGTCTTGCTTCGGGGTTCGCCATTCGCGATACGTTTGGCCGGACCATTCGCATGCAGGGCACGCTGGTGGACATCACCGAGCGCATCGAAATCGAAGCCCGGTTGCACCAGGAAGAAGAGTTCGTGCGGCGGTTGGTGGCGAGCTTTCCGGACATGATCGCGGTGATGGATTTTGACGGCCGCTTCACCTTTATAAGCCCGCGCGTGGAAGACGTGCTGGGGCATCCGGCGCGGGAGCTGGTGGGCAAGACGCTGCGCGATCAGGTTCACCGCAACGAATTGCCGCAATTCCTGGAGGCGTTCGATGCGTTGACCAGCGGCCGGGCGGCCAACGCGCAATTCGAATACCGCACCAAGCACGCCGATGGATCTTGGCGAACGCTGCGCGCCAGCGCCAGTCCGCTCTACGACGCCGCGGGGAAAATCAATGGCGTGGTGGCCTCGGCGCGGGATGTGACGGACGCCAAGCTGGCCGAGAAACAGAACCTGCAAAAAGAGAAGCTTGCGGCGATGGGCGAGATGATGTCTGGCGTGGCGCATGAGTTGAACAACCCGCTCACCGCGATTCTGGGGGTAAGCGATCTGCTGCGCGAACGCGCCGCCGACGATGCCACAAAGCGCCAGGTGGAAATCGTGCTAAAGCAGGCGCGGCGAGCCGCCGTCATCGTGCAGAATTTGCTGTCGTATTCGCGGCCGTCGGCGTTGTCGCTGAAGAAGATGCGGCCGGAGGAGGCGCTGCAGCCGGTGATTGACCAGCAGCGGGCTTCGCTTTCGCAGAAGAACATCTCGATCGAGCTTATCCCGCCGGGCACCCTGCCCGCTCTGGAAGCCGACCCGCGGCTGTTGCAGCAGGTGTTCGTGAATTTGATCGTCAATGCCGAGCAAGCGATCACGGCCCAGCGCGAGCGCGGCGCGCTGCGCGCTTCCATCGAGCACGCGGATGGGAAGATCATCTTCGTATTCGCGGACGACGGTCCCGGCATCGCGCCCGAAAACATCGGAAAAATCTTCGATCCGTTTTTCACCACCAAGCGGCCCGGCGGCGGCACGGGCCTGGGCCTGGCGATCAGCATGGCCATTGTGAAAGAGCACGGCGGAACCATGGAGGTGCAATCCAATCCCGGCGCGGGCAGCGAATTTCGCGTGATCCTGCCCGCGTATGTGGAGGAAGTGAGCGCGCCGGCGCCCGCCGTAAGGCCCGCGCTGCCCGCTCGCACGGGTTCGGGCGCGCTGCGCGGACATTCGGTGTACGTAGTAGACGACGAAGAAAGCATCCGTGAAATCGTGCAGGAGGGGCTTTCGGCGCGGGGCATGACCGTCGAGGGCGCCTCCAGTTCAGAGGAGGCTCTGCCGCACCTCGCGGCGCGCGCCTACGATTTCGTGCTGTGCGATTTCAACCTGCCCGGACTGAACGGCGAGCAGTTCTTCGAACGGATTCATTCTCCGGAGGGCAGCGCGGCGCCCAAGTTCGTTTTTATGACCGGAGCGCTGCTAGATTCCAGCACTATGGCGCATTTCACCGAGAAGGGCGCGGCCGTGCTGCAAAAACCTTTTCACATCGCGGCGCTAGCCAGCCTGCTGACCGAACTGCTGCAACCCCAGCCCGCTGCGGTGAAGTAGCTGCGCGCCGCGGACCTTCCGTGCATTCTCATTTCGGCTTGGCGACGGCCGATGCGGCGTTGCCGTCCACTCCAAAATCCCAGAAATACAGGCTGGTCCCTCCTCCTTTCACAATCTCGGCCAGGGCGTATTCGCCCGGTTCCAGGTTCTGGCTCATCGTGAAGCGGTAAACGCCATACGCGATTTCCCAGCGCTGGATGGGAATGGATATTTTGCCGGAGGCGGACTGCTGATTGAATAGCTCGTCCAGGTTTTCCAGGTCGCGTTTGTCACCGTGAACCCTGGCGCGGATCAGGTCCAGTTCCGGCTCGCGCCCGTCCGCCGTGCGCATGTAGAACTCCGTCTGGGTGCTCTTCAGCCGGAATTTCGCGCGGCTGCCTTGAAGGGAAACGGTGTGCCGCGTGGGAACGATGGGAACGGGGACCAGCACCTGCTTCAGAAATTGCACCTTGCTGAATTTGATGTCGGCTTCGGCCTGCCCCAGCGGATAGATCGCTTTTCCGTCGAATTCAAAGAGGCCGTCGCCGGGCGGGAGAAATACGTTGGGCGCGATTTCGATGCTGGCGTCAATGTCCATGACATCGGCATGCTGGGCGACCTCGGTCGCATGCACCTTGGCGATGATGGCGGCCTTGCGCTGCGCGTCTTCCGTCTCGATTTTCTTGGTGGCGTCCCAATCCACCAGGGACGCAGGGATTTCCTCCCAGTCTCCCTGATCAATGCTGTAGTAGCGGACGCGGTCGCCGTCAAGCTGGTATTCCCGCACCAGTTGAAAGCTACCGTCCTTGAGCATCAGCTTCTTGCCGACCGGGAGGCCGGCGTCGGTGGCATCTGGCGCCGGCGGGGAAGTCTTGCCGGAGGAAGTGGCGGTGGCCGGCGGATGGGCCGTTGTCTGCGGCGCCGTTTGCGCGTGGGAGGCGGGGCAACGGAAAATCAGGACGAACACTAGGAGCGGAAAGTGCGCCAGTGTCTTAAGTCTGGAATGCGCGAATTTTCGGTTTAAACGCATCGTCCGGCGCGTAATGCAAAGTTGTGCGACAACGGCACCCGCTCGGGCCGCGCTGAGCCGTTTGGCAGGAAGCAGCGCCTGGAATCCGGCTCCGGGAGCCGCTGGAAATCTAGGATGCAAATTCCGCGCGCGGGGTTGAGCGGACTAAGGATAGCCCGGGCAGTAGTGGAGCACAACAGCGGGGAGACTAAGAAAAAAAATGACCTACCCGATCGAGGGAAGGGCTGAGGAAAGCGCGGCGAAATTCGAGTGCGGCGCGGCCTAATGGTCGCAGCGCGGCTGGAGCACGGTGAGGATCATCAGATCAGAATGGGAGAAAAGCCACTTTTCGGCTTCGGCGCCTGCCGCTTCGGCGGCGCGCGCGATGGTGCCAAGGTGCTTATTGCGGGCCAAGCCGCGCAAATGGTCGGCGCAAATGCCCGTCAGGGTGACCACTTCGTCTTCGGTGAAGATTTTCTGGCTCACCTTGATTCGCACCATCAGCGCACCTCCTACATCCTGTGATGCTGACACCACACTAAATGCTGCAAAGGTTGCATGCAATAGTCCTTCCGTTCCAGACGAATAGAACCATCGGCAACCTGGCTGCCGCGAACTCTCTTTTTCTCTATGGTTTGACGCTGGTACAGGCGAATTCCCTCCGAAGGCCTCGCTTGCACATTCTTGCCCCAAAGCGGAAAGGAAAGTCTAAACGTGGAACATTTCTACAAGTTCACGGATTTGTTTCACGTGGCGTAAATCGTGGTAGCCGATCGTGCGGAACCATTCGTACATGTTCAAGCTGCCGAGGAAAGGGTGCGCGAATCGGTAGGAGCTTACGTCTTTGCCGCGCGTGGATTCGATGAATTGCAAAGTGTTCGCGCGGGCCGCTTGCAAGGCGCTGAACGATTCCGGTTGATTGCGCACGCGCTGGGGATCGAGCGGAATCGGCGACTTCACCTTGCGCACGCGCCAGGTGGCGATCGCGAGCGGCGGGTGAAGACGCTTGCGCCAGGAGAGCGGCGTTGGGGCCGCGCGCAGCAGCCGTTTCATCCCGAAGATTATGGATTCTTCAATTGTGGCCACGTGCGCGGCCACTTCGGCAGCCGACCAGGAATTTGGCGCGGGAGATTCCTGCCACCGCGCTTCCGGGAATTCCCCGCAAACAGTGAGGAACTTTTCGCGCGAAGATTTCAGGTGCGCGAAGATGGGCGCCAAATCTTTCAGGAATGCGTCTCCTCAGATGGAAAAGCCGCCGGCTCGTTCAAAGGCGCGGCCCAACTGCAGAATTCGGCCTTCGCCGAAATGGCTGCCGAAGATCTGCATGCCGACGGGGAGGCCTGCCGCCGTCTTGCCGCAGGGAACGGAGATTCCCGGGACGCCGGCCAGTGAACCCGTAACGGTATATATGTCAGCAAGATACATCTGCAGCGGGTCGGCTGTTTTCTCGCCCAACTTGAACGCCGGAGTGGGGGCCGTGGGGGTCACAATCGCGTCAACCTTCTCGAATGCGCTCGCAAAATCCCGCGCAATCAAGGCGCGAACCTTCTGAGCTCGTAGGTAGTACGCGTCGTAGTAGCCGGAGGACAGAGCGTAAGTCCCGAGCATGATCCGCCGCTTGACCTCCTGGCCGAAACCGCGCTCCCTGGTCTTCCGGTACATCTCCATGAGTGTGTTTCCCTGGACACGCAGCCCGTAGCGCACGCCGTCGTAGCGTGCGAGATTCGAGCTGGCTTCCGCTGTGGCGATGATGTAGTACGTCGCAATGGCGTAGTCCGTGTGGGGCATTTGCAGCGGAACGCAGGCGCACCCGAGTTTTTCGAGCAGGGCGATGCCAGCTTGGACTTTAGCCTTCACTTCGGGGTCAAGGCCGGCACCGAAATAGTCTTCCGGCACGCCGATGCGGAGGCCCGCGAGAGGTTCTTCGAGCTGGGCAGCGTAGTCAGGAACGGCGACTGGCGCCGAAGTCGAGTCGTTCGAGTCATGTCCGGCAATTACGGCCATGACGGCTGCGGCGTCGTCAATATTGGTTGCGAAGGGACCGATCCGGTCGAGGGACGAGGCGAAAGCAATCAGGCCGTACCTCGATACGCGACCGTATGTTGGCATCAGCGCTGGTATCCCACAGTAGGCCCCAGGCTGACGGATGGACCCGCCGGTGTCGGTTCCCAGTGAAACAACGGCTAGGCCAGCCGCAACGGCCGCTGCGGATCCGCCACTGGAGCCTCCCGGCACCCGATCCAAGGCCACGGGGTTCCGTACGCAACCGTACGCAGAATTCTCATTCGAGCTGCCCATCGCAAACTCGTCGCAGTTGGTCTTGCCGAGCAAAATCGCGCCCGCAGTTTCCATGCGCCCGACGGCAGTAGCGTCATACGGTGGCGTATAGTGCTCGAGAATCCTTGAGCCACAGGTAGTTGGCACCCCTTGGGTACTCAGGACGTCCTTTATGGCTATGGGAACCCCCGCGAGGGCTGGCAAGGGCCTGCCAGAGCGAATAGCGGCATCCACGCGGTCGGCCTGGGCGTAGGCGCGCTCGGGGGAGAGTGCCAGGTAGGCGTTGAGACTGGGATTGCGCCGCTCGATCTGAGCGTAGAACTCCTGCGTCAGCTCGCGGGCGGAGGTCTTCTTGCTGCGGAGCGCGTCGCGCACGCTGGCGACTGTCCAGGGCGTGGCGGAACTCATCTTTCAATGACCTTGGGCACGCGGAAGAACGGCTTGGCGGCGTCGGGTGCCTGCGCCAGCACGGCTTCGGCTACGGTACACGGGCGGACTACGTCGTCGCGCAGCTCGGGCTCGGCATCGGAGGCGGTGGAGCTACCCGCGCCCGCGGACGCGCCCGGAGCTTGCCCTGGCGTGCCGGTGGTGCTCGCGCGGAATTGGGTCATCGGCGCGACGCCGGACACGTCCAGCTCCTGGAGCTTGCCGACGTAGGAGAGGATCTCATCGAGCTGGCTGCGGTAGGTTTCGACTTCCTCGGGCTCGAGCTCGAGGTGCGCCAGTTGAGCGACGCGCAGGACATCCTCGCGGCTAATTTTCATGGCTGCTCCGGGAGACGCGCGCTACGCCCAAGCGATCATTCGTGCCAAGGAGAAAAGTCATGACACCCATCTTAGTACAGAAGGGATTCAGCGCAAGCGTTCGCGCGCGCGATGGAAAATCGTTTGCCCAACCGCGACCCTGCAGGCGACAGAATTCCTTAAGCTTTGCGGCGGCGGATAAAAGGGGTGTGTTCGTTGTCTAGTTCGTGAGAGAGGCGGCGCGGTCCCGGCTTGGCCGCAACGAATTTCACGTCGCGAACCAGGGTGCTGCCCCAGGCCTTATTGACCTGCGCACAGAACTCGCTCTTCATTTCTTCGAGTTGTTTCCGCCAGGCTTTGCCGTCGGCGGCAACTTCCAGGCAGCCTTTGTGGCAGCGCACCGGGCGCGTATGGCGCGCGAGAGTCTTTCCCACCACGCTGGGCCACACGCCGGAAAGCCATGCGACCGCTGCTTCCGGACGCTTTAATTGACGCAACATCCCACCGAGAAAATTTCCCGCTCGTTCCATGAACGCGGATTCTAGCACAGACGTTGCCGTAAGGAAGTCTTCAGAAAAAATTTGAGCGCGAGAAGCGGATCGCTTCGCGCGATGCCGCAACGCCAAGAAAGAGTGCGCGTCGAAGAGTGGCACATACGGGACGGGGCGTTCAGCCGTCGCGGCGCAGGCGGGTCCGCACAGCGCGAGCACGAAATCGCTGCTACTTACGGCGCCGCGACAGCGCTTATTCCGTTGAGGCCGAGTTCCTGCGCAACGGAGCGAAGCGCGGCGATGCAGAAAGAGATGTGCTCATCCAGCGGGATGCCCAACTCCTCGGCGCCCTTGTACACGTCGTCGCGGTTGACGCCGCGGGCGAACGCCTTGTCCTTCAGTTTTTTCTTCACAGAGGCGGCCTCCACCTCGTGAACGCTCTTGCTGGGCTTGATTAGCGCGCAAGCGGTCAGGAAGCCTGCCAGTTCGTCGCAGGCGAACAGGGTCTTGTCGAGCGGCGAAGTGCGCGCGACGTTGCAGTAGTCGGCGTGGCCCAGGATGGCGTGGAGCATTTCCTCAGGATAGCCGCGCTCGCGCAGGATTTTCGAGCCTTCGTATGGGTGCTCCTCAGTAGGATGATGGGCGGCGTTGGGCCAGCGCTCGTAATCGAAATCGTGCAGCAGCGCGGTGATGCCCCAGAGATCCTCATCCGCGGCGAACTTCCGGGCGTAGGCCCGGACACAGGCTTCGACGGCCAGCGCGTGTTTGCGCAAGCTTTCCCCTTGCGTGTACTCGCACAGTAGAGCCCAGGATTCGTCCCGATTCGGCATTTTGACCCCCGGATTCGAGTTTATCGCATTGTGGATTGGCGCCGCCAGGAGCCAGCCGCCGCCGGTCGGAACCGCGGAGAAATCGGGCCGGGTTCTGGAGCGCAGGGCAGGCCTAGCTTAGTCACGGAATCACCGACACGCGACAGAAGGGGCGTTGGAAGCCCTGCGTTTGCGTGGGAAGGTAGAGGCGGCAAATCTTAGGGGTGTGCAGCAAGAACGGTGGCAGGGTTGTCTCATTCCGGGCCGGGTGGCGCGAATGAGACGTATAGTTTTGAGACAGGTTCAGAAGCGGATACGTGGCGCGTGCGATGAATTCGGTGTTTGTTCTCGTCATTCATTGAACACAATCAGTTTGCGGGCGCGAATTGTACCGAGCGAGAGGGAAAAGGGGAGAAGGAAGCTGGAAATATGCGTTGAAGCGTGGGCAACAAAATTGCAAGCACAAATCGTCAGCGGATGACGCTGAATGGCATTGTGTTCATTTCGTTAGCGGACGCGAAACGGCGATGGCGAACAAAAGTCGCACCGCAATTGGGGGCGCGTGCGACGAGGAACGGCCTCAGTTAGTGGCCAACGCGACGAGCACGATAGAATGAGATCGGCTCGAGGGCGAAAATAGGGCTTGACAAGAAATGGCACCGTGTGGAGAATCGCTCCCGCGCCTGTTTCTGCCTTCCCCTGTTGTGACGTTCCTCTTCTTCGCATCGCCGGAATAGTCTGTGAGGAGAACCGGTGGCGGAAAAAGAAGCCATAGAAGCGAGCACGGAATTGGATCGGGAAGTACTTCGATGTCAGGTATGCGGTTTGGTGCAATACCGGACGCGCACGGATAACTGCCGTCGCTGTCTGCGTTTGCTGCCCCCGAAGGTGACGTTCGTGATTCCCACGCCGTCGCCGCAGGATTTGCCGGGGGACGACCGTCAATTGTTTGAGAACTGGCCGAACCGCGAAACGGTGGAGAACATCGGCCAGCGCATCAGGCAATTGCGGGAGTCGCGTGGCATGACGCAGAGCCAGTTGCAGGCACGTTCGCGTGTATCTCGCTCCTATTTGTCCCGAATCGAGAGCGGACAGATGACGCCAAGCCTCGGCACGCTGGAAAAAATTGCCGAAGCGCTGGGCGTTGGACTGAACCGTTTTTTCGTGCCGGAGACCAACGGCGAGACGGTGCTCGAAGATCCATTCATCCAGGGTCTTCGGCCATACCTGCGGCAGCTCGATTGGACACAGTGGCAGGGCATTCTGAAGCGCTTGCAGGCGATCAGCGAGCACGTGAGCACGAATCACAGCGTGCGTCCGATGCCGCCGCAGGCCGCGGAGCGGTTGCCCCACCATATGCCCCGCCGGCAACAGCACATGCCCCAGACTGCGACGGCGCTACACCGCTAGTCGTCGCGGGTTGGGATGGCGCGAAAGGTCTGATGGACCGAAAGCATTCTGGGTAGAGCTTGGCACGCCCGCTTTGGCTGGCTGCCAGGCTCGCACCCGAACGGTCCGAACTTCGTTCGCGCGGATTTTGGCGAGTGCGTCTGTCCGGCACGTCTAATACATTCCACCCTAAATCAATCACTGTCTTTGCGATGGGCGCTCCGGGCTACGAACTGCCCGGAACAGCGAAGCTGCGACTGGGCGCACAGGCCCGGCGCACCCACCAGCCATTTGCGTGCACATGGGTTGAGGCGCAGCCTCCGGCCGAGCTCCCGAGACTACTGCGCTTCCTTCTTCTCTGCGCGCACCAGCACGATTTCCACGCCATCGGCTTTCTTGGTTAGCGCGACCACCCTTGCACCGTCGCCGCGGTCATCCACGAATGCGACGTCCGCATCGGCGTTCACGATGACGCCGTGGATGGGATGGCTCGAAAGGTTCACTTCGCGGCGGAAACTAGAACCGAGGCGTTGTGCGTACCAGGCGTTGACCTTCTCAAGGTTGTCGGGCGTGCTGTAGTGCTCCACCGCGACTCCCACTCCCGAATCTCCGCTCGATAGCTCGACACTCGCGCCTTTGTCTTCGCCGGACGATTTTGCGCCGGGATAGACGGGCAGGCCGGCGGAGCGTGCGGCGTCCTTATCCACCTTGATGGCGCCAACCGGAGTCTCAATCTCGACCTTGTTACCCTGATTTTGCACGCGGAAATTATGGATGAACAGGCCGGCCAGCGCGAGGCCGAAGAGAACCATTACCACGATGCCGCCGGCGACGATCCCCAGAATCCACCAGACGGCAGTGCTGCTGCGGCGGCGCTGCGGAGGAATGACGGCGGGCGGCCGTCCTGATGCGCTGGACATAGTTCACCCCTTGCACGTTGGATGAAATAGATACGCAACGGGATGTGAAAATGTTTCCGCGCCGCCGGCGTCAACTCAGTTGAAGCGCACTTCCACGCCCGGATGCCGGTCCAGATGGACGGAATCAATGAAGCGCACCTCGGCTTCCTCGAGGGTCATGATGAGCGAGTGCGTGCGCGTGCCGTCCCGGAAGAAATTCACGCCGCGCAGCAGCCCGCCCCCGGTGACGCCGGTGCAAGCGAAGATGATTTTCTTTCCCGGCGCCAGGTCCACCGTCTCGTAGATGCGCTTGGGATCTTTGATGCCCATTCCTGCGGCTCGTTCCAAGTGCTCGGGTTTGGAGACCACCAGACGCGCCAGGATCTGGCCGTTCAGGCAGCGCAGGGCGGCGGCAGTCAGCACGCCTTCCGGCGCGCCGCCGGTGCCCATAACCGCATGGACGGAGGTGCCGCGCACCGCTGCGGAAATGCCGGCCGAAAGGTCGCCGTCGGAAATCAGGCGGATGCGCGCACCCGCCGCGCGAATATCGGCAATGAGCTTCTCGTGGCGCGGGCGGTCCAGCACGACGATCACCAGGTCTTCGACGTCGCGGTCGTAGCGCCGCGCGATGGCGCGCAGGTTGTCCTTCACCGGCGCGTCCAGATCAATGGCCCCCTTCGCGGGCGGCCCAACGATGATTTTCTCCATGTAGAGATCGGGAGCGTGCAGCAGGCCGCCATGTTCGCTGGCGGCAAGGACCACAATCGCGCCGGGCTCGCCCGTGGCGCAGAGGTTGGTGCCCTCGAGCGGGTCCACGGCGATGTCCACCTGGGGATAGGTGCGGCTCTTATCGCGCACGGCCGCGCCGACTTTTTCGCCGATGAAGAGCATCGGCGCTTCATCGCGCTCGCCTTCGCCGATGACGATGGTGCCGTCCATGCCCACGCGGTCCATTTCCTTGCGCATGGCTTCCACGGCAGCCTGGTCAGAGCCGGGGCGGTCGCCCTGGCCCATGGTGCGCGCGGAGGCGATGGCCGCGCTTTCGACGGTGCGCAGAAATTCCAGGCTGAGTTCTTTCTCCATGGCTGCTCCTGAGATGTGATGCCGTTCCGGGGGCTGGGACGGTCCTTCCGGGCGGCCTATCATAATCCAAATGGGCGAAATTCAATCAAGGCGTTATTTGCGGGCAGTGTCGTTCGATTTGCAGAGTGGACCACATTAAAAACCCGTCCTGTTTGCCGGAGCGCAAACTCGTACCCGGCCGAGCCGGGCGGCATTTGGCCTGTGACTCCGCTAATCACGCATCAGGATCGCGTGCGGGGGTGCCGTCACTCCTGAATCATCGACCGTTTTGCGCCGATTGGTTCAAGGCAGCGGCATTTTCAGCTGTCTGACAGGGTTCGCGCAGCGAAGGATCGCCAAGCGCGCGGGCGGAGGATGGTGCTGCGATGAGTTGTACCGGCGTACGAGCGCATATTGATCGCGGACAAATCAAGAGGAGCGATGACGCACCCTTTGTGGCCCTCATTGCCCTTCGGCCCGCTTAAATGCCGGATTGCTAGAGAGTCCGGTAAGTTCCAGCTTGACCGATTGCGGGGTATCCGGCGAAGCGAGCATGTAGTCTATGTAATCCGCCACAAGCGGATCGTTACGCTGAAACGACCACAGAGACCAGCCCGCGGCAGTGTATGCGACTCCTCGCACGATGGACGGAGTGAGGGTCGAAGGATGGTTTGGAGTCCTGCGCAGCTTGTCGAAGTCTTCGTAGTCCGCTCGCCAGCTAAGCATGCTGGCAATTGTCATCACCGGTTTGAACTGGCCGGTGGCCGTGAAGACCGCCCATAACATATCGAGGTGCTGAAAGAGCTCCTGTGTCGGCGGGAGATCGAAAGGGTCCTGCAACGGGGAAAGAGCGAGAAAGTTCTTTTGCTCTTCTTCGCTGAGTGTGTTGAGGACGCCGCTGATATCGTACCCAGCCGAACGCAGGATCAAGAGCCCAAACGCGCGGATGAGTGGAGGCCCGCCGACAATGCGGGTTTGAAAGTCTCGTGCCGCGATTGGCTCTGAACGAACTGCCGCGGTCAGAAAAGCGGCGAAGATCTCTGCCCGCCCTTTATCTGAGAATTGGGCGAGATTCGTGATCATGAATTGCAGAGCAGGAAACAGCCTGGCAGGGTTTGGTTCGCGATAGTATGTCCGCGTAAATGCCTCCAACTCCGCGATGTCCGTGAACAGTTTCTTACTGCCGGTGTCGAAGCTCTCGACGCGAACCGTCGAGGGCGTCAGAACTTGACGGCCGCTTGGGGACGCGACTTCCGCCTCGATGGTCGCGGTTCCGTCGGCGGCGTCAATGGGCGCGCACCAGTGGTCGGCCGACGCACCGAGACTGGCCATGGTCTTGATCGCCGGCGGCAGCGCGACCCCTGCGGCGCCAAGCGCGCCCGCGACGAAGTCTTCACCTTCCGGCTTAATTTGCTTGAACACCGAAGGCAGCGCGAACGGATGGGAATCCCGACGACCGGCAAACTGCACTCGGAAGGACAACTTCGAGTTCTTGAGGTAGTCGTCGCGCTCGTCTCCCGTTGAATAGATGGCAACGCGAATGCATTGGCCGGGATTTAGAAGCGAGACGTTTTGAGGGGCATTTACCAAGGGTAACGTGTGAGTCCATTCGTTCTGAACGACGGATTCAGCCAGCACAACAATGTTAGGCTCAATTTTTGGGGGTGACGGTTTGCGCGGAGGATAGGTTGCATCCTGGGCCTCAAGCAGCGAGCCAGTACATATCACCGCCGCGAGCGCGCTTATTACGAGCGTCCGCGTGGCGATGACCGCGACGAATCTAGAAATAATCCCCACGATGGCAGGAGTAGAACTCGAATCGCATTCGAACGCAAGCCAATGTTATTGGCGAGTCACGCAAGTGTTGGGTGTGGAGAATTTCACGCGGTCTGCGGGCACTCAACGTATCTTCGGGTTGGTGGATTGGTTCTCGACCGCTGTTCACATCCACAGTGGCGTCGCCAGTAAGCGGCTGGCGATTTTCGCGGCGGCAAGATTGCCGCCATCGGATGTTGCCGTTCACCACAAAGGGATTACAGAACCGTGTCGTTGCCGCCGGTTCTTCGATTACGAGAATGCGGCGATTCCTGTGATGCGTTCGCCGATGATGAGCTTGTGAATGTCGTGCGTACCTTCGTAGGTGAATACCGATTCCAGGTTGTTCATGTGGCGCATGACGCAGTAGTCGTCCACGATGCCGTTGGCGCCCAGGATTTCGCGGGCCAGGCGCGCGGTTTCGCGGGCCATCCACACGTTGTTCATCTTGAGCATGGAAATGTGCGAAGGATGCACCTTGCCCGCGTCTTTCAGGCGGCCCACCTGCAACGCCAGGAATTGCGCCTTGGTGATTTCGGTGATCATCCAGACCAGTTTTTCCTGCACTAGTTGGTGCGACGCGATGGGCTTGTTGTCAAATTGTTTGCGCTGCTTCGCGTAGTTCAACGCCGTGTCGTAACACGCCATGGCCGCGCCGATGCCGCCCCAGCCGATGCCGTAGCGCGCCTGGTTCAGGCAGGAGAGCGGGCCCTTCAGCCCCTCGACGCCCGGCAGCAAATTTTCGGCCGGGATTTTGCAATCGGTCATGGCCAGGCCGGAGGTGACGGAAGCGCGCAGCGAATATTTTCCGTGCACGTCCCAGGCTTTGTAGCCGGGCGTGCCCTTTTCCACCAGGAATCCGCGAATTTTGTCGTCCTCGCATTTGGCCCAGATGACGGCGACGTCGGCGATGGAGCCACTGGTGATCCACATTTTTTCGCCGTTGAGGATGTAGCCGTTGCCCTTTTTCACGGCGCGCGTCAGCATGCCGCTGGGATTCGAACCGAATTGCGGCTCGGTGAGGCCGAAGCACCCGATCGCCTTGCCTTGTTGCAGCAGGGGCAGCCATTTTTCCTTCTGCGCGTCGGAACCGTAGGCATGAATCGGATACATCACCAGGGCCGATTGCACTGAAATAAAACTGCGCAAGCCGGAATCGCCGCGCTCAAGCTCCTGCGTCACCAGGCCGTATTCCACGTTGGACATGCCCGCGCAGCCGTAGCCCTGCAGGCTCGCGCCAAAAAGACCCAGCTCGGCCATCTGCGGCACCAGGTGCACTGGAAATTTTCCTTCGCGGTTGTATTCCTCGATGATGGGCATGATTTCCGCGTCCACGAACTGGCGGGCGGTATTGCGGGCGAGCTTTTCTTCGTCGCTCAGCAGGGAATCGAAGTCGAGGTAATCAACTCCGGGGAACGATGGCATGAGATCTCTCCTCGAAAATGGGCGGCGCGGGCTGACAGGGGGAAATTCGCGGCGAAGCCCCAAACCGCGATTGTATCGAATTCGCGGCTCGCTGCGCCAGTGAGCGATGGGCAGCAGCAGCGATTTCGCGCGGTCTTCTTTGGATTCGCAGACTTGCCTGATGGATGCGACGGTTGGAAATTTGTAGTATGGTGTCGAGTGCCATGCAGCAGACGCAGACAGATCAACGCGCAGCGATTGGCTCGATCATCGCGGTCAGCGCTATCGCGGTGTCATTCCTTCTCTGGCTGCTGTATTTGCACCAGGCGCCGGCACAGTTCGTCGGCAAATACGTTTTCTTACCGGCGCTGAACTCCGTGCTGAACGGGCTCGCGGCGATCGCGCTTTGCACGGGGCTTTACTTCATCAAGACCGGGAATCGCCGCGCGCATCGCACCAGCATGTTGACGGCGTTCGCATTCTCATCTCTCTTTTTGGTCAGCTATATAGTCAACCACGCTCTGCACGGAGACACGCGCTTTCCGGCGGGCCACGGTGCGATTCGGACGGTGTACCTCTCCATTCTGGCCAGTCACATATTTCTCTCGATTGTGGCGTTGCCGCTGGTGCTCATCACCTTCTTCTTTTCACTCAGCGGCCGCTTTCCCATCCACAAGCGGATCGCGCGCTACACGTTTCCCATCTGGCTGTACGTCTCGGTCACCGGTGTGATTGTGTTCATGCTCCTCCAAGCCTACGCGTATTAACCCCAATTCGATGGAACTGCATTTGGCGACGGCGGACCGCGTCGCCACAAGCGCGCCGAAGTGTATATTCCCGCGCAAAACGAATCTAAAGAAGTGGCGAGGCGCCGCATGAAGCGTTCGGCGGGAGTCACCATTTCCGCGGTGCTGGTGTTCGTCGGCTCCGGCCTCACGCTGCTCTGGAGCGCTCTGCTGGTTCTGGCATTCACCGTGGTGCCTGCGGCCGGGCTGCCGCCGGGGGGCGTCCGCGCGTTTGGGTTGTTGGGCGTGGTGTTCCTGCTGGCCTTCGCCGCTTGGGGCATCGCCACTGGATTCAGCCTGTTGAGCCTGCGCGAATGGGCCAGAATCTCGATGTTGCTTTTCTGCGGGATTCTGCTGCTGATCGCGGTACCGGGATTTCTCATGTCCGTGTTGCTCCCGCTCCCGGTATCGGGGATGCCCAACATGCCAGCCGGTGCGCCGGACCCGGTGCTGATGCACCGCATCGTGGGAGCATTGCGCGTCGTAATGGCGGTGCTGTATGCGTTGCTGATCGTGCTGGGCGCTTGGTGGGTGTACTTCTTCAGTTCGCGTCCGGTAAAGGAACAATTCCGCGGCGCGGCGACGCCGGCGCGAGCGGCGAATTGGGCGCCGGCGGTCTTGGCGCCGATGTCCACCTCTACCTCGCGGAAAAGGCCGGTCAGCATTACGATCATCGCGTACCTGACGCTGGTGGGAGCGTGCAGCTTTCCGATTCTTCAGTTGCTGCACATGCCCGTGGCGTTTCTGGGGTTCTTTTACACCGGTTGGAAGTCGTCGTTGATTGTGACGGGCTACATGGCGGTGCAACTCGCGATGGCTTACGGGTTGCTGAAGCTGGAGCCCTGGGGCCGCGGCTTGGCCATTTACTATTTCAACTTCGCGATCTTCAACGCCATCATTTCCGTAATCCTTCCCGGCGCCCAAGTGCGCTACGACCAGACGACCGCCGCGATGGAACAGGCGCTGAATCTGCCGTCATCACCCATGCGCTTTCCGCTGTGGTTCGGGCTGCTGTTCAACCTGCCGCTAATCGCCATTCAACTGTGGTTTGTGGTGACGCGAAAGCCGGCCTTTGAGGGCCCTCGCAGGCCGTCCGGCTCGCTCTAACGGCGACTGGATGCCCGCCCGCGGCCGGGTGGCGCGGCACACAGTGCGGGCGTACAATGGCACGAACCCTCACCCCTCTGGGAGCCTTGCGGAACGAGGCACGCAGCGTTGACGGGGGCGGAAACCGATGCGATAATCGCGGCCTTTGCTTGAACCTATACGTGTGTCCCGGGATGGCTTCCAGGCCCGGGCAACAGTGCAAATAAACAAACGAGGCAAGCGCATTCTGACCGTTTCCTGACGATGGAAATTTGGCACCAACTCGGGGACCTGTTTCTTCAAGCTGTGCCTACGGTCATCATCGTTTTCCTGTTTTATCTTTTCATGCGCTGGGCTTTTTTCACGCCGATTCAGAAAGCCATGGCGGAACGCAGCGCGAAAATTGAAGGTGCGCGGGCGGAAGCGGCAGCCGTCGAGGCCGGCGCACGCCAGGATCTGGAAAAATACAATGACGCGCTGCGCAAAGCGCGAGGCGAAATCTACGTCGAGCAGGAAGCGGCGCGCCAGGCCGTCCTCGAGGAGCGCGCCAAGAACCTGAAGGCGCAGCGCAGCCTGGCGCAGAAGGAAGTCGCCGAGGCCAAGAAGAGAATCGAAACCGAGCTGGCCGAGGCGCGCAAGGAAGTCGAGCGCCAGACCCCCGAACTGGCCGGTGCCATCGCGCGCAGCATCCTGGGCGGCACCTCTCCCTCGCGCGGCGGGGCGCGCTCCTAATGGCAGAGATGGCACGAGTGACGATACGGTTCGGCAGGTCGGTTGGCCGCGCCAGCGGATTCCTGGGCATTTTCCTGCTGGTCGCTGCCGCGCCGGTTTTGGCGCAGGAGAGCGAAGTCTCTCCCGCAGATTCGCCGACGGGCTGGGTATTTCGCTGGCTCAATTTCGCGCTGGTTTTCGGGGCGATCGCCTACGCCGTCGCGAAATATGCCGCGCCGGCTTTCCGCGCGACGGCGGATGAAATTTCCAGGAAGATCGCGGAGGGCGCCCGGGCGCGCGAGGCGGCGGAGCGCCAGCGACGCGAAATCCAAGCCAAGCTCGCCGGCCTGGAACGCGAGATTCAGCAATTGCGCGAGTCCGCGAAGCGCGATGCGGAAGCCGAAGCCCAGCGGCTGCGCGATTTGGGCCACGCAGAAGCGGAAAAGATCGAAAGAGCGGCGCGCGCGGAAATCGCCGCCGCCGGGCGCGCGGGGCGGCTGGATCTGAAGGCTCTGGGCGCGCGCCTCGCCGTCGAGCGCGCCGAAGCGTTGCTGCGGCAGGAACTGGCTCCTGCATCGGAAGCAACCTTGCTGCGCACCTTTGTCGCCGAGCTCGGGAGGAGCGTCAATTGAGCGCGCTCGCCGAGCGATACGCGGCGGCGCTGGCCGACGTGGCGCTGGAACGCAGGAACGGCGACGCGCTGCGCAAAGACCTGGCGGCATTCGTAGATACGTTCTTCGCTTCCGCCGATCTGCGCAACGCGCTGGAAAGCCCTGTGCTGGACCGCGCAGTGAAGAACAAAGTGATTGCGGCCATCGCGGCCAAGATGGGCCTGAACGAAGCGGTGCGCAATTTCGTGTTTTTGATTGTGGATCACCGCCGCACGCATTTGTTTCAGGAGATGCTGCAGGCATTTGATACGGAGCTGAATAAGCGCCTGGACATCGCCGAAGCGCACGTCACCACGGCGCGCGCTTTGAGCGACGCCGAGAAGAGGGAATTGCTGGCGGTGCTGGAACGCCGCACCGGAAAGAGGATCGAAGCGCACTTTGCGGAAGATAGGGACCTGCTGGGCGGCGCAGTGGTGCGCGTGGGGTCCACGATTTACGACGGGTCGGTGCGCGAGCAATTGAACCTCTTGCGCGAGCGGTTGGAAGCGGAATAACGCGAGAGCGCCACCGTCACTCGGTCGCTCGATTACAGGAGTCAGCATGGCCAACATCAAAGCGGACGAAATCACCAAGATCCTGCGCGAGCAGATCGAAAATTACCAGCAGGTCCTGGCGGTCGAGGAAGTCGGCACGGTCATTTCGGTGGGCGACGGCATCGCGCGCATCCACGGCCTCGACAAATGCATGGCCGGTGAAATGATCGCGTTTCCGCACGATGTGTACGGCATTGCCTTGAACCTGGAAGAGGACCAAGTCGGCGCGGTCCTGCTGGGCGACTACACCGAAATCAGGGAGGGCGACACCGTCAAGCGCACCGGTAAGATCATGTCCGTGCCGGTGGGCGACGGTTTGATTGGACGGGTGGTGGACGCGCTCGGCAACCCCATTGACGACAAAGGCCCGATTCAGTCCACGCAGCGCAATCCGCTGGAACGCCTGGCGCCCGGCGTCGTGGATCGCCAGCCGGTGCGCGAGCCCATTCAGACCGGCATCAAGTCCATTGACGCAATGATCCCCATCGGCCGCGGGCAGCGCGAACTGATCATCGGCGACCGGCAGATCGGCAAGACCGCGATCATCATAGATACGATTTTGAACCAGCGCGGCGGCGACATGATTTGTATCTACTGCGCGATCGGGCAAAAGCGCTCGACGGTCGCGCAGGTGATCAAGACGTTGACCGATTTCGGCGCGATGGAGCACAGCATTGTGGTCGCCGCGACGGCGTCGGAATCCGCCTCCATGCAATACATCGCGCCGTTCGCGGCGTGCGCCATCGGCGAATATTTCCGCGACACCAAGCGCCACGCCATCTGCTTCTACGATGACCTTTCGAAGCACGCGCAGTCCTACCGCGAAATATCGCTCTTGCTGCGCCGCCCGCCCGGCCGCGAAGCTTTTCCCGGTGACGTTTTCTTCCTGCATTCGCGTCTGCTGGAGCGCGCCGCGAAATTGAACGACCAACTCGGCGCGGGGTCGCTCACCGCGTTGCCGGTAATCGAAACGCAGGCCGGCGATATTTCCGCGTACATTCCGACGAACGTAATTTCCATCACCGATGGCCAGATATTCCTGGAAGCGGACCTCTTCAATAGCGGCATCCGTCCCGCGGTGAACGCGGGCATCTCGGTGAGCCGCGTCGGCGGCAACGCGCAAATCAAGGCCATGCGACAGGTGGCTGGCACGCTGCGCCTGGATCTGGCGCAGTATCGTGACCTGGCTGCCTTCGCGCAGTTCGGCACCGAGCAGCTCGATAAAGCCACGCAGGCGCAACTGGCGCGCGGCCAGCGCCTGATGGAAATCCTCAAGCAGGATCAGTACGAGCCGCTCTCAGTGGAAAACCAGGTGCTGATCATTTTCGCGGCTTCCAACAAGTATCTCGACGATCTGCCGGTCTCGGAATGCCGCCGCTTTGAAACCGAGCTGTATCCCTTCATCGAAACGAATTACAGCGGCCTGCTGAAATCACTGCGTGAGAAGAAGGCGTTTGACGACGTCAACAAGGCCGAAGCGAAGAAAGCTTTGGATGAATTCAAGGAGCGCTTCAAGGCCACCATCAAGCCGGCGGCTCCGGCAGGAGCGGCGCAGGCCGGCTAGTCCCACGCGATGCCCACACTTCTCGATTATCGCCGGCGCATTCGGTCCGTAAAGAATACGCAGCAGATTACCCGCGCGATGAAATTCGTTGCCGCGGCGAAACTGCGGCGCGCGCAGGAAGGCGTGTTTGCAGCCCGGCCCTATGCCAAGGAAATCATTCGCGTGCTGCGGTCGGCGGCGGCGCGCATGGAATCGCCCGCTCATCCGCTGCTGCAGCGGCGGCCGGAAGAGAAGATTCTGGTAGTGGTTCTCACCGGCGACCGCAGCCTGTGCGGCGCCTTCAATTCCAACGTGTTGCGCCGCACGGCGGAGTTCGTCCGTGAGCACCGCGCCCAGAAGCAGGAATTCGTCGCGGTAGGTAAGAAAGGGCGCGACACGCTGCGCAAGCGCGGCCTGCCCATCCTGGCGGAATATCTGGACGTTTCCGCGAAAGTGGAATTTACCAAAGCCAAGGAAATTGCCGCGCGCGTGGCGGAGCTTTACGTCAGCGGCGAAGTGGATGCGGTGTACGCGATTTACAACGAATTCAAGAATGTGATGGTGCAGAATCTGCGCGCTGAAAAACTGCTGCCCGTGGATCCCGCGGTGGTGCGGAAATCGCCGGAAGGCGAAGAACTGGCGGCGCAACATGCCGGAGCGGGCGGCTCCTTGCCCACCCAGCCCGGCCCCGAGGGCCACGGCCGGCTGGTGGATTACATCTACGAGCAGCCGGTGGAGGATATATTCAACGGCCTGGTGCCGCGTTACCTGGAAACCGAAATTTTTCGCATTCTACTGGAATCTGCGGCAGCCGAGCACGCCGCGCGCATGACCGCCATGGACGCGGCCACGCGCAACGCTTCCGAGCTGATCGAGAAGCTCACGCTGCGCATGAACAACATCCGCCAGGCGAACATCACCAGGGAGCTCATCGAGATTGTGAGCGGAGCGGCGTCGGCCGCTTCGTGATTCGTGGCTTGTGATTCGTGAGTAGTGATTAGTGGGCGTGCGGTGGGGAAGCTGTGAGTCGTGAAAATCGAACGCTTTACCGATTTGAGGGTTTGGCAGCAAGCACATAAACTGACTCTGTTGATTTATAAGTTGACCGAAGCGTTACCATCTTCGGAGCGTTTCGGAATGACGTCCCAGATCCGGCGTTCGGCCGCGTCAGTGCCCGCGAACATCGCCGAGGGATTTGGCCGGCGAACGACGCGGGAACTACTGCGCTCTATGCAGATTGCCCGCGGTGAGCTGGAGGAAACGCGTTATTTTCTCATTCTGGGTCGCGATCTGGGCCACATCAAGGTGCCGGATTTCGAGCCAGCGACGGCCGCCTGTGACGTTGTCGCCAAGCTGCTCAACGCGCTGGGATCGTCCCTGAAGAAGCGCCTGGCAGCGCATCAAGATTCGTAGTGAAGCGTGAACTCCGGCGGTGGAACGGATCACCAATCACTACTCACCAATCACTACGCACAGGTTTTGAGGAGCATTAAATGGCAACCAACGATCAAAAGACCGGGCACATTGTCGAAGTCATCGGGCCCGTCGTGGACGTGCAGTTCGAAGAGGGGCATCTGCCGTTCATTCACAGCGCCGTGCGCATCACCAGCGAGGGCTTCAACAATCCCGAACCGCTCGATATCGTCGCGGAGGTGGCGCAGCACATGGGTGAGGGGCGCGTGCGCTGCGTCGCGATGAAGCCCACCGAAGGGCTGGTCCGCGGCATGAAAGCCGTGGATCTGGGCGGGCCGATCTCCGTGCCCGTGGGGCGCGGCGTGCTGGGGCGCGTGCTCAACGTGCTGGGCGACCCGGTGGATAATCTCGGTCCCGTGAAGTTCGAGAAGCGCTACCCCATTCACCGCCCCGCGCCGCTGCTCGAGGATCAATCCACCACGCTCGAAATGTTCGAGACCGGCATCAAAGTTGTGGACCTCACCGAGCCGTACCTGAAAGGAGGAAAAATCGGCTTGTTCGGCGGCGCGGGCGTCGGCAAGACGGTGCTGATTCAGGAGCTGATCCACAACGTCGCCATGAAGCACGGCGGCGTTTCCGTTTTTGCCGGTGTTGGCGAGCGCACGCGCGAAGGCAACGACCTGTGGCTCGAGATGCAGGAATCGGGCGTCATCGTGCCGGGGAATTCGGAGAAATCGCGGTGCGCTTTGATCTACGGGCAGATGACCGAACCGCCCGGCGCGCGTCTCCGCGTGGGATTGACTGGACTGACCGTCGCGGAATACTTCCGCGACGAAGAAAAGCTGGACGTGCTGCTCTTCATAGACAACATTTTCCGCTTCGTGCAGGCGGGCTCGGAAGTCTCCGCGCTGCTGGGCCGCATGCCTTCCGCCGTGGGATACCAGCCGAACCTGAATACGGAAATCGGCGAACTGCAGGAGCGCATTACTTCTACCAAGAACGGCTCGATCACTTCGGTGCAGGCCATTTACGTGCCGGCGGACGATTACACCGACCCGGCCCCGGCCGCGACCTTCTCGCACTTGGACGCCACCACGAACCTGAGCCGCCAGATCGTCGAGCGCGGCATTTATCCCGCCGTGGATCCGCTTGCCAGTTTCTCCCGCATTCTGGACGCGCGCATTGTCGGCCAGGAGCACTACAACGTGGCGCGCTCGGTGAAAGCAGTGCTGCAGCGCTACAAGGAATTGCAGGACATCATCGCCATCCTGGGCATCGAAGAACTTTCGGACGACGATAAGCAGACCGTCACCCGCGCGCGCAAAATCGAAAAGTTCCTCTCGCAGCCGATGTTCGTCGCCGAGCAGTTTACCGGCCTGGCCGGAAAATACGTAAAGATCGAAGACACCGTGCGCGGTTTCAAGGAAATCGTGGAGGGCAAGCACGACGATTTGCCGGAACAGGCCTTCTACATGGTGGGCACGATCGAAGAAGTGCGCGAGAAGGCGGAGAAGATGGCGGCGGGCGCGGCGGCGTAATTCGCTCCCGCGCGTAGAGCGAAACAAAAGCGATGGCAACGTTACCGGAAAAAATCGAGCTGCAGGTGGTGACCCCCGAGCGGCATATCCTCAGCGAGGATGTGGACTCGCTCGAAATGCCGGGGAAAGACGGGTATCTCGGCATTCTGCCGGGCCATGCGCCTCTGATTACCGAGTTGGGCGTCGGCATCCTGACGTATCACAAGGGCGGCGAGACGCGCTATCTGACCGCGATGTACGGTTACGCCGAAGTGCTGCCCGACCGCGTCATCGTGCTGGCCGAAATTTCCGAGCGCGCCGAGGAGATTGACGTGGCGCGCGCCACGGCCGCTCTGGAGCGCACCAGGGCCGATTTGCCGAAGGCCGGTTCCACCGAGGCTGATTGGGACCGCGCCGACGCCGCCATGCAGCGCGCCAATGTGCGTTTGCAGGCGGCTACCAAGGCCAGTGCCAGCGGCGCGAGCGCCGCTCCGCGAGCCGCGCAGCACGCGGCCGCTTAGCGCTTATGTGGCTTGTTTGCTCTTCGGTACGCCTGAATCGCCAGGCCTGCAGGGTGCATCGAATTTGTATGGTAGAAAGGTAGTACAGGGTACAAATGTCAGACATCGTGGTTTATTCGACGTCCTGGTGCTGCGACTGCCGCCGGGCTAAACATTTCTTGCGCGACCGCGGGATCCCATACCGCGAAGTGAATATTGACGATGATGCGGCGGCGGAAGCCATCGTGGTACAGGCCAACAATGGCAAACGCAAAGTGCCGACCATTGGCATCGAAGGCCGCTATTTTTCGCTTAGCCCGTTTGATCCCTACAAGTTTGCCGAAGAGCTGAAAATTCCTCTGAACAAATAAGTCTGCCATATGGGTTGGCCTCGCGCGCTTCCCCGCGTTTAGTAATTAATCGTCCGGGCGAGAGCGCAAGGTTGAAGAAATGCTACGTCAGCCCCACACCTCGAGTCATAACGCCAGCCACGTGAAGATCGGGTGTCAAAACCACAAGATCCGCGTCACCGCCGATGGCCAGAATTCCTTTTTTCCCCGCGAGGCCCAGCCGCCGCGCCGGCAAAATCGTCGCCATGCGCAACGCGTCCGCAAACGGCACGCCCAGTTCCACGATATAACGCAGCGCGCGATCCAGCGTCAACGTGCTGCCAGCCAGCTTGCCCTCCGCATTCCGGCAAACGCCGTCTTTCACCGTGACTTCGAAATTTCCCAAGCGGTAATTCCCGTCGCGCATTCCGGTCGCGGAGGTGCCATCGCTCACCAGCAGCACCGTATCGAATCCCTTGGTGCCCAGCAGCACCTGAATCGCGGGTCCCGCCACGTGTACGCCGTCGGCGATGATTTCCGCGGTCACTTCCGTGTCCGTCAAGATGGCGCTGATAACGCCGGGATCGCGATGCCCGAAGGGTCGCATGGCGTTGTAAACGTGCACCGCGTGGCGCGCTCCGGCCCGAATGGCCGCGCGCGCGTGGTCGTAATCGGCGTCGGTATGGCCCATGGCCACCACCAGGCCGTCCGCTACGGCCGCCGCGATCAAATCGAGCGCGCCGGGAAGTTCAGGAGCCACGGTCAAGATGCGCACTAATCCGGGGGCCGCGGCGCGAAATTTCTCCAGTATTTCAATCGAGGGAGGGGTGATGGATTCGGGCGGATGCACGCCGCGGCGCGCCTGATTGATGAACGGGCCTTCCAGGTGAATGCCCACGATTTCCGCAGCCGCGCGCGTGTTGTCTTCCGTCTTTTCGTGGCTGCGAATGTACTGCGCGATGCCTTCCAGGCTACGGCAAGTGTCCTCCACCGGCGCGGTGACCGTGGTGGCGACGATGGACGTGGTTCCGAACCGCGCGACCGTGGAAGTGATACTGTCCAGCGCCGCCGGAGTGGCTTCCATCACGTCGTGCCCGCCCGCGCCGTGGATGTGCACGTCCACAAAGCCGGGAACCACCGTCATGCCCGCCGCTACATAGTCCTTCGCGCCCGGCGGGATGTGGACTTCGTCGCGATGGCCGATGCCGGTGATGCGTCCGCCTTCGACGACGATCACATTGTCAATGAATTCTTCCTGAGGCGTCAGGATGCGACTCGCGTAGATTGCCGTGGCCGTCATAGCCCGTCCATGCTACTCGAAGTAGCCAGTAAAATCAGCGCCCAGCCTTGCATCCTTTTCCTGGTCCGCTACAATCATGGAGCGCAACGAATCGGGAGGAATTGGATGTCCTACGACAAGAGATACGTAGCTCAGAAGAGGCAGCGCCGCCGGCGCAAGACCGCCAAGGCGAAAGTGAAACTGTACGAGCAAGGGAAACTGCCGCACGACAAGCTCCCCGCACTGGCCAAGAAATTCCTGAGCCGCAAAAACCGCGCTTTGAAAAAAGCCGAGTAAACAAAAAAAGGGGGCGCGTGTTGCGCCCCCTTTCCGCTGCGTTGCATCGAAGCGCGCCCGCCAGTGCGCGATTCGTTCGCTGGCCTTAGTTTCCGCCGGACGTGGGAGTAGCCTGCGCGTGCGTGGTATTGGCCTTCGGCACGCTCAGGTATCCGGTGATTTTGTCCTTGCCCACCTGGTTCACCACGAATTCCAGCGGAGCGCGCGCGCCGGTCTCGAAGAAATAGAGCGGCTCGTTGGCCGTCAGGTTCTTCTTGTCGTGCCGCTGATCGTCCACAAAAATCGTGACTCCGTACTGGCTCTTCTTGGTGTTGGTCCCGTGCAGCTCGACCATCAAATTGCCGACCTTCTCGCGCGAATTCTTCTTGTCAATGGTGAACTCGTAGTAATCGCGCTCGCCCAGGCGGCGAAGCTCTTCCACTTCGTCGTGGTTGCGCGCGATCAGCGTGCCGAATTCGCCACGCGCCATCTGCAGATTGTTCTTGGTGGCGTCCAGGTCGGTTTTCACGCCGTTGACGTCGGTGCCGATCTTGTTCACGTCGTCAACGCTGGCCTTGGTCGCCAGCTGCGCGTCGGTCTGGTTCTGCATTTCCGCCAATTGCTTGGCGTCATCTTCTTTGATCCTCTTGGCCTGAAAACGCGCCTTGGCCAGCTCGCCTTCGGTGAGCTTCATCTTGTCGGTCACCACGCTCAGCTCGCCGGCGAGTTGTGCTTTGGTGTCCTCGGCCTTTGCCAATCGCTGGCTGATCACGTCGTCACTCTGCTTGAACTGTTGCGCCTGCGCAGCCAAAGATTGTTCCAGCGCTTTCGAGCGCGTGGACGCGGTCCAGCCTGCACCCAGAGCTACCAGTGAGACCACCGCGAGAGCAACCACAACGATCCCCACCCAGCGCGGGGCGGTGGCTTCGTCTGCGATTACTACGTCTTGCCGTTCGTCACTCATTTCTTTACTCCTCCGGTAAATCCCTTGCGCAGGGGGCAATTGCAAGCGGGGAACCAAACTAGGACGGCTGGCCGGGTGGCCGTAACGAATTGATACTAGTGCTTTTACCCTATGCCGAAGGGTATGGTGGCGGCGCGCAAAAAGCGCTTCGCCCCTGCAAATTTTACGCGCCTGTAACATTTCTGCGTGGTGGAAGAAAAAGGACACTACGGCCGCGTGCGCCGCACCAGAAGTACTGGTCCTACACGCGGTTTGCGCGCGGCTTAGCGCGTGATCGTCATGTTACGCAGCTCGGCAATGCGGTCCGCGAGCGGAGGATGCGTGCTGAAAAGTGAGGAGAACATCTCTCGCGCGGTTAACGGTTGCACGATGCACAGCGCGGAAGTGGACGGCGGAATATCCATGGGAATTCTCTTGTTGTAGGCGCCCAATTTTTCCAGCGCGCTGATCAGACCGTTCGCATGGCCGACCATCTGCGCGCCGGACGCGTCTGCCTGGTACTCGCGCTGCCGGGAGATGCCCAGTTGCAGCAGCACAGCCGCCAGCGGAGCCAGGATCAGCATCAGCAGCGCGGCAATTCCGCCGCCGCGCTCGCGGTCGCCGTCTCCGCCGCCGTAACCGCCCAGAATCATTCCCCAGCGGCCCGCGTAGCCAATCCAGGTGATGGCGCCCGCCAGAGTTGCGGCGATCGAAGACGTCAGAATGTCGTAATTCCGCACGTGCGAAAGCTCGTGCGCGATTACGCCTTCCAGCTCGTCGTCGTTCATCAGTTCCATCAGCCCCTGCGTGACCGCCACCGAAGCATGACTGGGGTTGCGGCCGGTCGCAAACGCGTTGGGTGCGGCCTGCGGAATCATGTACAGCTTGGGCATCGGCAAATTGGATTTGGCCGCCAGGCGCTCCATCACCGCGTACAGCCGCGGCGATTCCTCGCGGCTGATAGGCACGGCGCCGGCGGATTTGATTGCAATCTTGTCGGAGAAGAAATACGCGCCGCCGTTCATGATGATGGCGACGACCAGCGCGATGGCCATGCCGTTCGAGCCGCCCAACGCCTGGCCGATGAACAGCAGCAGCAACGTTAGAGCCGTCAGTAGAAACGCGGTCTTTAGAGTTTTCATTCAAGTCAGCCTTGGCGCCACATCGCTTTCGTCAGGCGGCGCCTGCCTTCGCCGTTCTCGGCGTGAACTTCATTTCGTTCGTTTTCGGGTTCGCATCCACGCCCACCGTATCGCCGGGATGCACTTCGCCATCCAGGATCTTCAGAGCCAGCGGATCCTGAATCAGCCGCTGGATGGCTCGCTTCATCGGCCGCGCGCCGTACGCCGGGTCGTAACCCTCGCTGAAGAGCAGCGCCTTCGCCGCGGGTGTCAGATGCAGCGTGATCTTGCGTTCGGCGAGCCGCTTCACCAGGTGCTGCATTTGCAGGTCAATAATGTGCTCGATCTGATCCTTGCCCAGCGGTCGGAACAGTACGATGTCGTCAATGCGGTTCAGGAATTCCGGGCGGAACAATTCGCGCAGCGCGGCCATGGCCTCCTCGCGCGCCTTCTTCGGATCTTTTTCGATCAGGTCGAAAATCGCGCTCGAGCCCGCGTTCGACGTCATGATGATCACCGTGTTGCGAAAATCCACGGTGCGGCCCTTGCCGTCGGTCAGCCGTCCATCTTCCAGAATTTGCAGCAGCACGTTGAACACGTCCGGATGCGCCTTCTCGATTTCATCCAGCAGCACCACGGAATACGGCCGCCGGCGGACCTGCTCGGTCAATTGCCCGCCTTCGTCGTAACCCACGTAGCCCGGGGGCGCGCCGATCATTCGCGCCACCGAGTGCTTTTCCATGTATTCGGACATATCCAGGCGCACGATGGCGCGTTCGTCATCGAACAGAAATTCCGCCACGGCGCGAGCCAGTTCCGTCTTGCCCACGCCGGTCGGCCCCAGAAATAGAAACGAGCCAATCGGCCGGTTCGGATCGCTCAGGCCCGACCGGCTGCGGCGAATGGCATTCGCCACGCTCTGCAGCGCGGCATCCTGCCCCACCACGCGCTCGCGCAAGCGCTCCTCCATGTGCACCAGCTTCTGGATTTCACCCTCGAGCAGCCGGCCCGCGGGAATGCCCGTCCATTTGCTCACAATTTTCGCGATTTCTTCTTCGCCGACTTCTTCTTTCAGCATCGGATGATCTTTTTGCAATTCGGCGAGCTTGTTCTGCGCGGCCTGCAATTCCTTTTCCGCCGCGGCCAGCTTGCCGTAGCGGATCTCCGCCACCCGCGAAAGGTCGCCGGTGCGCTCGTAACGCTGTTCTTCCGTCTTCAGGCGGTCAATTTCTTCCTTCTGCTTGCGGATGCGCCCGATCGCGTCCTTCTCCGTTTGCCAGCGCCCTTTCAGCCCATTGGATTGCTCGCGCAGCGTGCTCAACTCCTTTTCCACTTGCTTCACGCGCTCGCGCGAGACGGCGTCCGATTCCTTGCGCAGCGCCTGCCGCTCGATTTCCAGCTGCATGATGCGCCGCTCGATGTTGTCAATCTCCACGGGCAGGGAATCAATCTCCATGCGCAGCCCCGCCGCGGCCTCATCCACCAGGTCAATGGCCTTGTCCGGCAGAAAACGGTCGGTGATGTAGCGCTGCGACAGGATGGCGGCGGCCACGATCGCGGCATCCTTGATGCGCACGCCGTGATGGACCTCGTAACGCTCTTTCAGCCCGCGCAGAATCGCGATGGTGTCTTCCACCGAGGGCTCGCCCACATACACGGGCTGGAAGCGCCGCTCCAGAGCCGGGTCCTTTTCGATATACTTGCGAAATTCGTTCAGCGTGGTCGCGCCGATGGCCCGCAACTCGCCGCGCGCCAGCGCCGGCTTCAGCATGTTGGAGGCGTCCATCGAGCCTTCCGCCGCGCCCGCGCCCACCAGCGTGTGCAGTTCGTCAATGAAGAGAATGATCTGTCCTTCGGACTCGGTGACTTCCTTCAGCACCGCTTTCAACCGGTCCTCGAACTCGCCGCGGTACTTCGCGCCGGCCACCAGCGCCGCCAGGTCCAGCGAGACGATGCGCTTGGGCTTGAGCACTTCCGGCACGTCGCCGGCCACGATGCGGCTCGCAAGGCCCTCGACGATCGCGGTCTTGCCCACGCCGGGCTCGCCGATCAGCACCGGATTATTCTTCGTGCGCCGCGCCAGAATCTGCATCACTCGGCGAATCTCCTCGTCGCGCCCGATCACCGGGTCCAGCTTGCCGCGCCGCGCCAGATCCGTCAGGTCGCGGGCGTACTGCTCCAGCGCGCGATAGGTGGACTCGGGGTTTTGCGAAGTCACGCGGTGGCTGCCGCGAATGGTGGCCATGGCCTGCAGAATCGCATCGTGGTTCGCGCCCGCGCGAATCAGCGCCTGCCCCGCGGGGTCCTTCTCAGCGGCCGAAATCGCCAGCAAAATGTGTTCGGTGGAAACGTACTCGTCCTTCAGCCGCTGCGCCTCGTCGAAGGCGCTCTCCAGAATCTTGTTGGTCGCCGGGCTCAGATATTGCTGCGACACGCCGGAAACCTTCGGCAGCCGCTCGATCTGTTTCTCGATTTCGCCGGCCAGCCGTGTAGCCGGCACACCCAGCTTTTCCAGCAGCGGCGGCACCACCCCGTCGCCCTGGGCAATCAACGCCCACAGCAAGTGCAATGGCTCGATCTGCTGTTGGCCCTCGCGGCCGCCCATTTCCTGGGCCGCTTGCAGAGCCTGTTGGGCCTTCACGGTTAGTTTGTCAAAATTCAACATGGTCGGATTCTCTCACTCTGGTCATTATGAGAACAGGGGGCCGGTGAATTTGCCACCCAGCCCCCTGTTTGATGCCGCAAACTTCCCTTAGTTGTGGTTGCCGGTGACGTTAATCTTCACCTGCTTGGGCTTTGCTTCGGCGCGCTTGGGCAGCTCGACGGTCAGCACGCCGTTCTTGTATTCGGCCTTGATGGCTTCGGTGTTCACCGTGTTCGGCAACCCGAAGCTCCGGCTGAACGAGCCGTAGGTCCGCTCGATCCGCAGGTAGGCGTCTTCCTTCACCTTCTCCTCGAACTTGCGCTCGCCGGTGATGGTCAGCATGTTGTTCGCGACCCGCACGTCCAGATCCTTCTCGTTGATATCCGGCAGGTCGGCCTTCAGCACCAGCTCGTTTTCAGTCTCGTAGATGTCCACGTTAGGCGCCCATGCCGTCAGAGCCGAACCTTCGCCGCGAACCGGCAGGTTCGATCCGAAGAAGCGGTTCAACTGATAATGCAGGGTGTCCAAGCCGCGGAAGCGGTCAAAGCGTGTAGTGGAACTCATGATTTTGTCCTCTCGTCTAAGGTGTTGCGCCATATTAGCGCAGTACAATGATAAAATATGCGTGCGTTATTGTCAAGTATTATCTGCCGCTAGCCATGGCCCGTATTCGCCTCCATCTTTACTCTAAAACCCTTATAATAAGTGCCTTAAGGTAGTGCGTCTCGGGCATCGTCAGCAATATCGGGTGATCCTGCGCCTGTGTTCTCCTCTCAGCCACAACTACCGTCCTGCGCGCGTCATTGGCAGCTTCTGCAATCAGCTGCAGAAACAGGGCTTCGCTCAGGTGATGGGAGCACGAGCAGGTGACCAGGTAGCCGCCCGGCTCGAGGATCTTCAGCGCGCGCAGGTTGATCTCTTTGTAACCGCGCTGAGCCGCCTCCAGGCTATCCCGGCTCTTAGCGAATGCCGGCGGGTCGAGCACGACCATCTGGAAGCGCCTCCCAACCTCGTCGTACTCCTTCAGCACATCGAAGGCGTTCCCCTCGCGGAAAGTTACGTTCGCAATCGAGTTCAGCTCCTGATTGCGCCGCGCAGCGTGTACCGCCGCCGGCCCCATGTCTATGCCTTCCACATGCTGGCAATGGTCCGCGATGGTCAGCGCGAAACCGCCCTGATAGCTGAAGCAATCGAGCACCTCGCCCGAAGCATAGCGCCGCGCTGCCCAGTGATTCTCGCGCTGGTCCAGGAACGACCCGGTTTTCTGCCCTTTGGCCAGGTCATACACGAAAGTGACGCCATTTTCCTTGGCGAGAATTTCCTGCGGCACTTCGCCATGGAGCACGCCCACGCGCTGCGGCAATCCTTCGAGCAGGCGCACTTTGGGATCGTTGCGCTCCAGAATGCCTTTGGGCGCGAAAAGCTCCACGAGAATTTCCACGAGCATCGCCTTCTGCCGCTCCGGCCCCTGGCTCAAGGTTTGCAGCACCAGAAAGTCGCCGTAGCGGTCAATAACGACGGAGGGCATTAGATCCGCTTCGCCGTGCACCAGGCGGTAGGCTTCGGTGTTCTCCACGATTGTTTGGCGATAGGCCGCCGCGCGGCGCAGCCGTTCCGTGAAGAACGCGCGGTCCACCGGAACGTTCTCGCGGGCCAGCAAGCGAATGGCGATTTGCGATTTGTCGCTGTAGAATGCGCGGCCGTGGTAGCGTCCGCGCTCGTCGGTGAGGCGCACGATCGCGCCGGGCTCGGCCTGCGCCGAGCGGATGTCGCTGCGATACACCCACGGATGGCCGGAGCGCAGCCGCTCCGCGCCGCGCGTGCTGATAACCACGGATCCTTCCACGATTCCTGCCTGGCGTACGAGGATTGGGCGCTGATTCGCTACAATGTTCCGAGGACGCACCCGCGCGAGTCCCAGCATTCGGCAGCGCCGCAGCAAGCAACACAGTGTAACGCCGGACCGTGCGGTTCTCGTAACCGGCCGGCCAGCGCAGGCATGCGCGGCGTCCGAACGCCCGAGTCAAAACTGATGAACCTTAGCGAACTGGACTTCGAGCTCCCGCCCGAGCGCATCGCGCAACGCCCGCTGGCCGCGCGGGACGCTTCGCGCATGCTGCTGCTGGATAAATCCACGGGCGCGTGGGACGACCATGAATTCCGCGAGTTTCCAGACCTGTTGCGCGGCGACGAGTTGATCATCGTCAACAACGCCCGCGTGCTCCCCGCGCGCTTGTTCGGCCGTCGCGCAGGAATTCATGCCGAGTCTCCTGGCATACACAACCCCGCGCGCCAGGAACATCTCCAAACTCCCATCGAAGTTCTTCTGGTCCGCCAGCTAGAGCCGGACGCCTGGGAAACCCTGGTACGTCCTGGAAGAAAAATCTCCGTAGGCGAGCACATCCTCTTCGGCGAAGGGGAACTCGAAGCCGTGGTGGAAAGCCGCGGCGAATATGGACTGCGGGTCTTGCGCTTCACCTCCAAGACCGGCTTTCATGAAGCGCTAGGAAAGCTCGGCCACATTCCGCTGCCGCCGTACATCAAGCGCGCCGACGAGCCTGCCGATCGCGAGCGCTATCAGACCGTTTACGCCCGGCAGGGAAGCGCCGTGGCCGCGCCCACCGCGGGCTTGCACTTCACGCTGGAGATCCTGCAGCGCATCCGCGCGCGAGGCGTCGCCATTGCCGAAGTGACGCTGGACGTAGGCTTAGGCACGTTCGAGCCGGTCCGCACCGAGCGCCTGGAAGATCACAAAATCCATCTCGAATCCTACGAAATCCCTGAAGCTACCGTGCACGCAATCGCGCACGCGCAAAACGAAAATCGTCCCGTGCTGGCGATTGGCACCACGGTCGTTCGCGCCCTGGAGGATGCCGCGGAAAAAGCCGCGGCCCGCGCCGGCGCGTTAACGCCCAGCCGCGCCGAAGCCGCTATTTTTCTTTATCCCGGCAAGCCCCTCCGCGTCGTGCATCAACTCCTCACCAATTTTCATCTGCCGCAGTCCAGCCTGCTCGCGTTGGTGGCCACGCTCGCCGGACGAGAAAATATCCTGCGTGCCTATCGCCACGCGGTGGAAGCCCAATACCGGTTTTACAGCTACGGCGATTGCATGTTGATCCGCTGAGCCCATTCGCCGTTGGCATGTGCAGCGCGGCACCTTGCTGCGCTCATTCTCAGGTGAGGCGGGGCTTGGCCCTCCTTCGTCGCCGCCGCGATTTCGTGCAACCCGACCCCGGTTCGTCTATAATTCGCATCCTGCCTATGGGGGCACTTGCATGCGCTATCTGATTCTCAGCGACATCCACGCCAACCTGACCGCGTTGGATGCCGCTCTGGACGCCGCTAATGGCCGCTGGGACAAGGTTCTTTGCCTCGGCGACGTGGTCGGGTACGGTCCCGATCCCAACGAAGTGGTGGATCGCATCCGCGAACTCGGCGCGATCACCATCCGCGGCAATCACGATAAGGCCGGCTCCGGCATCGCCAATGCCGACGACTTCAACCCCGTCGCGCGCGCCGTGGCGCTCTGGACTCGCGACCAGCTCCGCCCCGAGAATCGCGAATGGCTGGAGCAATTGCCCACCGGCCCGCTTGCCCTGGAAGGATTCGTGATGGTGCACGGCGCTTTCCGCGATGAAGACGAATATGTTTTCGCGCCGGCCCAGGCGCTCGATAGCCTGCTGGACGCCCACGCGCAAATCACCTTCTTCGGCCACACGCACTTGCAGGGCGGCTTCACGCTTCAGGACGACAAAGTGGGCGTGCTGCATTTCAAGCCCGCTCCGGGAAGCCTCTTTTCCACCTTGACCATCGAAGAGGGCACCACCTATCTGCTGAATCCCGGCTCGATCGGCCAGCCCCGCGATGGAGATACGCGCGCCGCCTTCGTGATCGCGGATTTAGCCAATAAAACCGTGGAATTCTGGCGCGTGCCCTACGACATCGAATCCGTGCAGAAACGCATGGGAACCGGGGGTTTGCCCGACCCCCTCATCCAGCGTTTGTCCTTTGGCCGCTGAGGCGCGCGAGGCACTCCATGGAACCGGGCGAAAGCTCCTATAGCGAACAACGGCGCCGGTTCCCGGCGGCGTTATTGGCAGGTGTCGTGGTGATGCTGGCGCTCTTCGGTGGAGTTTACCTGCTCACCAGCACCCTCGGTTCCCACAGCCAGGGTCCCGTCGTCAAGCTGCCCTTCGGCCCGGCCGAGCAAACCTACGCGGAGCGCATCCATTTCAACGACATCCGGATGTCGCGCTCGACGAATATGCTCAAGCAGGAGTTCACCTATATTACCGGCGCGATCGCGAACGATGGTGTGCAGAATATCCGCGCCCTTGAAGTCACCGTCGAGTTTCACGATTCCCTCGACCAGGTGATTTTGCGCGACACCGAGGTGCTGATTTCCGGGCAGACGGATGCGCCGCTGCCCGCCGGCCAGCGCCGCGATTTTCAGATTATGCTGGAACATGTTCCCGCCGAGTGGAATCAGCAGTATCCTTCCATCAGCGTCACCGGCCTCGTTCTCGATTAACCGCAGCACTAGTTAACTGGGCAGCTAACCAGATGCCAGTGCCTTTGAATCCGCCCGCAAATGATTGGACGGCGCTCGACCGCGCCTTGAGCGAGCTTGCGTCCTCTGGCAGCGTCGAGGTCCGCGAGGACGGCGAATGGCTGGCCGAACTCGCGACGCTGCATTTCGAATTGCGCCTAGAGCGCAAAAGCCCGCTTGTGCATCTCTGGTCCGACGAGCGCAATCTCACGCGCCGCGTGCTACGCGTGAAGGAAAGCGCGGCCGACCGCATCGTGCTGGAGGTGCAGCGATTCGGCCGCGCGCGGCCCGGCCGGCTGGAATTTCTGCGCACCGATTCGCCCCGCGCCCCTGGCCGCGTCACCCGCGAACAGTTCCGCGCCCGCTTCGCACGCATCCTGGCCGAGCGTTTTCCCGATGCCACGGTGGATTCACTCACGGCCGCGCCCGACCTGAAGAATTCCTTTTCGGGCTCCTATGTGCGCGGCGTGATGCACGAAGGTACTCGCGCCTGGGCGCTGCTGGCCGCTGCGCCCAGCGAGGACGCCGCCACTGTCGAAAATATTCTCGCCTTCGGAATCCTGTGGCTGGATTGGACGCGCGGCCGCGCCGGATTGCGCGCCATCGAAGGCCTGCGATTTTTCGTGCCGCATGGCGCCGGCCGGCGTCTGCGCGAACGTTTGCTCGCGCTTTCTCCGGCCGCGGCGCGCGCCGAAATATTCGAGATGCGCGAGCCGGACGCGGCCATGCAGAAGCTCGATGCGGCGGACGCCGGAAACCTGGAAAGCTGGTTGGTGCCGCGCGATGAAATCCAATCCGCGCTCGGCGCCGCGGAGGAAACGACGGCGCGCCTTCGCGCCATGCTCCCGCCTGCGGCCGCCGATGCAATGCACTGTCGCGTTTCCGCTGCCGCAAACGAAGTGGCGTTCTGCTTTCGCGGCATGCAGTTCGCGCGCTGGACGAAGCAAGGCGTCTTCTTTGGCCTGGGGAACGCCACCGAACTACTGACGACCGCCAAGGAGCGCTCGCTCGAGCGCCTGTTGCATCAACTGGACGTGCATCGCAGTCCGCTAGCCTCGGACGCGAATCACGCGCTCTATCGCGCCGCGCCGGAACGCTGGCTGGAATCCGTCGTGCTCGCTGATCCCGCACGGTTGGATGCCCAGCTCGATCCGCGCCATTCTTACGCGCAGGTTCCGGCGCTCGCGGCCGGCGATCGCGGTGTACTGGATCTTCTGGGCCTCACGCGGCAGGGCCGTCTGGTGGTGATCGAACTGAAAGCCTCGGAAGATCTGCAATTGCCCATCCAGGCCGTGGATTATTGGTTGCGCGTCCGTCGCCATCAGCGCGAAGCGGATTTCCAGCGCTACGGTTATTTCGCGGGCGTCATCATGGACCCCGCGCCGCCGCTGGTGTGGCTGGTATCGCCGGGCCTGCGTTTCCATTCCGCCACGGATACGCTGTTGAAATATCTCGCGCCGGAAATTCGCGTCACGCGCATCGGATTGGCGGAAAATTGGCGGCGCGGCTTGAGGATTATCTTTAGGCAGTGAGCAATGCACTTGTCTGGAATTTATCTCGGCAGAAAAAAGGAGGGGAAGCGGCCTGGGTTGAGCCAGAACCACTTCCCGGGGTGTGTCCTAGAAGCGATTACTTACTTAGACGCGAACGGCTGGAAAAGGTTGCACAAATCGGCGTGCTCAAAAAAAAGCACAAAGCTCAGTAAAAAAGGTATTTACGCCACTTTTCGTCGCGATGTCCGATCAGCCGCATCAATTGCCGAGAAGTGTGCAGCGTGAAAGGCCGCGGCCGCCGCTGCAATTTGATTCCTGCTTCTTCCGGCGTGCGGTCGCCCTTGCGGTTATTGCACGTGTAGCAGCACGCTACCAGATTTTCCCAGGTCGAGCGCCCGCCCCGCGAACGCGGCATCACGTGGTCCAGCGTCAACTCCGACGCCGGAAACGCCCGCGCGCAAAACTGGCAGGTATTGCGGTCGCGCAACAAAATATTCTTCCGCGAAAGCGCCCGGCTCTGCTGCGGAATGTGCCGGTAGCTCAGCAGGCGAATTACCGAAGGCACTTGAATGGCTTTCTGCGTGGAATGCACTTCGGTGTGGTTGGTTTCTTCGGCCTGCGCCACGCCCTTCAGCATCAGCACCAGCGCGCGCCGTACGGCGGTCACGTTGATCGGCTCGAATGTAGCGTTGAGTACCAGCACCGGAGCCTGCATCACGGAAGGACGGCTGGCGGCCGGTTTGACCTGCGGCGTTACGGCGATAGCGTCCGGCGCGACTCCGCCCAGCCCGATGCTGGGCCGGGGCCGTAAGCCATGCTTGAACCGCATATCCATGTGCGCCGCCTTTGCGTCGCTCGACCGGTTTCCCTACCTACCTATAGTCATAAGGGATGCTGGTCGCACCCGGTTGGTTTCTCCTGCCCGACTGCAAATCTTGCCGCTGCTGCGTACCCGTGGGTGACCAGCCTGAAACGACCCGCGCCACCGTCAATCCCAGGACTGCCTTAGCGCCAGCCGCCTTCAGGGCGCGCGCGCATGCATCCAGCGTCGCGCCAGTCGTCAATACATCATCTAGCAGCAGAACGCGCAAATTGTCAACTCGCAGCCCTTTGCGGGTCGCGTACGCGCCACGTACCGAGTCCCAGTGTTCCTTGCGGGAGAGCACCAGTCGCGCCGGACGGGGCTTGGTGCGCATCAGCAGATAGGCTCCCTGCTTGACGCCCAGCCGGCGCGCCAGCGGCCGGGCGATCAACTCAGCCTGGTTGTAGCCGCGTTCCCGCTGGCGGTCGGGGTGCAGCGGCACCGGCACCACCACGTCCGCGTGGAATTCCTCGCCCTCTCGTGCCACCACCTCCGCCAACCGGGCGGCAAACCAGTCGCCCAGCCGCCTAACCTCCTCATATTTCAGCAGCAGGATGGCCTGATGCAGGGAATCGTTGTACACGCCGAAGCTGCGCGCCCGGTCAAAGGCGTAGTAGTCGGCGCGGCAAAGCCTGCAGCGCGGCTGCTCGGCGGAGCCGGGGTCTGCCGCGTCGGCGCCTGTCGTCACCGGAAACGGCCGACCGCAACATGCACACATGGGTTCCCGGATCGGCTCGAAAGACCTGAGGCATGCGACGCAGATCGGAATGCGGCTGGCGTTCAGCAGCGTGGTCCCGCAGATCCGGCACGGCGCAGGGAAGAGCACGGCGGCAAGCGCGTCAATGGCGGTTCGCAGAAGCATGATGTCGTTGCTGGTCGAGAGGGACGCTGCGAAACCTACTCCAGCGCGTCAGCGAGGGATAGATCGTAATTCTACGCACGCCGGCGCAGCGTCCGGGCACACCCGTGCCCGATGCTGCCGCGTCGCTTCGGGAAGGTACCGCCGGGTGTATTCGCTCGGCCGTTCTAGCGGCCCACTTCACTGCGTCAGCGCCGTCGCGCCTGGAGCCGGCGGCGTCGCACCGACCGCCGCTGCGAACGTCTCGTGCTTACAATAGTCCCTGCTCGGTCTTTTCCTGGCAGCTGATGCAGTAGCGCGTCCACGGCACGGCCTCCAGCCGCTTCTGCTGCAGCTCCTGGTGGCAGGAGTTGCATTCGCCGAACGTGCCGTCCTTGATGCGCGCCAGAGCGCTATCTACTTGCTGCAGCAGCGAGCGGTCGTTGTGCGTCTGGCCAAACAGGAATTCCTTGGTGTAGGAATTCGCGGCCTTATCGCCCAGATCCACCGTGGGATCTTCGTCCGCTTCGCGGCCTTCCTGCTCGGTGCGAGTGATGCCGCGCACCAATTCCTCGCGGCGCGTTGCTAGTTTCTTTTTGTAGTACTCCAGTCGTTTCTTGTCCATCGTTCAGTCCCTATGCGAGCCTAAACAGCTCGCTCAAAGCCGCCCAGTGTAACGATACACACTTGCCTTGTCAAATGAGTGGGCGCCCGTGCAGCGACAAATAGTAACCACGGACCTTATCGGCCGTGGCCGCGGCGAGTCGCCGCCGTTGGCGACACTCCCGCCAGGAAGCGTGTTCCCGGTCGGCTTGTGATAGATGCGGCAGCGCGCGGAAAGGATTCCGGCGCGCATTTCGTACCGCCGGCGTCCCGCCGGCATTTTTGATTTGCGTAACGCAGACAGTACCGTTTTTGTATTCGCGCCGGGGCGAACCGGCAATCTCGCGAAGTTCCGGCATGGGCGGGATTCAGACCCGCCCGGTTTCAGATGAGGATTCCGGTTGACCTTCACGCCGAAGCCGGGCGGAGAACGAAAGAGCGGCGGGACGCCCGCGCTACGAAGGACGGATTTGCTTAACAGGAAAGAGAAAATGAATGCCGGCGGCGCCCACCAGCAGCACCACGAACGCGAACACGCTGCCTTCCGGCCCGACCCTGCCGCCGGTGAGCCAAGTGGGCGTAATGTGCAGCGAAGAATTGAACAGATGCCCCTTTGCCAGGAAGCCGCTATCCGGCACGGAATAGAAAAACGTCTCTCCCCAATCCCACGCGGCATGCATTCCGATCGGGAACCAGATATTCCCCGTACGCTGCAAGCTGAACGCCGCGAGCATCCCAAAGGACCCGGCCATCAGCGCGCCGAACCATGCTTCGCCGAGATTGCTCAGATGGATCGCGCCAAAAAGAATCGAAAGAACGATCGCTGCCGGCCAGAAGCCGATCGCGGAATCCAGGGTTGACTGCATGTAACCGCGAAATGAAAATTCTTCGAACAGCCCCACCATCAGGAAGCCGGCGCCGTACAGCGCGCCGTATTTCACCGCGTCCCCCCCGGAGAGCGCCAGGCCGCCTAACGCAAAGCCGTGCAATGCCGCGATCAGCGCCACCAGCAAGGACAGCATCGCGAAGCCGTACGGCACGCCCTGCCAGAAGTGCTTCCCGAAAGCCTGGCTCAGCGGCAAATAATAATCCGCGTAGGTGCGTTTTTCGATCAGCGACATCAGGATCGTCGCCACCACCAGCGCGAACAACATGATGCCCTCGCTGAAGATTGTCACCGCCGGAGTCATCACGTTCGGCTCGAGCGTCTTATGCCAGGCAACGACGGCAGGGATGTGGTGCAGCGCGAAGCCCTCGGCCTGAATGCACGCCGTCCAAAAAAGTACAAAGAGCAGCAGCCGCCACCCCGCGCGGATCCCATTCGGCCCTCTGAAAATATTCCTAAGCCCTGAGCGCGGCGCGCCCGCGGAGATGATTTCTCCGGACGGCGGAGCCGAGCTGCCCATTTCCTCATTTGTGGTCATCTAGTGGGATCCCCTCTTCCCTACTATACGAGACATCCACCGCGATAGTTTCACAACCGCCCCGCCCGTTCTTGCGCAATCGCCAAACCGCGGGACATTCCGAGCAGCACGTAAACCAGCAGGCTCATCTCGGTGGCTCCTTAACACCCGCGGACGCGCACCAGCTCGCGGGTGCACCAACGAATAAACGTTCGATGGAATCACGGTGATCGCAGCAGGATCCCGCGCTGAGACTTTCACCGGAAGACTCGAGAGAGGTGATACGTCCATGGGCGACCAGCGACGATCCGGTTCTTCGCGGCGCCGAATCTTGGCCTTTGCGGGCGCGCGACGCGAACCGCGCGCTACGCGCCTTTCGCGGGCGCCACTTCGGGCATTCCCATGTTGGCGGGAGCTTGACGGTGCACCAGCCGTCCCAATTCAAAGAACGCGCTGGAAGCGGCGTGTTGCATCGCCAGCGAGCTTTCCACGCTGCAAGTGCAGCCCGGGCATTCGCGGCGCACCATGGCCTCGCACTGGCGCACATATTCCTCCGACGCCATGATGGTTTCCAGCTTGTCGCGCAGAATGTTTCCTACCGGCTTCAGCGGATAGCATCCGGTCATTACGTCGCCGTTCGAGAGGACGAACACCTGCAGGTAGCCCAGAACGCAGGGCGGCTCCGCGTCGAGCTCTTTCTTGAAATACTTGGTGACGTACTCCACTTCGTACGCCGGCCGCTTCAGGTCATCGCGCAGGAACTTCGCGATCTCCATCACGTCGCCGCCCTCGGGCCACATCGAATCCATGTCCGCGTTCTTGAGGAAATCAATGCTCTGGCTCAGGACGTTGTACTGCACCTCCGCACCTACGCTATGCGCGACCTCCGCCAGTTTTCCCAGCTCCTTGGCGGAGATCCGGTTCAGCGTTACGGCGATGGATACCTTCTTGCGGCGCAGCAGCCGGATGCCTTGCATCGCCAGGTCGAAGTAGCCGTCAATCCCGCGGATCAAATCGTTGGTTTCTTCCAGTCCGTCAATCGAAACGCAGACCGTGGTGATGGCCGATGCGTTGATTTCCTGGTGCAGCTTCCTGATCAGCAGTCCGTTGGTCTGCAGGATCACTTCCTTGAAGGGGCGCATGTCCGCCTGCTGCATGATCCGGAACAGGTCGGTGCGCAGCAGCGGTTCGCCTCCGGTGAAGCGCAGCGTGCGGATTCCGGCGGCCCCGATCTCGTTCAGCAACTCCACCGCGCGATCGGCCTTGATTCCGTCGTGCCAGCGCGTCTTCCAGTAATCGCAACTGATGCACTTCGCCTGGCAGTTTTCGGTGAGTTTCAGGTGCGCGGCCAGCGGCCGGATCTTGGACGGCAGGAATTTAGGCGAAAAATTGCTGCCCATCCATACCCGCGTCAGATACATACCGGAAAACGCCATCTCCTGCACCTCCGCATCATCCTGCAACCGGCGAACCGCTCGACTCCGCAAGAATCCAGCAAGGATTGTACAGCGTCCAATGGAGTGCTGCAACGCGCTCGCGGTCGCGGTGTCCTGAGGGTACGTGCCCGTTAACGATTTGCGTTCTTGAGCGGGTGCCTGCGCTTACAAGTGCCGATACGGCGTGGACGGAAGGGGTTATGTAGCCGGTCTGGCGAAGCCGGACCGGGCACTGCATCCAGCAGCGCGACGACCCGCCTTTCGGCCGCCTCGCACTTCGTCACGGAGCGAGTACTTTCAGCGTAGCGTACACTGCTCTGCATACGCACCGTGAGGGTTGCGGCCAAGCTGTGCCGCTGTTAAAATCTTGTGTTTGCGAGCCTGGAAGAACTGCGATCCTTGTCCGCGCTCCTGGACATCCTTCCATGAACGAAACCATCTCGCGTCACGCACACATGTCGGGGGAGGACTGGTTTGGCTAAATACGATGTCGTCATTATCGGCAGCGGACCGGGCGGATATGTCGCCGCCATCCGCGCCGCGCAGTGGGGCCTGAAAGTCGCCGTGGTCGAGAAGGACCCGTTTCTGGGCGGCACTTGCCTGCACGTAGGCTGCATCCCCACCAAAGTGTTCCTGCACCACGCCGATATCTATGACCATTTCAAGCGCGCCGAAGAGTTCGGCTTCAGCGCCGAAAATGTGAAAATCAATTGGCCCGCCATACTGGCCCGCAAGGATAAAATCGTCAAGAAACACGCTGGCGGCATCGGCCTGCTCTTCCGCAAGAACAAAGTGGAATCCATCACCGGCTGGGGCAAGATCGCCGGACCCGGCCGCGTCTCCGTCGAAAAAGACGGCAAGATCACCGAGCTGGAAACCACCAATATTTTGCTCGCCACCGGCTCGGAAGCGCGCTCGCTGCCGGGCGTCGAAATTGACGGCAAGACGGTGCTTACCAACCGCGAAATCCTGCTCCTCGACCAAATTCCCAAGTCGATGGTAGTAGTCGGCGCAGGCGCGGTCGGCGTCGAATTCGCCTCGATTTTCCGCACTTTCGGCACCGACGTCACCATTCTCGAAGCCTTGCCGCGCGTCGTGCCCCTCGAGGACGAGGAAATTTCTCCCGAGCTGGAAAAGGCCTTCAAGAAGAAGGGCATTCGCATCGAAACCGAAGCAAAGGTGGATTCGGTGACGAAAGACGCCAACGGCGCCATCGTCAGCTTCAAGGATAAAACCGGCAAAGCCCAGACCATCAGCGCCGAAAAGGTCCTGATCGCCGTGGGGCGCCGTCCGCTCACTGAAAACATCGGCCTGGAGAAAACCAAAGCAAAAGTCGAGCGCGGCTACATCTTCACGAACGCATTCCTCGAAACCGCGGAACCGAATCTCTACGCCATCGGCGATATCGTGGCCGGGCTGCCGCAACTCGCCCACGCCGCCTCCATGGAAGGCATCATCGCCGTCGGCCGCATGGCCGGCAAGGAAATGCAGCCGTTCGATCGCAAGCGCTGCCCCAACTGCACTTACTGCGAGCCGCAGATTGGCTCCATCGGACTCACCGAAAAACAGGCGCGCGATGCCGGCTACAGCGTCAAGACCGGAAAGTTCCCGTTCCTGGGTAACAGCAAGGCCACCATTCTTGGCCAGCACGAAGGCTTCATCAAAGTCGTGGCCGAAGAAAAATATGGCGAGATTCTCGGCGTGCATGCCATCGGGCCGCTGGCGACGGAAATCATCGCCGAGCCGGTCGCCGCGCTCGGCATGGAAGCCACTCTCGACGACATGGCCGCCACCATCCACGCGCATCCCACCGTATGGGAAGCGATGGGCGACGCATTCAATTCCGTGCGGGGCTTGAGCATCAACTATTAAGACACTGCGAAAGTAGCAAGGTCCAAGTGATGTTGCAGGTCGCGGGTTTGCGGTCTGTGGAAGGGTTCCCGGGCCAGGGTTTTGACTTTGAGTTTGTGAATCGCCCGACGGGCGATTCATCCTGAGATTCGGCAGTGCCGAAGGGAAGGGTAGCGGCGCATTTTCCTGCGCCATGCAGGGCGCGGCGACGTGCGGCGCGCCTCGAGAGGCTCGTGCAGCAAACGGAAAAAATCTGCTGGCTGGTGAATCTGGGGTTGCTGCCCTACGGCCCCGCGTGGGATTTGCAGCGCCAGCTCGTGCAGGCGCGCAAGGCCGGCGCCATTCCGGACGTGCTGCTCTTCTGCGAGCATCCCCACGTCATCACCCTGGGCCGCAACGGCAAGCGCGAGCATTTGCGCGCGAACGAACGCCTCCTCGCGCAAATGAGCGTGACGTTCCAGGACACCGACCGCGGCGGCGACATCACTTACCACGGTCCCGGCCAAATCGTCGGCTATCCTATTCTCGATCTCAGCGAGCACCGCCGCGACGTTCGCTGGTACGTGTGGCAACTTGAAGAAACCATGCTCCGCGCCTCCGCGGATTTCGGCGTCGCCGCCGCGCGCGTCGCAGGCCGGCACGGCATCTGGGTCCAGGGCCCCTCGGGCGAAGAGAAGCTCGCCGCCCTCGGCGTGCATCTCAGCCGCTGGGTCACTTCGCACGGCTTCGCGTACAATGTTTCCACCGATTTGCGATACTTTGATCTCATCGTGCCCTGTGGCATTGCGGATAAGCGCGCCACGTCGCTCGACCGCGTCCTCGACCGCGCCGTGCGCGCCGAGGAAGTCCGGCCGAAGCTGGCCGCGCATTTCGGCGAATTGTTCGAGCGCGCAATGCTCTCGGTCTCGCACGCCGAGCTTGAGGAAAAATTGCGCATTCCGGCGCTATCCGCGCGCGTTGTGCCCACCCCCGGCGCGGTTCTGGAGTTGAAAGGGAGCATCGCATGACCGCAACGCTGACGCGTGAGCAGCACCTGGACCTCTACTATTTCATGCAGCTCAATCGCCAGCTCGAAGAGCGCATGGTGCGCCTCTTCCGCCAGAACAAAATCGTCGGCGGCCTGTATTCCAGCCTGGGCCAGGAAGCCGTTTCGGTCGGCACCTGCTACGCCGTCGAAAAGCGCGACTGGATCGCTCCCATGATCCGCAACATCGGCGCGCTGCTCGTGAAGGGCGTCCCGCCGCGCGACATCTTCACCCAGCACATGGCGAAATTCACCTCGCCCACCCAGGGCAAGGACGGCACCAGTCATTTCGGCGACCTCCAAGTCCGCCACATCGTCTCCCCCATCTCCATGCTCGGCGATTTGATTCCGGTGATGACCGGCGTGGCCATGGCCGGCCGCTACCTCGGACAAAATATCGTCGCCCTCACCTGGATCGGCGACGGCGGCAGCTCCACCGGCGCCTTTCACGAAGGCCTGGGCCTGGCTGCCGCGCAGCACGCGCCCTTCGTGCTCATCGTCGAAAATAATCAATGGGCCTACTCCACGCCCGTTTCGCGCCAGGTGCCCATCCAGAATCTGGCCGACCGCGGCGCCGCCTACGGCATCCCCAGCGCCATCGTGGACGGCAATGATGTTGTCGCCGTCTACCGCGCCGCCAAGGAAGCCGTGGACGAATGTCGCGCCGGCCGCGGTCCGCGCCTCATCGAAGTGAAGACCATGCGCATGCGCGGCCACGCGCAGCACGATCCCGCCGAATACGTCCCCAAGGAGATGTTCGAATACTGGAAGGCGCGCGACCCCATCGCCCTCTACGAAAAATATCTGACGGAAAATAAAATCTGGGACGCTGCCGCGAAATCGGCAATGGACGCGCGCATCGAGCGCGAGCTGGACGTCGAGCAGAAATTCGCTGAAGATTCGCCGCTGCCTCCTCCCGAGCTGGCCGAGGAAGGCGTGTACTGCGACGGCTGCCACGCCATCGCCGCGGACTGGAAACGTCCGAAAGCCGAGGTAACTCCTCCGAAATCCAGCATGGATCCGGCTTGGCACATGAAGGACTTTCCTCCGCTGGGGCAATTTCCGCCCGCGCGCGAAGCGGCGGCCGCGGCAGGCAACGGCGCGAAGACGCCCGCCCCGCTCGCCAAAGCGGCCGCAGCGCAACACGCGTCCGGTCCCACGGACGACGAAGTTGCTATGCCGCACGCCCAGATTGCCGGCGCGGCGGAAGAGACCGCGCTACCGCGCATTCCGTTCGGCCGCGGGCCCAAGGACAAAGCCTTCCGCGAGAGTCCCGACAATCCCCAGAACAAGACCTACGGACGCGCGCCGAAAGAAAAATCCTTCGCGCGCAGCCCCCAGGAAAAATCTTTCAGCAAGGGTCCGCGCAGTAAGCCTTTCGCCAAGAATGCCCCGGGCAAGCCATACGCAAAAAATCCTCAGGATAAGCAGGGGAGGCGCTGAACATGGCACCGCACGCAGCTTCCGGCTCGACGGCGCTCGTTCCTCCCCATGCGGCCGCGAATGCCGGGCCCATCACCATGGTGGACGCCATCCGCCAGGCCCTGTTCGAGGAAATGGAGCGCGACCCCGCCGTCGTCGCCATTGGTGAGGACATCGGCGTGTACGGCGGCGCGTTCAAAGTCACCGACGGCCTGCTCGCGCGCTTTGGCCGCGAGCGCGTCATCGAAACCCCCATCGCCGAGACGGCCATCATCGGCGCGGCCTGCGGCATGAGCTTCCTGGGCCTGCGTCCCGTGGCCGAAATGCAGTTCATTGATTTCATCGCCTGCTGCTTCAATCAGGTCACCAATTTCGTCGCCAAATCGCATTACCTGTGGGGCGCGCCGGTGCCCATGGTCATCCGCGGCCCTTCGGGCGGCGGCGTGCATGGCGGCCCGTTTCATTCCGCGAACCCCGAAATGTATTTCGTGCACACGCCGGGGCTGAAAGTGATTTATCCTTCCACGCCGTCGGATGCCAAGGGGCTGCTGAAATCGGCGATTCGCGACAATAATCCCGTGCTGTTCTTCGAACACAAATATCTGTACCGCCGGCTGAAGGAAGAAATGCCGCCCGGCGATTACACCGTGCCCATCGGCAAGGCCGTCGTGCGGCGCCCCGGGCGCGATTTGACCATCATCAGTTACGCGGCCATGGCCCACACGTCCCTGGAAGCCGCCGCACAACTCGCGCAGGAAGGCATCGAAGCGGAAGTGATTGATCTGCGCACCCTGCTGCCGCTGGACCAGGAAACCATTCTTGCCTCCGTGAAAAAGACCAACAAGCTGCTGGTGGTGCACGAAGATACGCGCACCGGCGGCATTGCCGGCGAAATTGCCGCGCTTGTCTGCGAAGGCGCTTTCGAGGATCTGGACGGCCCGGTGGCCCGGGTCACCGCGCTGGATACGCCGGTGCCGTACGCGCCGCCGCTCGAGGAGCGTTTTCTTCCCAACACCGAAAAAGTGGTCGCGGCCGCGCGCGCCCTGGCAAAATACTGACGCGGAAAAAGGCAGGATAGCCACGATGGGAAAGACCAAGGGCATCAACAACGCCGAATTCGCAGTGGGCAGTGAAGTGCGCATTGCCGGCCGCGCTTTTCTGGAGGCCTTTCTGGAAGCCGGGCAGTATCACAATGAGCTCGAGCCCGAGCAACTGGCCTTCGCCGGCCGCACCGCCGCCGTGCAAGCCGTGGATTTCTTCCACGGCGGAGATGAGATTTACACGCTGCAGGGAATTCCCGGCGTGTGGCACGAGGAATGTCTGAGCGCCGCCTGATTGTGCCCGGCCGGATTTAGACCGGCGGCGCGGGTTCGAACGTACAGGAGAAGACCATGGCTGTGGACGTTGTCATGCCCCAAATGGGCGAAAGCATTTTTGAAGGCACCATCACCAAGTGGCTGAAGAAGGCCGGAGACAAGATCGAGCGCGACGAGCCTTTGTTCGAAATCTCCACGGACAAAGTGGACGCCGAAATCCCCTCGCCTTCCGCCGGGGTGCTGAAGGAAATCAAAGTTTCCGAAGGCCAGACCGTGCCGATTCAGACCGTGGTCGCCGTGATTGACGCGG
>JBAQJS010000092.1:0-1603 GCA_049300435.1 Candidatus Acidiferrales bacterium | reverse complement strand
GAATCGCATCGCAGCCCGCAATCCAGCCCAGCCCGCGATTTTCAATAGCGGAAAGGTCGCTGACAACGAACTGCTTGCCCGGTCCCGCCTGAAATACGCTGCGCAAGCACGACGTGACCATGTCAATGGCCGACGGAATCTTGAATTTTTCGCCGTTCACGTCATAGACGGGGCCGAATTTGTCAATCGCCTGTGCCAAGTTGAGAGCCTGAATCAACAGCATGGCCGTTTCCATCTGCTTCTCGATAGCTTTGTTGGGGCGCGCGATATTCTGGAACTGCAAATCTTGCCCGGCCCAGCGCCCGGTGCGCGATGCGCCCAGAAACGCGAACAAGTCGAGCAAGCGCCCGTTCTCGCTGATGCGCTTCAGCAGTTCTTCCAGCTTGTGGTAGGAAATTTTCTTGAATTCGCGGCGGATGTGCAGCACGTGCTGCGCTTCGGCGGTCAGCGTGGGGTTTTTCAGTGCGTTTGCCACCATCACCTTGCCCGCAGACGTGTACGGGTAGCCGTGGGCGCGCAGCCAGTTCAGCATTTTCTTGTCCGAGTTGGGATTGGCCAGCCCTGTCAGTTCAATCAGGCGCGCACGTAGGGTCGTGGTGGAGTCCAGAGCCATTTGGAGCGCGTTCTGCGCGTACTGGCGGTTGGCAGGCATGCCGCGCTCATTGATGATGTGGTCGAGATACCAGTACTCGCGCTCGATATCGGGCAAGGGAAATTTCTTGGCGAAAAGACGGTAGATGTAGCGCTCCACTTCGGTGTCGCCCGCGCAGTACTCTTTGAATAGCTCCCATTCGCGGGGTTTGTTCTCGCGGCTGTTGTAGAACGTGGGTTCGATGCCGAATAGCGTCTCTTTCCCGCCCATCCGCGCCGGAGCGCAAAACATTTGAATGGATTCCTTGCCTACTTCGGTCATCTTTGCGATGTTTGGTGGCAGGTCGAGGGCCTTACAGCATTTGTCCAGTTTGCGCGGCAGAGAAAGATAGGACGCCAGAATCATCACGTCAAACCATTGATTCAGCGGGATGGTTATGTCGCAGAATTTCTCGAATGACTTCAATTCATGCTTGACGTTCCATGCAATTTTCGTGAAGGCAGGGTCGAGGAGCGCAGCGCGCATTTCGTCTGGCATCGGTCCCAAATCGGGTTCCCACACCTGTACCTTGCGGTCATTGATGGCCCATGAGCACATAAGGCCAACCGTTGAAGGACTGGCGAAATAGAGAGGTGACCCGACTTCAGTCAAATCTAGTTCGCTACGAGTTTCCCAGTCCACGAACAGAAGTTTCTCTTCCAGTTTCTTGCTCCTCTATTTTAACAAGGTTGTTCGTGCAGGGTGCAGGTACACGCTCTGCCCGCACTTCTGCCCAAATCTCGCGGGCAATGTTAAGACGCTCACACCAGTTCGGCGCGGAGTGGTATTTTGTGGATAGAAGGGTCATAGGTCGTATACCACTAGAAGATGTGGCCGAGCGCCTTCGGGATGTCGTTTGAAAAAGCGAATTATGTCCACTTCCGGTCCATCTTCGACGTTATGCTTCCGGCGCAGGCTCAACTTCGGCTGGCTGAGTCTCAGTGATTCCAACATCTGTTGTGTTTTCGCTGA
>JBAQJS010000091.1:0-42373 GCA_049300435.1 Candidatus Acidiferrales bacterium | reverse complement strand
GGCCTGGCGGAGCCTGCGCCGCCAGAGGCCGCGGGGCCGCCAGGAACGCGGCGCACAGCAACGCGCAAGCCGCCCCGACGCGGGTAATCGTTCCGTCGGTCGTCATCTTGCACCGTAGCGAATCTCTGGCGTTCATCTTTGCATTCAACCTTCGGCGTCGCAGCTTCCGCGATTCAGCAATAAAGATGCAGAAAGAGTATGCCGGGATGTAACCGCAACGGCCGCGCGTCGCGCATCATTCTCCCGGCCCGGGGGTGGCGTTGCGAGCGTGGACTTGCTGCAGCAGCTCCAGGAATTCGGCGCGCTTGCTGCCGCCGGAGCCCACGCCCGCGTAGGCCACGTGGATCAACGGCTCGTCGGGCCGGTTGGGGTCGTTCACCCAGGGAAACGATCCCACCGCGCCGATCGCCCAATAAAAATCCGCCTGCGCCCCCTGCAAGTGCGGCGGCAGCTTGAAATGATTGGAGGCGTTCTGGTTGACGGGGCTGGTGCGCTGCGCCGCGAACACGTACCAGGTCATTCCCGGCGACGTCACTCGCTCCATCGGCGCCAGATAGAATTCCGCGGTGATCCCGTAAGCGCGCGGCCCGGCGTTGGTTTGCACGAAGGTGACGCCGGAGCTGACTTGCGAAGCGAAGAACCCCTGCAACGTGACGGCGTGGTGGCAGGTGTAGGAAACCTGCAGCAGCGGAGGCGAGCTGCTCGAAGTGCTGCCCGGCAGCGGCGCGAAGGTGGCCGGTCCGTTATTGGACAGCGCTTCGCTGATGCAGTCTGCCGGCGGCGGAAAAAAATAATAAAACAGAAAATCAATCACGCTCATGCCCGAGCCGCTGGCCATGTGCATCTGGGTGTCCAGCCAGTTGGCGTCGTGCCCCAGCAGCGGGTTATCCGAGACGGCGAACTGCACGATGGCGTCCTGCGAGGGATTCTGCAGCGCCAGGATGCCGTTCAAATGAAATGGCGGCGCATAAGGCGCCAGCGCTGCAGGCGATTCTCCCGGATCGAATTCCCTCCACGATACCGGCAGCTCCACCGCAACTCCCTTGCTGATGTTGTGCTCGATGCTGTGCGCCGCGCTCTGCCCTGCGGCGGCGCCCGCGCTCGCCTGCGCCGCGGCTAGCGGCGCCATCCCGGCCCATGCCAGGAGCATTCCCGCCGCGACTGTCAGGGTTCCGCGGGCGGCGAGTCCGGCGTTCAGCTGGCGTGTGTTCCGCACGATTCTCTCCAGCCTGCAGTGTGCCAGCATATCGCGCCAAAATGAAGCACTACCACGGGCAGCACGAACTGGGCGCGCCACGAACCTCGCGCAATGCGTGTGAACACACCACGGCTCCCGGAGCTTGCGGCCCGGAAGCGTGGTTTAGCAGGTCGAATCGGTTGACTTAGGACTTCTTGGCGGACTTGCGGCGGCCACGGCGCTTGGTGGGCGGCGTCGCGGGCGGTTCGCCGACCAGCTCGGCGGACCATATGGCGGTGACGAACTTCTTCACGCCGTGATCGTCGAAATCAATCGTGGTGCGTTCGTTGTTCGACTCGGTGACTACACCCATCCCGTATTGCTCGTGCCGTATGGACTGCCCTTCGACCAGTGTTTGCACAACGCCCTCCGTGGTGGATTATGAATTCAGAGCCAAAATACGAAACAGAGTGGCGCGCTCCCGCCCGCCGCTGCGAATTCCCAGGAACGTTTGCTCGCGCTTGCTCCCGAAAACGGCGCGAACCGCGTCCGCGCTCTTTTTTCGGCACTACTCTTGCGATTGGCGCGCATCGCCCGCCACGTACACCAACGCGCAGTCAGGCAAAAACGGCGAGACACATCCAGCGAGCGCGCGGGACTAGCGCTTCGTAGGCCCACCACCGGCCCGCAACGTCTGCGCTCGACGCCTCTGCGAGACAGCGCCACGCAGGTTGCCGCCGCCGATGCTGGCCTAATGCCCCAAATTCAATCTGAAGACTTTGGCAGACTTACAGGCCGACTACGTTTTCGGCCTGCAGACCTTTCGGTCCTTGCTTCACTTCAAATTCGACCGCCTGACCCTCGTTGAGGGACTTGTAGCCCTCGGACTGGATCGCGGAGAAATGTACGAAGACATCCTCGCCGGATTGGCGTTGGATGAACCCATAACCCTTGGCCGCATTAAACCACTTCACGGTACCTTGCTCTCTGCTCACGGAAACTGCTCCTAAATTATTCATCAGGTGGCGGTTAGCCACCAGGAAAGCTGCTTGTTGCTCCTAGCTCGCATCGCCCCGCACAAAAAAAAAGCCGTCGGACGTTTGCCCGGCAGCCTTCGTCGCACGCGTCAAAAACGAATCATAAAGCAACAAACGCAACACCAGACTACCACATTTCGCCCCACGTCGCAATGCCCCAAAACACGATTCTGGACAAAATTCGCCCACGCCCGCGAGTCTCGCTGCCTGAATTTTAAGGGCCCTGCGCAGAAGTGCGACCTGATCGGCAGCCGCCGCCCGGCGGCAACATACTGGCTGACCCGGGCGGCGCCCTCCGTTCCTCTGATGTGTACCGCTAGAACTGCAGATTGAGCGTGCCTAGCAGCACGCGCGTGGTGTCTGAATCGAACAGCAGCGCGGTGTTTGGACCGGTGAGGTAGTACACGACGTTATAGGTGACGTTGGGATTGGTGCCCACGATCGTCGCCGTTCCGCGCCCCGTGCTGTCCGGTGCCATGAATGTCGTCGGGTTGGTGGTCGTCGTCGAGACCGTGTTCAACGGATCGCCGGGGTACACCGCGGTGAAAGTATTGATGTCCACGGTTCCGCTGATGGCTTCGGTTCCGGACAAGGTCACCTGGCCAGAAAGATTCTGCTGATACAGCGATGCGGCGTTATGGAAGATGCCTTGCCCCGCCAGGGCAAACGAGAAGCTGCCTTCCACGGCGGTCGAGGCTCCGCTCTGCAAGTACGTCACGCCGGTGGTGATCGCGGTCGCATCGAGCTCCAGCATGAGGGTGGGGCCTTGCGCGGTCTGATACGCCGCATACTCCAGCGTCGTGGAGCTCGAGCCCGCTGGACAGGTTCCGCTCGTCAGGTTCAAGCGCAGGTCAATGCGTCCGGTGGTGGAATCCACGGTGTAGGTGCACGTCCCCAGGGTGGTATCGAGCGTCACCGTCCCGGCGTTGTTGCTGTCCACCACGCCGCTGGTATTTCCGGCGCCGTCGGAGATGAAGATACCGCCGGCCGCGTAGGCCCCGGTGGGCGACGAGCCGCCCGCCGTGAACGGATAATTTCCGCTCGCCAGGCTGGCAACGTTGAACGAAGCTCCCGTGGGCGCCGCGAATACGTCTCCCGCCAGATAATTGCGCCCGTCAATTTCCACCAGGTGCAATTGCGTGCTTTGCTCGGCGGTGGTGGTGTCCACGATGTAGAACGCATATTGGATCGAGCCCGTGGTGGCGCTGGTCAGGGTGATCGTTCCGCGCCCGCTCCCCGGAAAACTGGAATCGAGCGTGTAGGAGCCGGCGAGGCTGCGGTCCCCGGTGGTCACGCCGCCCGCCGGATTGCTGCTGTTGTTCACGTCCAGTATCGCGTCGGTGTTGCTGATTTGTCCCGTGCCGCTCGCGGTGAACTTCCCGGCCATGCCCTGCGCATAAAAAGCCCCGTCGCCTCCCAACACGCGGAAGGCGTAGGGGCCAGCCAGCGCCGTCAGGGCGGTGGTCAAGCCGTTCAGGTTTTGCTGGTCAATCGTGCCGCTGCCCGAGGCTTGTGCGTCGAAGCGCGTCAGCACGCCATGCTGGTAATTCGTCAAAGTGAATTGCCAAGTCTGCGTCGTTCCCTGCCCGGGCCCGGAACCCGTTCCCACGGTGATTTTCGCGCTGGTGCGGCCGTCCGGGCCCACCAGATACGTTCCGGTGATGGGCACCTGCTTGGCTACGCCGGTGGAATAGTTATCGCTATCCTCAACGCCGCTCACGATATGCCCCATGCCGTCCGCCTGGATACTTCCCGCCACGGCGAAGAATCCGGAATTGTCGTTGCCCGAATACGAAAATACGAACGGGCCCGACATGGAATAGTCGGAAAACGCAACCGTCACCAGGGAGGTTGCCGTCGCGGTCCCATTTTGCGCCGTGACCGTGATCGTCCCGCCCGGCGGCGGAGAAGGCGGCGCAGTGTAAAGCCCAGTGGACGGATTGATGCTGCCGATGTTCCCGCCGTCCGGTGAGGAGATAGACCAAGCCACCGCCGAATCCACCACGTTATTCAGAATCGCGGCAAACTGATAGCTCTGCCCGGCAAAAACCGTGGCCGAAGTGGGATTGATGGATAGCCCGGCACCGATGCCCACGGTCAATACCGCGGTGTTCGAGGTGACCAGGTTGCTGTTGGTGGTCGAACCCGGAATCTGCGGCGTCGTCGCGGTGATGTTCACCGAGCCGTTGTTGGTGGTGGGCACCACGCCGGGCGCCGTATACACGCCCACCAGTGAATCAATCGTCGAGGCCCCGATCGTACCGATCGTGGGATCTCCGCCCGCGACGCCATTCACCAGCCAGGTCACCGTAGTCACCGTTTGGCTGGTGTCCGAGGTATTCGAAAGCGCTACCTGCGCCGTGAACTGCGTGGTCTCATTGATATTCACGCTCACCGTCGCGGGCGAGATCGTTACCGACGTCACTGTCACCGATCCACCGCCCCCGCAAGAGGAAACGGCCACCAAGCAGGCCAGCGCCAGCGGCAGAAACAGAAATCCGCGCATCCTCCTCGCCGTCGAGTGCCCGTCCGTTGTCGCTCTTGCCGCAGAGGGGATGGTCCGGCGGCGCGCAGCGCCAGCCGTCGCGCCGTCCGCCCGAACCGTTTCCAAGGTGTTGCAGTTGCCCGCCGTCCGATTCCAAATTTTCTGTTTGGTCATTTGCCTCGGCCCGCTCATTTTTTGCATAGTTCTCGGGCACACACGTGGATGCCTGTATTCCCGTCAGAAAAGAAAAAGTTCCAATTCTTAGAGGTAGGCGCGCATCATTCGGTTGTACGTCCACTTACCCCACGAGTCCCGGCCCCATGAACAGCGAAGCATCTTACAACAATCGCAGCGGCAATCCCATCCGCAATCCAGCCGGATAAAGAGGGGCTCCCGCCGCTCCCCTGCGCAACGCCGCTACTGCGGCAGGGCCGAATTCCCGTAGAACGTCTTCAGCAGTATCACGCCCCCGACGATGGCCGCGGATATGCTCAGCAGCGTCCCAATCAGGAAGTATTCGGCAAACTGCTCGCGCTTGAATTCCGGATACCGCGCGATGGATTTCGCCGCCAGAATCAGCCCGGCCGTGGCCGGCGAATGCAAGAAGAGCGCGGTCATCACCAGGAATCGCTCCAGCCAGCCGATATACATCCCGGCGTTGCTCAATTGCGTCTGCGATTCGCCGGCTTGCAGATGCTTCAGCAAAGGTTTGGTGATGAACCGGATCAGGTAGCCGCCGCCGAATATCACCGTCGTATAGACCACCATCACCAGCAATACGCGATTCCCCGGCGTGCGCAGCACCTGCAGTCCGTGCAGCAGCACCCGCGCGGGCTCCACACGCGCGATCCAGCAGGCCGCCACCACGATGGTCACAAAATGCACCACCTGATCCACCAGAAACGCGGCCGTACCCTCTCCCACCGGCGTGCGCCGCGCCAGACGGATCTTGCTGCCGTCAATCGCCAGGTGCGCCAGCGTCAGTCCCAGCGCCACCGCCAAAAATCGCCCCGAAGCGAACGTGCCCGGAACGAAAAACCATGTCAGCAGCACCGCGCACGCGAAATACACCGCCCCGTGCTTCAGATAGCCGGCCATGCGCCCGCTCTTCTTCTGCTGCACTAGGGCGGCCGTCTGAAACACAAAATCGCTCAGCAAGTGCCCCAGCAACAGCGCCAGCACGATTCTCGTAACCGTTTCCATGGATTTCCACTAATTGTACGTTTCTGTACAAATCCCGCAACTTGCACGTTTTCGTACAAATCAATCCCAGCGCTTTTGCAGCAGGCTCCTCATCCCCGCGATGGTCTGCTGCAGCTGCCAGAAATAGCCCCGCTTCAAATTGCGCGACACCGTCGAAGCGTCCAGGCACAGCGCCCGCGCGGCCGCTTCCAGGCGGCGTTTCTTGCGGAACACTTCCATCGTCTCCCACTGCTTCGCGGTGATCTTCAGCAAAAGCGTATCGTGCAAAGCATAAATCAAATTGGCGGTGGAATCGAATGCCGCATCCCTCGAGCGGAAAGCCGTCAGTACCTCGAACTTGTTCCCCGCGCCGCTCTTCAGCCCCTCCAGCCCCGCGCGCGCGAGCTGAAATGCCTCGCCGCCCAGCCGGTTCACCGGCGCCTGCAGCCGCCCCGGAACTCTGCCAATCCCGATTCCCACGCGCAGGCGCAGCGGCCGCAGGCGTTCCCGCAGGTCCAGGATCAGTTCCGGCAGGCAGCCATAGCCGCGCACGATGGTCTGGAATTCGTCGCCGGCCGTAACCGAATACGGCAGGCGGATGAATCGTGCGCGCAGGTGCGCGCGCGAAGCCTGCGCCAGCCGCTGGCTCAGCAGCGCGCGCAAATCGCGCTGCGCCCGCGAGCCAATCACATCCGCAAGCAAGACCGCGTGCCGGTTGCGCATCCTCTTTTGCTCACCCCTTTTTATCATTTGTACAGATTTGTACAATTCTAGCAACTTGTACGAATCTGTACAAGTCCAAAAAGCTGCTTCCCGGCGCAGGCGGCAACGCGCTTTCCCGCTCCGCCCCAGCCTCGGCGCGTTTTTCGTTCCCGGCCCGCCCGGGGGCGCGCTGCAGCTTGCGCGCCACGGAAAATCGGCTAGAATTGTCCGCAGATTGTCGTGCCGCGGCGCCGTTTTGCTCCGCGGTGCCCGGTTCTATGATGCAGCCGATGCCATCGGAAAATGCGGCTCCCGCGCCCGCCGCAAGTATTCTCGTTGTGGATGACGATGTGGAGTTGTGCGAGCTGGTATCGGAGTATCTGGTATCGCAGGGTTTGCGCGCGGAGGCCGTGCATGATGGCGCCACCGGCCTGGAGCGCGCTCTTTCCGGCAATTATTCGCTCATCGTTCTGGACGTGATGCTTCCCGGAATCCGCGGCTTTGAAGTTCTGCGCAAAATCCGCGCCAAATCCTCAGTCCCGGTGGTAATGCTGACGGCGCACGGCGACGACGTGGACCGCATCGTGGGCCTGGAAATCGGCGCGGACGACTACCTTTCCAAGCCCTTCAACCCGCGCGAACTGGCCGCCCGCATCCATGCCGTCCTGCGCCGCAGTTCCAGCGCGCCGCCGCGCGCTCCCGCCCCTTCGGCGCCCGACTTCCTGATGCTCGGTGACCTCGAAGTGGATGCGCGCGCCCGCGTCGTCCGCCACAACGGCCGCACCGTGCCCTTGACCTCCGTTGAATTCGAGCTGCTCAGCGCTTTTTCGAAATTGCCCGGACAGGTGATTCCCCGCGGCGAGCTGGGCAAGCGCGTGCTCGGCAGCCAGTTCCTGCATTCGGATCGCAAGCTCGATGTGCACATCAGCAATCTGCGCAAGAAATTGGGCCCGGCACCGGACGGTTCCGAGCGCATTCGCTCCATCCGCAACGTCGGGTATATTTACGTGTTGCCGGGAAATTCGTTTTAACGGGTGAACCGCATTTGCGCAGCTTGTTCCTGAAAATTTTCCTCTGGTTCTGGATGGCCATGGTGCTGGTCAGCGGCACCCTGATCCTGTCGGTGGTTACCACCCAGTCGCAATTCACCGCCCTGCGCACCGCGCAATCGGACCGCACCATCACTCCCCTGGTGGCCGCGCGCGCCGCCGACGTGCTGGACGATCACGGCATGGGCGCGCTGGCGGATTTTCTCGACTCCCTGGACACCACTCTCCACGCTCAAGCCTACCTTTTCGACGACGAAGGCAAGGAGATTCTTTCCCAGCCCGCGCCTCCCGAAGCCGAAGCGCTCGCGCAAACCGCTCTCCAGACCGACGACACCAAGATTCTCGTCGCCCACGGAACCAAATTCGTCGCCCGCAGAACCATCGGGCCCACCGGCAGCCGCTACGTCCTGGTGATGGGCACGGCGGTCGAATCCGCCGCGGACGCCTTGCGCGCCCCGGTGCAGACCCAGTTGATCCGCGCCGGAGTCATCTTCCTGATGGCCGGACTGGTGTGCTTCTGGCTGGCTCATCACATCACCGCGCCGATCCGCCACATCCGCGCGGCTACCCATCGCCTCGCCGCCGGGCATTTAAATGCCCGCGTGGGCGGCGGCGCCACCCGGCGCGGAGACGAGCTGGCGGATCTGAGCCGCGAATTCGATCACATGGCCGAGCAGATCGAAGCGCTCATTTCCTCGCAGCGCCGCCTCCTTGCGGACATCTCCCACGAATTGCGTTCTCCGCTCGCGCGCTTGACGGTCGCTCTGGGCCTCACGCGCCTGCGCGCCAATCCCGAATCGGTCAGCGGCCTGGATCGCATCGAGCTGGAGGCTGGCCGGCTCGATGGGCTCATCGGCAGCCTCCTGCGCCTCGCCCGGCTCGAGAGCGGCAGCGAAAACATCGGCCACGAATCCTTCGACTTGGGAGCGCTGGTGCGCGATGTGGTGGCCGACGCCAATTTCGAAGCGCAAAGCCTCAATCGCCACGTCCGACTGCTCCACTCCGATTCCTGCAGCACCTCTGGAAACCGGCAGTTGCTAGCCAGCGCGTTCGAGAACGTGATTCGTAACGCGGTCAACTACACGCCCGAAGGCACGGACGTTGAGGTCACCGTGCAGGCCGGCATAGGCCACGAATCCGGCTTCGCCCTGATCCGCGTGCGCGACCACGGCGCCGGCGTGCCGGAAAGCTCCCTCGGCGATATCTTCCTTCCCTTCTACCGCGTGGGAGACGCGCGCGATCGCTCTTCGGGCGGCTCCGGACTGGGCCTTTCCATCACCGACCGCGCCATCCGCCTGCACGGCGGCACCCTGAACGCTACCAACTGCCCGGACGTGGGCCTCGCTGTGGAAATCCGTCTGCCGCTGGATCGCGGCGTAACCGAGGCCGCCGACCGCGGCTTGGCAGGCGATGCCCGCGGCGCCAGCCGCGGCATTGTTGATCGTTGACCAGCGCATGTCCCCGGGGAGGAGCAGTTCGCCCAGCCCTCCAAGCCGCCAAAAAAGACGCTCGCCGCACGCGGATTCCTAATCGTCAACCGCGGGATCCAACGAATCCGCCAGCACTAGCCAAGTTGCTTATTTACATGTAGATGTGGGGGCACTACCTGAGTACTAGTCCGCCCCTTCCTCCGAAGTACTAGCACAATGTAACCTTTACCCTAGTGCGCTCCCCTACCCACGTTGTTACTCTAAATCCTCTTGGAGCAGTCCCGAAAGAGGCCAGGCTAGCATGAGTAAAGCGTCACGAATGTTCCGCTCCAGATCGGGTCGCGCGACAAACCTGGCCACTCGCCCGGTGGAAGAAGTCGTGTTTCCCCAGTATGTTGAAGCGGACGTCAGCGCCTGCCTCGCCGCGCTCTACGATACCCACGCCAGCACCTTCCGGGATGAAAGCGGCGGCACCGTTGTCTCCTCCGAATCCGTCGAGGATGATTTCGATACCTCCTCTGCCGCCGACGCGTTGCTCAGCTTTACCGCCAACGCACCCGGCGGACACGCCGATACCGACGTCCTGGCAATCCTGCTGCAAACCATTGATTCCAGCGTGCACGATCAGGAATTCGACGCAGCGGACGACGGTGCCGAGCCCTTCGTGGAAAATTCTTCCGGGTTGGGCAGCGCAGCCCCGGAATCGCGTCACGGTCACACGCCGCTTTTCATCGTAACGAAGCCGGTGGCGCCCCCGCGCGTTCCGACGCCCCCGCACACGGAAGTGATGGACCTGGAAACCATCGCGGCCTCGGCCCGCGAATCCGCCGCCGGTCCGTCCGACGCTCGCCCGACCCTCAACAGCTTGGAGAACTCCAGCGCCTCGGCCGCGGCCAAAAAGCACGTGGTCGCGGAAATGAGCGCAGCCGCAGAAGAGTTCGTGGCGGAGCAACGCCAGTACGCGCCGCAGGCCTCTCCCGCGGCTGCCGCGCCGGCGCGCGAAAGCGCGCAGGATCGCCGCCAGAAGCGCCGCGCGCTGATCTCCGCGCCCATACGCATCCGCGCGGTGGACGCGGAAACCAGCGGCACCCAGGAAATCGCCACCACCTTCGACGTTTCCCGCTCCGGCATTCTGTTCCACACCCAACTGGAAAACTATTCTTGCGGCATGCAGGTCGCCGTCGTGTTCCCCTACAGCAAATCGCCCAAAGCCGTGCACAAGGAGCAGGAAGGGCGGGTGGTGCGCGTTACCGACTTGGGTGACGGCTTGCGCGGCGTGGCGATCACCTTCGCTGCACCGCCTTCCGAGCATCTTGTCCTGCCGCCGCCCGCCCCAGCGCGCCGTGCAGGAAGTGTCAGCCAGCCGGCCGCTGTCGCCGCTACCGCGGAGCCGAAAAAACCGCTGGTGCTGGCCGTGGACGCCGATGACCAGCTGCGCGACGCCTTGAAAACCTATCTCGAGAACGAAGGTTATGACGTAATCGCGGTCGGAAATTCCGCCGACGCGCGCCAAGTGCTGAGCTTGTTCACTCCTTCGCTGGTCGTGGCCGAAATCGAAGGCGACGGTCTGCCGGGCTACGACCTCTGCGAACACGTGAAGAGCACTCCGCGCCTGCGCCGGGTTCCCGTGGTGCTGACCACCGTCTCCGCCTATCCCAGTGATTATTCCCAGGCTCATTCCCTCGGCGCGATTGTGTGCATGGCCAAGCCTTACAAGCAGGAGCGGCTGGGCCACGTGGTGCGCTTGCTCGCGCCCCTTCCCGAACACTTGCAGAATACCGCTGCGCCGCGCGCCGCCGATCCTACGCGGGTTCCCGGGCGCGATTTCAGCGCGCACAACCATAGCTCTGAGCCGAAAAACGGCGGGGCGAAAAAGCTGATCGGCAAGCTCTTCAATCTGCGGTCGTTCCGCTAGTCCCCCGCCGTCGCGCTGCAGTCCTCCACTACAAATTCAATATCGCCTGACTTATACTCGCCGCATGGCGACCCCAGTTCACCGCTCCCCGCGGGCTTCCCTGCTCATTGCGATTTCGCTCGCAGCCGCGCTGCTGCTTGCCGCATCCTTTGTGCCGAACGCGTCCGGCAACGCGAAGCCGAAGGCGCTGCTCGAAGAGTTCTACGTCGTCACCCAAGCCGTATTTCACGGCGATCCGAAGTGGGTGGACCACATCCTGGACGTGCGTCCGCAAGGCGCGGACGTGCTGGTGCGTGAAATTCGCATCGCCCCGCTGGGCGCGGCCTGCCCGCGCCGCGTCACCGTGCGCGCCATCGAGCGCGTCCTGCCCGCTATCACCGTGAAAAAAGTAGCCGGAAAATTTGACCTCTGCGATTACGCCGAAGACGACGTCGAGGCCATCGTCCACACCGCGACCCGCCGCGGTGATGCTGGCTCCGGCGACGAGGACGCCTCCGCCTCCCAGACCGTCGTCGCCCGTTGCAACGGCCGTCTGAGGATGTTCGAGCTGCCCGATCAGGAATCCCTGCGCTTTGAGGCCATCGGTTTGGCCGACCCGCGCCTCGCCACGTTCTGGGAGCTGGCGGCGGTCATGGAGGGCCGCGCTTTCGGCTACGATTTCTCGCTGGCCAAAGTCACCCCCGCGCAGGACCGCGAGCTGCAGGCGCTGGGAGCGAAGGTCGTCGCCGAAATCAAATCCGGAAGATACGACCAGGGCTTCGCGGATGAATCCTGCCCCTACGCCGAATGCGCGGACCACAACGCCGCGTCCGCGCTGCAAGGCTACGCGGGACTGATTTTCAGTTGTCCGGAAAAGTAGAAGTGGGGTCCAATGCGCCGCGTGCGCCGTGGCGCGCATCGCAAATCGAACTCCATGTCCAAGCGAAAAAAATAAGGGCGGGTCTGGGACCCGCCCTTATCGTCAAATCCTGCGCCGTCGCCGCGCTCGCCGCTCTTACTTGCTCGCGACTTGCCGCTTCACCTGGCTGGCGACGATTTCTGCGGTGAACCGTTCGCCGTGCCAGGTGTTTTCGCGATTGAGGGGATATGCAAAGACCACCGCGCCCGAGCTGCGATTGATCAGCTGAAGCGTCGGAGTTGCGGACGACTTGCTCGCGTCCTTAGCGCCTTCCGCGCTCGCATCACCCCAGGAGAGGTGCAGCACGTAGGTGGCGCGATCGGCGCTGATGGCCTCCGCCAGCGGAACGTGCTTTTTCTCGAACGCCGTGGCGAGAAGGCCTTCCATTCCTTGCATCGGTTCGATGAACACCGAAGGCACCAGCGGAGCCTGCGCCCGCACCGTGCCCGACGCCCGCAACGGCGCCGAAGCATACGCATAGGTGGGCGCGGCGGCGAACGGCTGCGTCTGCGCCACGGTTACCGCTTCGCGCGCGCTTGCCGGCGCAACCGACACGCTTTGCGAAACCGTGCGGCAGGCCATCCCGTTCACATAGGATTCGTTGGACTGCATGTAAAACCCGGTAGATCCCAGGTCGTGGCACTGCATTTGTAGCGTTACGGTCTGCTGCTGTCCGTAGGCGGCTCCTGCGAACAGCAACCCTGCGGCTAACATCGTAGCGGCGGCTCTCATGGCTCATTTCCTCCACCGCCAGATTGCGATACCGCAAGGTCCACCGCAATGTTACGTTCGTACCAATTTGCGGCCCCTGTTTCAGCCCCTATTTGTGGGCCAAAACGCAGCACGCCACCGGCCGCCCGCGACGGAACATTCGCGCCTCGCTCCGCGTATGTATAATCGTAGGCACACAGGAGAATCCGATGAACACATTTCGCGCTGCCGCCCTTGGCGCGGCCTGCTTCGTCCTGCTTTTCGTGGCGGCGTTGCCCCTCGCGGCGCAGGAGCAGAAAAATTCGAACGCGCAGCAATCCTCGAGCGACAACGACAGCATCGGCTTCAACCTCGGCAAGAATGCCTCCGCCAAAGACGTCGGACTGCCCATCTACCCCGGCGCGCGCCGCCACCAGGATGATTCCGACGATAGTTCCGCGCTGAACATGGGTTTGTGGGGCGGCTCCAGCGGCTTCAAGCTGTTCGTGCTGAAAATGGAGTCCCCGGACGCGCCCGCAAAAGTAGCCGCGTTCTACCGCAAGGCCCTCGCCAAGTACGGCGCCGTGCTGGAATGCAGCAACGCATCCCCCGCAGCGGACGCGAGCGAAGACAAATCCTCGCACAAGCTTAACTGCAGCGACGACAAACTCAAGCCCGGCGAAATCTCGCTGAAGGCTGGAACCAAGGACAAGCAGCACGACGTCGGAATCCAGCCCAACGGCAGCGGCACCGTGTTTCAGTTGGTGTACGTCGAAACCCACGGCACCGATTAGCGGGCTGCCGCAAGTCCGCCTTTGAATTTGTAGCGCCCGGTCTGGCGCAGCCAGACCGGGCACCTGCACACGACCCGGGTCGCGCAAGGACGCACGCGCGCAACGATTTGCCTGGCGCAAGCGCAGCGCAAAACCCATTACACGAAGCGCCGTGACCACCCTTGCCGGCTCGACGCACATCGTCGAGCCGCCGCTACAAATTCAACGGCCATGCCTCTGCAATCTTGCCGCACACTTCCTGCGCTCATACCCGCTACATCCCGCGCGCAGCCTGGTGATATTATTCCCGCGCATGCCCTATTCATTTATCATCGGAGATCCCGAATGACCTCAGCATCGCACCGCATCGCAGTCCCACAACGGCCGGCCACCACCGCAATCGTCGCCGTCATCTTCGCCGCGCTCCTCTGCGCCGCGGTCCTCACCGCCACGCCCGCAGCGCAAACCCAAACCGCGACTCCCTCCCCCGCCCTGCTCGTCCTGAACAAAGCCGAGAACTCGCTCGCCATCGTGGACCCCGCGACCAAGCAAGTCGTCGCGCGCATCCCCACCGGCGAAGCGCCGCACGAAGTGGCCGCATCCGACGATGGCGCCCTCGCCGTCGTCACCAACTACGGCGACAAAACTGCCGGCAACACCCTCTCGGTGATTGACCTCGCCACCCAAAAGGAAATTCATCGCGTGGATCTGGGCCCGCTGGGCCGCCCGCACGGCATCCTCTTCGCCGACGGCAAATTCTATTTCACCGCCGAGCTGAACAAGCTCATCGCGCGCTACGATCCCGCCACCAATAAACTCGATTGGCTGCTGGGCATCGGCCAGGACCGCACCCACATGCTGGTGCGCACAAAATATCTGAATGAGTTCTTCACCTCGAACGTAAATTCCGGCACGGTCACCGCCGTCGAAAAAAGCACTGAGCCTTCCGGCTGGAAGGAAACCAATATCCCGGTGGGCAAGCTGGTGGAAGGCATAGACATTTCTCCCGACGACAAGGAGGTGTGGGCTGCTAACGCCGGCGACGGCACCGTCTCGGTGATCGAAACCTCCACCGGCAAGGTAATTCACACCTTCAACGTGCACGCCAAGCATGCCAATCGCCTGAAGTTCACGCCCGATGGCAAACTCGCACTGATCTCCGATCCGCCCACGGGCGAGCTGATCGTGGTGGAGACTGCCACCAGAAAAATAATCAAGATCCTGCAAGTGGGCCGCGGCCCAGGCGGAATTCAGGTTGTCCCGGATGGCTCGCGCGCCTACGTCTCGGTCGCCGGCGATGACGCCGTGGCCGTCATTGATCTGCATAAACTCGCCGTCACCGATCACATTCCCACGGGCCAGGGTCCCGACGGCCTGGCCTGGGCGGTCCGCCGCTGAAAACCGTGCCACTGCGGGAGCCCGGTGCGAGGCAGTTCTGCGGTTTTCTTTCCGGACAAGTTCTCCGTGCCACTGTGCCTCGATGGCAATCATCGCGAAACTTCGCGCTATGCGGCGTCATCCAACTCAGTCAGCACTAAAGGAGCCAGCCACTAATGGAATTCAGGACGTTAGGCCGTTCGGGTTTGAAAGTCCCCGTGTTGAGCTTCGGCACCGGCACCTTCGGCGGCTCCAACGAATTTTTCCGCGCCTGGGGAGAGTCCGGCGTCCCGGAAGCCACGCGCCTCGTGGACATTTGCCTCGATGCCGGCGTGAACCTCTTCGACACCGCCGACATTTATTCCGACGGCGACTCCGAGAAGGTTCTCGGCGGCGCCATCGCCGGCCGCCGCGACAAGGTGCTCATCTCCACCAAGGCCACTTTCAAATCCGGACCCGGCCCCAACGACGTCGGCTCCTCCCGCCACCACCTCATCGCCGCCTGCGAAGGCAGCCTGCGCCGCCTGAAGACCGACTACATTGATCTCTACCAGATGCACGGCTACGACGCGCTCACCCCCGTCGAAGAAACCCTCAGCGCGCTGGACGACCTGGTGCACAGCGGCAAGGTGCGCTACATCGGCTGCTCCAATTTTTCCGGCTGGCACCTCATGAAATCGCTCTCGGTCTCCGAACGCTACGGCTGGGCGCGCTACGTCGCCCATCAGGCTTACTATTCCCTCATCGGACGCGAGTATGAATGGGAGCTGATGCCTCTCGGCTTGGAGCAGGGCGTCGGCTGCCTGGTCTGGAGCCCGCTCGGCTGGAGCCGACTCACCGGAAAAATCCGCCGCAATCAGCCGCTGCCGCAGGTAAGCCGCCTGCACAAGACCGCCGAAGCCGGCCCGCAGGTCGCGAGCGAATACCTCTACAAAGTGGTGGACGCGCTCGATGAAGTCGCCAGGGAAACCGGCAAGACGGTGGCGCAGATCGCGCTGAACTGGCTGCTGCAGCGCCCCACGATCTCCAACGTAATCGTCGGCGCGCGCAACGAAGAGCAATTGCGCCAGAACCTCGGCGCGGTGGGCTGGAACCTCACGCGCGAACAGGTCGCCAAACTTGACGCCGCCAGCGCCGTGCCGCTCATCTACCCCTACTGGCACCAGCGCCAGTTCGGCGACCGCAACCCGCCGCCCACGCCGTAATGCGCCCGGTCACCAACCCTTCGGCAGCGCGCTAAATCTCGCAGCCACCTCCGCCAGCTGGAATTTGCGAAGCTGTGCCGGCCGGGTTTGCCTATTCAAACTGCTTGCGGAACTGCGCGAGTTGCTGCTTCAGCTCGGCGACTTCATCTCGCAGCGCCGCGACTTCGTCCTCCAGCCGGCCGATTCGCCCGCCGTCGGTGGCGCCCGCGCGGCCGGCGTGCGCGGCGCTTGCGAATTCGTGGGCAGTTCCCGCCGTCTCGCTTGCGCCGGCCGCGTCAGTCGCCCGGGCTTCGACGTTCGCAGGCGCGTTCCCCTCGCCGGAGAGCAAGTGCATGTAGCGCGATTCCTTGGTTCCCGGCTGCCGCGCCAGCACCTTCGCCAGCGGCGGCTCGCGCTGCATCAGCTTTTGCAGCGCCGCTTGCGCGTCGCTCAATTCCTCGAAAGGATGCAGGCGCTCCGCGCGGCCGCGAATTTCGCCCGGCGTCTGCGCTCCCCGCAACAGCAGCACGCACAGCGCCGCCGTCTCCGGCCGCGTGAAATTGAAATATTCCTGCAGGTGGTGTTCGTACTTGCGCACGCGGCTGTCGCTGGTATTCGCCGCGCCGGCGAGTTCCTTCTCGCTCAATCCCTGCAGCGCGAGCGTCACCGCGTCTTCGTCCAGGTTCATCACCGGCTCGCGATTCGATTTCTGGTTGCAGGCGTTCACGAGAGCGTTCAGCGAAAGCGGATAATACTCCGGTGTGGTGATTTCCTTCTCGACGAGTGCGCCCAGTACCCGTGCTTCGACCTCTGTTAAACGAATGTCCCCAGCCACGAAGCTCCTTTGTTCCTGTCATGTGCGGCTATGAAATGGTAGCGCCGGCGTCTCGCCGGCTCTTTGCGCCAACGCGGCAGCGCGCCCGCCCTACGGCGCCGTCTGCAAAATCCCCTGCAACACTTTCAAATCGCCGTCCACCGGCCCGGTCTTCAAATGCGCGATGTCCAGCCCCAGTATCCGCGCGATGAACGGATACAAATTCACATTTTCAAACGGCGGCACGGTGGCTCCGCGGCGAATGTCCGGCCCTGCCGCAAAGAAAATCGCCTTCATCTGCGGCATCTGCGTCGCGTCGTAACCGTGCATCCCCAGCGGCGGACCCATCCCGTGCATAGCGTCGCTCGCCCCGTGCGGCTCCTCGGCCTTCACCCGCAGCAGATACGGTCCGGTGGGCACCACCACAGGATCGCCCTCGCGCAGGTTTCCATCGAAGTGCAGCGCTGCGGGCACCGCTCCATTGCGATAGACCTTGAACTTATCGCTCTTGCCCGCAAGCGCCGCGTAAATCTTATCGGCATCCGCCGCCGACTTCGGGTACATCAGGCTTTCCACGGATTTTTCCAGCAGCGACATCTCGAAGTATTGGTCGAGGTTGATCCAGTCGCCTTCCACCTTGGCCATTCCGTGATCCGCCACTACCACCAGATCCACCGGCAGGTTCAATCGCGCCAGGCCCGCCACCAGCACGCCGATCTCGCGGTCCACTTCGTGCACCGCCGCGGCTTCTTCCGGGCTGTCCGGACCGTGCGCGTGCCCGGCACTATCCACGTCGCTAAAATATAAGGTAATAAAATGCGGCCGCTGCGCCGGCGGCAAGCGCAGCCACACCAGAACCTGCGCCACGCGCTGCGGATTCGGAAATTTCGCGTCGTACTTCATGTAATACGTCGGCCGGACTTCCTGAATGTCCGCTTCCGAGCCGGGCCAGAAAAAACACGCGGAACGCATTCCCTGCTCTTCCGCCAGCACCCACAGCGGTGTGCCGCCGTACCAGGTGCCGTCCGTCACCGTCTGCTCGTCGCGGTAGCTGTAAACCTGCTTGCGTGCCGGATCGTAGAATGCGTTCGCCACGATGCCGTGATGCTCGGGGTACAGTCCGGTGACGATGGTGTAATGGTTCGGAAAAGTGATCGAGGGATACGCGGGCAGCATGCCCTGCGGCGCGCTCGCGCCCCGCACGCCCAGCGCCGCGATGTTCGACGCGTGGTACAGCCCCGGATAGTCGTAGCGAAATCCATCCAGCGAAACCAGTATCACGTAAGGCTTGGCCTGTTGCGCGGGTGAATTCGGCCCGTGCTCGACGAAAATCGGTGCTTCGAGAGGCGGCGCGGAGGTCGCAGGTCCCTGCGCGCATCCGGGCGCAGCAAAGACCGCAAACACCAGGCAGGCGACCCACAGCACGCGCATCGCGCGTTTCCAAATCGCATCGCCAACCCGCATCGCAGCCCCCGATTCGCACCGTGCGGCCGGCTACCCACTTCCGCCGCGCACAAATGCATCCGTTTTTGTTTCTACCACAACGCGATGTCCCGGCGATAGCATCGCCGTTAATCTCTTCGCGCGCGCGCGCCGCCGCGCCGTTTGCAGCAAGTCCCGCTCTCGCGCTGCGCTGGGTCCCTTGCGGGGTTCCTGTTGCGAACATTCCGCCAACGGTTTTTTGAACTTTCTGGCAACCGCGCGAGGCAATGCGTCGTCCAATTAAATGTAGCCCAATAAAGCTACGGTCTCATAGATGGAGGGGCCCAGTATGATCGCATCAGACCAAGTTATACTTTCGGTTGCTGTACAGGCCACGTTGGCAGTCCGCGACGCCGAGGAGACTGGCAAGCACGAACACCCGCACACGCTGAACGATATCCAGAGACGTGCTTACCGGATTCATCAGCGTCACGGCGGCATCTACGGCGGTTACACGCTCGAAGAATGGCTCGAAGCCGAACACGAACTGGACGACGAACAAGATCGTCAGGCACAGAAGGACGGACAAGTTCACTGATTGCCGCTCGCCGGCAATCTTGATTGCCCGTTGATTCTCTGCAGGACGAAGCAATCGGTCTTCGTACTGCCGCAGTAGTTCCCTGTCCGCTCGACTGCGCTCTGGCGCGACCTTTGCGGAATCTTCCGCGCGACGCTGCCGCTGCAAACAAAAACGCCGCCCGAAGGGACGGCGCTCTTGTGCCAGAGATTTGGAGAATTGAGACACTCGCTCCGCGGAGCGAGGAAAACTAGCTCAGCAGTTTGCGCCGCGACGTCAACGCAATTCCGAACAAGCCCGAGCCCAGAAGCAGCAACGTTCCCGGCTCAGGCGTCGTAACCGTTCCCGCGTAATCCAGGCCGTAGGAACTGCCGGCCTCCTGATATACCACGAACGAAAGAGTGTTCGTGCCATCCACCAGGTACGGCTGCAATTCGGCGAAGTCGAAGACGCCCATGGTGCCGGTCAAGCAGCCGATCGGCAGCGACGAGCAAGTCGGATACGAACCGCCCAGGTTCGCCGCAGCCAGCTCCATCCCGTTCAGCCACACCGCAGTCGTATCGTCCGCCAGCACATCCAGCGTCGCGCCGGTGATGGCGCCTTCCAGTTCAAATGTCTGCGTGAAGGTCACTGCGGTTCCGTTGGGCACCACGATGAAGCCGGGCGCCGATGGGTCGCCGGTGTTCGCGTAGGAAATCCAGCTGGAGCCCGCCAGCGGCGCGGCCCATGCGGGATTCGGCGAAATCACTTGCGTCGCGCTGCCACTGTTATTCGTGGTCGCCGCCGAGCTTGCGAGCTGCGTGGAATCCGCGCTTGCGGTGGTCGCGCAAGCGATTACGGCAATCACCAGGACTGCGATGCTGAATCTCTTCACTTTGTACGTCCTCCGGATTCCGCGATAGCGCTTTTGCATAATGTTGCAGCGGCCATCTCAACTAAGACTTGCACGCAAATGTCCCAACGATGCGCTTGAAAACAGAGGACTTCCATACCCCGCCGTAAGGCGCTGGCCAGCTGTTTACCATCGAGTGGCAAGAGTTCTCCAACTCATTCAAACAAAGGGACTAGCGACATTTTTTGTCAGCGGGAGGAGGAGCGATGGCGTGCCATTTTGGGGCACGCCCGGAGCGGGAGCAGGACAGCGAATCGTTATTGTCCCGGCGTCGCTGGCGGCGTTCCCAGGTAGCTTTGCACTGCGCTGGGGCTGATCGCCAGCTGCGTCGCAATCTGCGGGATGGATTGGCCTTGGTTGTGGAGCAGCAGCACTTGCGTCGAGAGTGGTTGCTGTATTTCCTGGGCGGTGGCGGAAATGTTGACGGTGTCTTCCGCGGCGGGCGCCGGCGTCGCGGCCGCTTTCGGCGGCGCGGTGGCTGCGGGCGCGGCTGCCGCGGCGCTGGATGTGGTGATAGCAGATACTGGAGTAGCCATTGTCGTTTCCCTCCTCAGGGTGTGCCGTGCCTGAAAGCAAGGCGCGCACACAAGGAATGTATCGGCGCGGCGGCGGAAAACCTGAGAGCATCCTCGCGGCGCTGGAAGCGCATGCGCGCGGCGCCGCCGGAAGCGCGAGCGCGCAGAGCGCGGCCATGCTATAATTAAAGCTCCTTGCTCTCCGTTAATAACATCACGATGCGCTTCGGCGCCCGAGTCTTGTTCGAAGAGGTCAGCACCACTTTCTTCGCGGGACGGCGCTACGGCATTTCCGGACCGAATGGCGCGGGCAAAACCACGCTGATGAAGATCCTGACCGGCGAAATCGAGCCGACCAAGGGCGACGTCACGCGGCCGAAGAAGCTCGGCATTTTGAGCCAGGATCAGTTCGCGTTTGACGAGTACCGCGTGATTGACACGGTGATCATGGGCAATCGCCCGTTGTGGAAAGCGCTGCAGGAGCGCGAAATCCTCTACGCCAAGCCGCACGAGGAATTGACCGACGCGGACGGCATGCGCCTGGGCGAGCTGGAAGGCATCGTCGGCGAAGAAGGCGGCTATACCGCCGAAGCCGATGCCGCGATCCTGCTGGACGGCCTGGGCCTGGAAGAAGCGCTGCACGAGCGCAAGATGCGCGAGCTGCAGGGCGGGCAAAAAGTGCGCGTGCTGCTGGCGCAAGCGCTATTTGGCAGCCCTCCGGCGCTGCTGCTGGACGAGCCCACCAACCACTTGGACCTGGATTCGGTGCACTGGCTGCAGGATTACCTGCTGGAATACGAAGGCGTGTTGATTGTGATCTCGCACGACCGCCATTTTCTGAACAGCGTGTGCACGCACATCGCGGACATAGATTACGAGACGGTGATCATGTACAACGGCGGCTACGACGACATGGTCATGGCCAAGACCTCGATCCGCTCGCGCATCGAATCCGAAAACGCGCAGCGCGAAAAGAAAATCGCGCAACTGAACGAATTCATCGCGCGCTTTTCCGCCGGCACGCGCTCCGCGCAGGCCACCTCGCGCAAGAAGGAAGTGGAACGCCTGCAGACCACCGAGCTGGCGCGCTCCAACATCGCCCGGCCGTACATCCGTTTTCAGATGGACCAGCATTCCGGGCGGCATCCGCTGGAAATCAAGAGCGTCGCGAAAACCTACGACGGCGAGAAGGTGTGGGCGCCATTTTCCGGCAGCGTCGCGCGCGGCGAAAAAATCGCGCTGATGGGCCGCAACGGGACCGGCAAGACCACGCTGCTGAAATCGCTGCTGCGCAACGCCACCGGCTTCATTGACGATTCCGACCGGCAGTTCCCGGTGGACGGCGGCCAGGTGATCTGGGGCCACAACGTGGCCGTGGGATATTTCGCGCAGGACCACAGCGAATCCATCACGCACGGCATGGACGCGATCGAATGGCTGCACCAGTTCAAGCCGCAGGCCACCCAGGAAGAATTGCGCGGCGTGCTGGGCCAGATGCTCTTCAGCGGCGAAGACGCGCTGAAGCAGACCGCGGCGCTTTCCGGAGGCGAATCGGCGCGGCTGATTTTCTGCCGCCTGATGCTGCAGAAGCCCAACGTGCTGGTGCTGGACGAGCCTACCAACCACCTGGACCTGGAATCCATCAACGCGCTGAACATCGCGCTGCAAAAATATGATGGCACGGTGCTGCTGGTGACGCACGACCACGACGTGATTGACGAAGTCGCGACGCGCATCTGGCATTTCGCGAACGCCAAGATCGAGGACTTCAAGGGTCCGTACGAGGAGTTCGTGGCCGCGGCGGAGGAGAAGGCGTCGTAGAGGCGGGGCGCGGTGATTGGTGAGTGGTGACCGGTGAGTAGTGACTGGTGATTGGTAACTTCTGATTCGTGAATCGTGATGCGGTTTGCGCGGCGGTGGATTTCCTTGCTGGTGGCAGTTCCCTTCTGATCGTTTTCCAGCGACACGTTGAGCAGATGGCGGAGGCGCGGCTGCTGGGGCCTGCGCGGGAGTGCGGCGCGGGGCAGAATTGGCGGTTTGGGCGGGATTAGAACGGGGTGCCGTCCTTTGTTTTGTTGGGGTTGCGTCATTTTCTAATCCCGGAATCCGAGATTAGAATGCGCGCGGCGGGGATTCCGGCGCCAGGATTCGCGGTCCGGTTGGCACTGGCGACGCGCCGGGATGCGGCCGTCGTCGCGGCGAGCGCGCGGGTTCGGCGGCCTTTCAAGAGCTGGCCTGCGTTTCCATCGTTTTGGTTCCCAATCGAGGTTAGCAGGAAGGCGATGCAAAAACATTTGTACGGAAGGACAGAACTGGTGCAGAACCAGTACTACCTGGCCGGAACAAGCGAGCCGCCGCAAGAATGCGCGCGATTCATCGCACAGTCGCGTGGTTTGGCCCATCAGACGAGATTGCGCTGCAGCAATCGTGAGAGGGTCGCGTTTCGGTCCGCCGCGCATTGGTGATTTGCACGGGCGGCGGGGCGAATTGACACTGGCGGGGGGGCGGGGCAACATGTGCGGCATGAAGGCTGGGGCGATGCATATCGGGACATCGGCGTTTACGGCGGCGGGGTGGGATAGCGCGTTTTATCCTGCGGGGATGAAGCCGGCGGAGTATTTGAGCTACTACGCGACGAAATTCGACACGGTGGAGGTGGATTCGACATTTTACCGCACGCCGAGCGCGGCGGTGGTGCGGGGGTGGAACCAGAAGACGCCGAAGGGATTCATCCTGGCGGCGAAGGTGCCGCAGGTGATCACGCACGAGAAGGTGCTGAAGGATTGCGACGCCGAGCTGAAGCAGTTTCTGGGGACCATGGAGCTGATGGGCGAAAAACTAGGCCCGCTGCTGCTGCAATTCGGATATTTCAACAAGGGGGCGTTCGCGAGCGGGGAGGATTTCCTGGCGCGGCTGGTTCCCTTCCTGAAGAAGCTGCCCAAGGAGCATACCTTCGCGATGGAAATCCGCAACAAGAACTGGCTGAACGAGCGATTCGCGGATTTGCTGCGCGAGCACGGCGTGGCGCTGGCGCTGCAGGATCAGTTGTGGATGCCCTTGCCGGCGCAGATGAAATTTGATTATGTGACGGCGCCGTTCAGCTACGTGCGGCTGCTGGGAGACCGCAAGGGGATCGAGGAAAAGACCAAGGTGTGGGACAAGGTGATCGTGGACCGCACGAAGGAACTGCGCAGCTGGGTGGAAGTGTGCGAGAAGACGGTGCGGCGCGGAGTTTCAACGTACGTGTACGTGAATAATCATTACGCGGGGCACGCGCCAGCGACGGTCGCGCAGTTCCTGAAGCTGTGGAAGGCCGCGGGCGAGTAAGGCCGCGCGCCGTGCCGCGTCCCGCGCAGAGATGCTGCGCGAGAAATGCGCGAGCGCCTGCGGGCGGCCCTGATTGGCCTGCGTGTTGCTTACGGGTGTTCGAAGGCGTGGGCGATGGATTTCCCGGCCTCTTCGGTGGAGTACACCGTGACGTGCGCGCCCTTCTTGACGCCGACGGCGCAAAAAATCCGAAGGCCGGGTGTAATCGTCAAGCCATTTTGGCGTTTGGGTCGCTGCTGCGGAAGACTGTGCAGTCAGACGGTCGGTGCCCCGTCCAGGCCAACGCTGCGCAGGAGTCTCTCGATTGTGGCCATTACGATGAAAAATCTGCTCGGCGTCCCCGGGATCTCGATGAAGCCATATTTCTTGTAGAACGCGGCGCCTTTCTCATCCTTGGCGTCAACAACCACAGCCCACGAAGCGACCTCCCAATTGTGGCGAAGACAGCGGTGGAGGGCATCCATTAGCAGGATTTCTCCCAATCCGGTGCCCGCGAAGCTGGTACTTCTGGCAAGCCGTCCGATCAATGTGGTTGGTACTTGTCGTTGTCGCGTCAGCTTACGCGCAAGCTTTTCCGGAATCGTATCCAGGGACACGGAATACTGCGACAACGCATAATAACCGGCGACCGTATTGCCGTCGGTGGTGCAGACAAAAACAGCAGCTAGGTTCTTGCTGACGTCTTGGCGTGCTTGCGTCCGGAGGTACAAATCCAGTGGGGGCTGTCCACAAGAAAAAGCCGCTCGGTCGTGTTGGGCACCGAGCGGCTCAAAGACAAACTTCGGCTTTCGACGGGCGTTTTCCAATCACAGACCCATTTGCTCTTTGTATCGTGCAGCGGCCCGCTTCGCCGCGTCGTTCGGTTCCGCGGGATTCAATAGCGCCGCCACGAAAGCCTCGCGGGATTCATCCTGCAGTTGCAGAGTTTCGAATTCTCTGACGGTTTGGATCGCGGCCTCTTGCACCTTGGAGACGACGAATTCGGTAACCGTAGTGCCGCGCAAGCGTGCTGCTTTCTCGATAAGACGCTTTTGTTCAGGAGCGATCCGAGCTTCCAGACGTTCCGGTTTGCCGGGCACTTTCAGTGTGTTGGCACGAGGCATAATATCCTCCGACTAGATTTATAGTGTACGGCAATTTGCCGGGTATGTCAATGGCCCGATACGGCGAATGGCCGTACGCTCGAATGCACTATGCATCTCCCTCCCGAAAAAGCGCTCATTGGAGCGAGAGTGAAGCGAATTTACCCAAGCCGGTACCCGCAGGCCTTCCAAGCAACACTCTGCGGAGCAACGGCGAATGGATAGCGGGCGCCGGCGAGCGGCCCTGATTGGCCTGCGTGTGGCTTACAGGTGTTCGAAGGCGTGGGCGATGGATTTCCCGGCCTCTTCGGTGGAGTACACCGTGACGTGCGCGCCCTTTTTGACGCCGACGGCGGAGTAGTGGCCGACATCCTTGCCGGAGTCCACGGTGGCGTGACCGGCGACCTGGAAGGTTTTCACGGTGCCGTCGGCGGTTTTCACGGTGACGGTCTTGCCGTCCTTGCCGACGTCTTCGACGGTTCCCTCGGTGGCGTGCACGGTCTTATCGCCGACGTAGTGGATGGAATGCGCGACCTTTTCGCTGCCGTCGGTGGTGTAGTGCACGATCACGTGGCCGCCTTCCTTGCCGGCGAGGTCGCCGGCGTGGACGACGGATTTCGCGCCATCCGCGGTGGTGGTGCCGGTGAATTTCACGACTTCGACGGTGCCGTCCGCGGTCTTGACCGTGACGGTTTTCGCGGCGGTATCCACTTTTTCGAGCGTGCCGGTGACCACGCTGCCGGCGAGGGCCGCAGGCGACGCGCAGGCCAAGAATACAAGCAACAGAACAAACGCCGACCAGCTGCTGACGCGCCGCAAACGCATGGACATAAATCCTCCTCTAAGTAGCTTCCCGGTGTAGTTGCGCAGCGCCGGATTATAGCCCCGAGGCCGGAGCGGTGCCAAGCCGTTTGCGCGCGGCGCAGGCAGGCGTGCGTTGCGCCGCGGTTAGGCGATGCTTTGGCAGAGATCCAAGGCGCGGGGCGAATGGGTGAGCGCGCCGAGGGAGATGGCGTCCACTTCCGTGGCTGCGTACAGCTCGACGTTCAGCTCGGTGATGCCGCCGCTGGCTTCCACCAAGGTATCCCCCCACACTTTTTCCCTGCGCAGGGAGACGATGATCTGACGCACGTCGTGGGGCAGCATGTTGTCCAACATTACCAGGCAGGGATAGTCGCGGTTGGCGGAGGGCGCCTCGGCGCGCAGACGCTTGAAGGCGCGGGCGGCGGCGAGGGCGCCGTCTTCGCTGCGCACCTCGACTTCGATGAACGCGGCGCGGCGGCGGAACTTCCAGGCGCGCTCGAGGGCCAGGGGCGCGGACTGCTCCTCTTTGGGAGCGAGCAATGCGAGGTGATTGTTCTTGATGAGGATGGCGTCGCCGAGGCCCAGGCGGTGCGTTCCGCCGCCGCCCAGATGGATGGCGCGCTTATCGAGCAGGCCCCAGGGAGTCTTGCGCGTGCCGACGATGCGCGTGGCCGGGCACTGGCGGCGAGCGCGCTCCTGCAAGCGGCGGGTGAGGGTCGCAATGCCGCACAGGCGCTGCAGCAGATTCAGGCCGACGCGTTCGAGGCTGAGAAGTTTTCCTTCGGCGCCTTCGGCGCGCAGCAGCACACCGCCGGTCTCAAATTCGCCGCCGTCTTCTTTTTTCAGAGTGACCTTGATGCCACGCTGACGCAGCAGGTAGGAGTATTCGTCGAGGCCGGCCGCGACGCCCGGCTCGCGCGCCACCACGCTGGCGCACGCCCGACGGTTCTTGAGGCCCAGGGCCGCGACGGTGAGGTCGCGCGGAGCCAGGTCCGGCTCGAGGAGGGCGTCGAGCAGCGAGCGCAGCACGCCGAGGTAGGCGGGAGAATCGAGCGTGAGCGCGCCGCCGCGAAATAATCCTGCCTGGATGCGCCGCTGGCGCTCCTCGGGCATGGGATATTGCAGGGAGGCTTTCATTTTGGTTGTGGCGTTTCCTTTCCGGGCCGAGAGATTCGCGGCGGCGCGGCGCTGCATCGCGGGTTGCGGGCAACGGGCGCGCGCTTCTGGGCAGGCCACCTGTGCAGCGCTTGCTCGCGCGGGCCCGGCGCGTGCGGCGGCAGGAGGCTGCCCTCTTGTTCCTAGCATGTTCTCACGCTGTTGCCGCAACGCAAACGGCGCAGGGACGGGGCTACTCGCTTTTGCGAGGCGTTTGCGAGATGCGCGCCCGCCGTTCCGGGCGAGGACAATTCGAGCGCATCGGCGGCGCCGCGCTCGAATATAATGAGCGCATGAGCACCCAAAACGAAAAAGCGGAATTGCTGCGGAAGCTGCATCACGGACCGAAGATCCTGGTGCTGCCCAATGCGTGGGACTGCGCGAGCGCGCGCCTCTTCGAGCGAGCGGGCTTTGCGGCGATCGCCACGACCAGCGCGGGAGTGGCGTTTTCGCAGGGCTATGCGGATGGCGAGCGCATTCCGCGGGAGCAGATGATCGCGGTGGTGCAGCGCATCAGCGGGTGCGTGCAGATTCCGGTGACGGCGGACCTGGAGAGCGGCTACGGAGACGCGGCGAAGACCACGGCGGAGTTGATTGCCGCGGGCGCGGTGGGATTAAATCTGGAGGATATGGACCACGCGGCGGGAAAGCTGGTGGACATCGCCGCACATGCCGCGAAGGTGGCCACGGTGCGGCGCGTCAGCGACGAACTGGGCGTGAAAGTGGTGATCAACGCGCGCACGGACGTGTATCTGGCGCAGGTGGGCGAGCCGGCGACGCGCTTCGCACGCGCCTGCGAGCGGCTGCAAGCGTATCGCGCGGCAGGAGCCGACTGCGTCTTTCTGCCGGGCGTCGCCGATGAAGATATTATCCGGCGCGCGGTGGAGACGCTGAAGTTTCCGCTAAACATTCTGGCCGGCGCCGGAACGCCTCCGATTGCACGTTTGCAGGAACTGGGCGTGGCGCGGGTGAGCACGGGCGCCGCGATTATGCGCGCGACGATGGGGCTGACGCGCCGGATCGCGCATGAATTGCGGCAAGCGGGCACGTACGGCGCGATGCTGGAGGGCGCCGTGCCGTTTGCGGAAGCCAGCAAGTATTTTGAAAAATAGGATCGCGGACGCGCGGCGGAAAACACCCGGCGCGGCAGCCCGGCGCGCTTGACTTCGCGATGCGGTTTCGTTACTGTTCGCGCGATCCCATATAATCCATCGCTATCCGTACGGGGATTTCCGTTCGGCCCTTCCATGCTGTGAATCCAAACGCAGAAGCCGAGGAGGTCGGCACAAAATGAAAAGAGTTGTGAGCCTATTGCTGGGCAGTTGTCTCGTTCTGGGAACGGCAGCAGTGGCCGTGGCGCAAGAAGCGAACACGGGCACGGACATGCCGCCGAAGATAATGGTCATCAACCGCGAGGTCCTGAAGCCGGGAAAGGCTGGCAGCCCGCATCAGAAGACCGAGAGCGCGTTCGTGCGCGCGATGGCCGAGGTGAAATCGCAAACGTACTACACGGGCATGGATGCGCTCAGCGGCGTGAGCCGGTCGCTTTTCCTCACGGGCTACGATTCTTTCGCTGCCTGGGAGAAAGATACGATGAGCGTCGCGAAGGACGCCAAGTTGTCCGCCGCGCTGGACCGCGCGTCCGTTGCGGATGGCGAGCTGCTGGATGCTTACAGCACCGGTGTGTTCCGGTTGAACACCGAGCAGAGCCTGAATCTGGGTACGGACCTGTCGCATGACCGCTATTTTGAAATAGGCGTGTACCAGGTGAAGCCCGGGCACGAAGCGGACTGGGACGAGATCATGAAACTGGTGAAGGCAGCCTACGCCAAGGTCCCCGGAGTGCAATGGGCGATGTACGAGCGCGTGTACGGCGGCACCCAGGGCTATCACGTGTATTTCATGCCGATGCGATCCGCCGCGGAAATTGACGAGGCGTTCGCGAACGGTCCGAAGTTCATGGAGGCGCTAGGCCCGGACGGCATGAAAAAGCTCAGCGACTTGCTGGCCAGCGCGGTGGAAACGTCGGAGATCAACCTGTTTGTGGTGAATCCGGCGATCAGTTACGTGTCGCCGGAGATGATCAAGGCCAACCCGGAATTCTGGAAGCCCGCGCCGGCCGAAGGAATGAAGAGAGCGGCGGAGAAGAAACCCGCCGAATAGGCGGCAGCACGCACAGCACGCAGCAAGAGCGGAGCGCTCCAGCCTCGCGGGCAGAGGGGGCTGGGGCGCTCTTTTTTTTGGCGACGCGCCGGAATGTGATTGGTTTGCAGGAAGGTGGTTGCTAGGTCGCGGGCTTCTCGAGTTCGGCACGATTCCAGTGAGCCAGATCGGCGGCGGCTTCGTAGGTGCTTTGCAGGAATTCGAGCAGCGCGGCGCGGGGCGAGGGCGCGCGGCGCACGTCGTCGTACATCAGCAGGAATTCCTTCAATTGCGGATGATAGAAGGCCTGCGCGGGCCGCACCGGATGCTGCCCAAAACCCGGCGGCTCCGGCGCGGCGTAAGCGTAGAATGCGGCGCCCTTGATTTCGCCGCCGCCCGGCCAGAATCCGGCGCTGCTCACCTCGTGCGAATAGGCTTCGCGAGTGATGGGGTCGGCTCCGGGGCGTTCGGGCGCGCGGCGGCCGGAGAAGCGGGTGGCGGCCAGGTCGAAGCTGCCCCAGAAAAAATGCACGGGGCTGGCTTTGCCGATGAAGCGCGCGCGGAATTCCTGGAAGACTTTCTCGCTGCTGGCAAGGATTCGCCAGAAGCGGTTGGCGTATTCGGGATCGTAGGAAGCGTGCTGGGTATCCTGGTCGAAGGCGATGGGATTCGCAATCTCCACCGGCATCTTCCAGATTTTTACGGCGATGCCCAGGGAAGCGAGCGCGGCCATGAATTCGCGGTAGAAGGCGGCGACGGATTGCGGCTGCAGGGCGAGCGTGGCGGAGGTGTCGTGGCTCGTGCGGATGGACAGGCGATGATGGATGAAATCGAATTCGACTTCGAAGATGCCGCCTTCGTACGGGATGGCGGAAGTGGTGAGGCCGGAGGCGCTCACGTAGAGCGGGACTTCCCACCAGTGATTAACGCGCGGGCTGAGGGCCAGGCGGACTTTGCCGACAATCTGCGACCACATGTGCAGCGTGGCGTAGGTATCCTGCCAGGCGGCCAGCGGCAGCTCCGGCCAGTCTTCCTGCGCGGCGCGAGCGATGGTTGCGTTCATGAATCCTCCATAGGGACCGGCACCTGAGCTGCGGCGCTGGCCGGGCGCCCACGCGCACTGCGAATCCGCGGAAGCGGCGGGTTACTCGGTGGGCTTCAGTTTCAAGCGCGATTTATTTTCTTCGAGGAAGGCGCGCAGGCCGTCGCTCACGTTCAGCAGGCGGATCCACTGCTCGTAGTAGAGTGTGACCGGGAAACGTCCCAGGCCGTACACACTCACGCCGCCCTTTTCTCCCACGCGAAATTCAAGCGTGCCGCTGCGTTTTGCGCCGCCTGCCTGCTTTTCCAGCTCGGCGATGCGCGCCAGCAATTCTTCCTTGGTTGGTTCAGTCATAAAATTGGCTCCGTCGTATGTGCGTTCGTGCCCATGTGCGTTTGTGATCGGTGAGATTTTACCACCAGGCTCGCGCGGGCCGCGAGTTCTTCGCCGCGAATCCATGGGGCGAGCCCGGCTGGCGGGGTGCCGGGACGCCGCGCCGCAACGGCGTTGCGGCTCCGCAGCGCTGGTTAGTAGCCGACGGGTTTGCCGCCGTTGCGGCCGTCGCTCGCGCCCAGGCGTTCGCCGGTCTTGGGATCAATGGCGATGCACTCGGCATCGCTCCAGTAAGGGAGCCAGCCGGAGTCTTCGTCCTCGCCAAAGGCGATCTTGTAGCCCATTTTTTCGAGCGCCTGCACGGTATCCGGCGAAAACCAGGCCTCGACGCTGAGCACGTCCGGCATCCACTGATGGTGAAAGCGCGGCGCGTCCACAGCCTCCTGGATGTTCATGCCGTAATCCACCACGCCCATGATGGCGAGGGCCACGGTGGAGATGATGCGCGAGGAGCCGGGCGAGCCCAGCACCAGGAGGAGCTTGCCGTCTTTGGTGACGATGGTGGGCGTCATGGAAGAGAGCGGGCGCTTGAACGGAGCAATCGCGTTGGCCGCGCCCTGAATCAGGCCGTCGCTGTTGGGCTGGCCGGGCTTTTCGGAGAAGTCGTCCATTTCGTCGTTGAGAAGGACGCCCAGGCCGTCGGCGGTGACGCCCGAGCCGAACCAGGCGTTGAGGGTGGTGGTGACGGCGACGGCGTTTCCGTCGGAATCCACCACGGAATAGTGCGTGGTGTGGGGAGAATCGCGCGGCGGCACGGGCGGGACGCCGCTCTGCGAAAGCTCGCTGAAAATAGCGGGCCGTTGCAGGTCCGCGCTCGGGGTGGCGCGCGCGGGATCAATCGTCGAGCGCCAGGCGGCGGCATATTTTTTGTCGGTGAGCTGCGCCACGGGGAGCTTCGCGAAATCGGGGTCGCCCAGAAACGAGGCACGATCGTAGAATGCCCGGCGGAAGGCTTCGGCCGTCAGGTGGACGGACTCCGCGGAGCGGCTGCCGGCCTTGGCCAGGTCGAACCCTTCCAGAATGTTGAGCGACTCGAGTAGCACGATGCCGCCGGAGGAAGGCGGCGGCGCGCTGATGATTTCGTAGCCGCGATAGGTGCCGCGCACCGGTTCGCGCTCTTTCACCTGGTAATGCGCCAGGTCGGAGGCGGTAATCAGCCCGCCGCCTTTTTGCACGGACGCGGCCAGCTCGCGGGCCATCGCGCCGGTGTAGAAGTCGTCGGGATTTTTCGCGATGCGCTCGAGGGTGCGGGCCAGGTCCGGCTGGCGGAAAATTTCATACTGCTTGTAGTACTTGCCGTTGCGCTGGAAAACGCGTCGCGATTCGGGAAACTGGGCGAAGTGCGAATCGCCACGCAGGTCCTGCGCTTCCTGCCAGTCCAGGGGGAAACCGACCAGGGCGAGGCGAATCGCCGGAGCCATTACTTGCGCGAGAGTGAGCTTGCCGTATTTTTTCTCGGCGTGGACCAGCCCTGCCACCGAGCCCGGCACGCCGATCGCTTTGTAGCCGATGTAGCTGGCGTCCGCGAGCACGTTGCCCTGCGCGTCCAGATACATGCCGGCGGTGGCGGCGGCCGGAGCCTCCTCGCGGAAATCTATGAAATGGGCTTGGCCGTCGGCCATGCGGATCAGCATGAATCCGCCGCCGCCCAGATTGCCGGCCTGCGGATACACCACGGCAAGCGCGAAGCCCGTGGCCACCGCTGCGTCCACCGCGTTGCCGCCTTCTTGCATGATTTCGACGCCGGCCTTCGAGGCGAGTTCCTGGATGCTCACCACGATGGCATGGGGCGCGTGCACCGGCCGCGAATCGGCGCGGAGCGCGGCGGGTGCGGCGAGCAACAGCGCGAGCGACACGGAGAGACACGTGGCGAGAAACGCAACGAGCGGCGTGACGAGCGGCCTCGGCGAAGGATTGAATTGCAAACGGCCCTCCGGAACTTGATTTTGTGGCGGCCCGTCTGGCGCAGCCAGACCGGGCATTGCAGCTCTTGCCCGGGCCCCTCGTTGCAATGCAACACGCGCGAGCCGCCGCTGCAAATTCAACTGCCGAAGAACGCGGCGCGGGCGCTGCAATTATTTCTGCTGCGTCTTGGCGAGTTCCGCGGATTCCGCGAACGCGCGCTGCGAAGCCTCGTGCGCCTTGTTGGCGTGCTCCATCGCCTGCCGGGAATATTCGCTGCCGGTAAGGTGATCCTGCTTGCCGTGGTGCGCGGCGGCGGCGCGGTGCGCGTGCGCGGCCATCTCGTGAAATTCGGCGGCGCGTTGGTGCGAATCGTTGGGCATGGTTCTGAGTCCTCCGGGGGATGAATGGCGTGCCAGACTGCCGCACGCAAAGTTAGCCGTTTGGCGCGGCGCTGTCTAGCATGGCAATTCCCTTCCCGCGCGGGTGGCGCGTCCGGCCGAGCGCCCGCGCAGCCGCGCGTCACCGCGAAATATCCTCCAGCGCCAGGTTGCGCGTGCGCGGGCCGAAGATGCCGATCGCCAGCATCACGGCCAGCATGGCCGCGGCGATGAACGCGAAGACGCCGCGCGTGCCGAAGTCGCGCAGAAAAAATGCAATCAGGAAGCTGGTGAAAATCGCGCTCAAGCGGCTCCAGGAATAGACGAAGCCCACGGCCTGGGCGCGGATGCGCGTGGGAAACAGCTCCGCCTGGTAAGCGTGAAACGCGATGGACATGCAATTGTTCGCGCAGGTGAGCAGCACGCCGCAGGTAATCAGCCATACGGGGTCGCGCTGGCGCGCAAAAAGCACGCCGAAGACGCCGATGCACGCGGCCGTGAAGACGATCTGCCATTTGCGCTCGATGCGGTCCGTCGCGCGATACGCCAGCAGCGGCCCGAGCGGCGCGCTCAGGGCGATGAGGAAGGAATATCGCAGGCTGCTGGTGATGGTGATGCCGCTCGCGATCAGCAAGGTGGGCACCCAGGACGCGAAGCCGTAGTAGCCGATGGTCTGGAAGAAATTGAAGACCATGAGCATCAGCGTGCGCTGGCGGTAGGGCGGGTGCGCGAGTTCCAGCAAGCTGCCGCGCGATTCCGCCGCGCCGGAAGCCGGCCCCGATTCGTCGCTGGCGCTTGGCGGAGGCAGGATGCCAGCCGATTCGCGTTCGAGGTCGCGCTGTACGCGCGCTTCCATCGCGGCGGTGACGCGCTCGGCGTCCTCAAATCTGCCGTGCGTCATCAGCCAGCGCGGGCTTTCCGGCAGGCTGCGGCGGATGAACCACACCAGGATCGCGCCGGCCGAGCCGGCCAGCACCACCCACCGCCAGCCCTCCAGACCGAGCGGCTTCTGCGGCACCAGCCACCAGGAAAGCAGGGCCACGGAAGGCAGCGCGGTGAAACCGATAATCTGGCTGAGAGCAATCGCGCGGCCGCGCAGGCGCCGGGGCATCAGCTCGGTGATGAAGGTGTCAATCGTGACCAGCTCGACGCCGATGCCGGCGCCGGCAATCACGCGCCACAGCACGATGCCGCGCGCGCTGTGCTCGAAGGCCATGACGACCGTGGCGACGGTGTACCACAGCAGCGAAGTGGTGAAAATCAGGCGGCGGCCGAAGCGGTCCGCCGCGAAGCTGAATATCAGCGTGCCGATGAGCAGCCCGGCAAAAGTGACGGCGACGAAACTGGCCAGCCCGTTGAAGCCGAAGAATGCCGCCGAGGTGCTGGTGAAAAGTCCGCTGCGGACGAGGCCCGGCCCCACGTAGGCGGTGAAAAAAAGATCGTAGTATTCGAACCATCCGCCCAGCGAGAGCAGCAGGACCAGCGACCAGAGGTAACGCGTCGCCGGCAAGCGCTCGAGGCGGGCGCGAATCAGCAGGGCGCGGTGCGGCGCTTCATCGAATGGCAGAGGAGCGGCGGGATTGCGATACGGCGGCGCGGGCGGTGTCGGCGGTGAAGACGACGGGGGCGTGGGCACCGAGGCAGCCTAAACGCTCGCAAGCCTAGGTACAAGCTCTTGTGGCGGACGATATTTCAGACGCGCGCACGTCAGCGGGCGGTTTGGGTGAACCGCTCGCTGACGTGGCAGACTGCTCGGAGGAATCAGGGTAGGGAGAAGAGAGCGCAAGTGGGGCCCAGCCCTTAAAAGTTTATTAATAAGGTTTCCCGGCCTGCGCTCCCTCTTTCCCAAGGCGCATGGTCTCTCGTACGCCGCAATTAAGCCATACGGTAAACACCTGAATTTTGGCACCGGGGAAACCCTCTCAGGAGTATGAGAGTTTTGCGGGTAGCGCCGGCGGAGTTGGATGCCGCCTTGGGATCCTGAGCGTAGCGCGCGGTCCAGACGAAGCTACGCCGAGCCTGGGACTTCGAGGATAGCAACTCCTTGCAAGAATGAGGTTCGCCCGCAGAGGTAATCGTTCCAGCTGCGAGCGGTCTGCGGAACTCAGCGAAGGTTCAGAAATTCGGCGGCACAGGCAAAAATGCCCAAGGCCCGCGCCATTTTTTTTGACGTGTCCGGCTTCAACTTCCTTATGCTTTGGGAACGTGGGGTACGTGAATTGACCGAAGCGGATGACTCGAAAGTGCGTCTTCAGGGCGATATTGTGCCCAGGGGCGCAATGTTCCAACATCCGCCTTACGTCGTCGAACGAAACCATTTACGCAGCTTTAGCCAGTTTCGGTCCTGCTACATAATCCGGCACGTTATCCGTGGGCGAGTAGCGTGTATTGTCTTTGTCGAGGCGCTCGACCGTGATTTGAGTAGGACGACGCTCCGGATCCTCTTTAGGTATTCGGGCGAAGAACGGCTCATCCGGTATCGCTTTTCCAGAGCGCAATGCGTTGAACGCTCCTAGCCAGGCGGCTTCCTCGTCTTTGTCTGGCTGCGCATAGAACTGTTCCACACTGCGCTTGAAGAAATCGAAATTCACCGCTTCTTCGGCAAAATCGAACAGCAGATTCTTGTATGCGTTGCGGAAACGCAAAAAGGCCTCTTCCGGCGTGGTCCCGCTCTCCGCAATCGCTCCCGGACGAACGCCGTACATCCACCATTTTCCGTCATTCTCGCGGGTCATCAACGCGCGACCGGATAGGGTCACGGCCGCGAAAAAATCGTTCCCGGACACGGCGTCCCGAAGCGCGAACATCACCGGATAGTGCGTCATTTGAACCTCACCAGGTAATAGACGTATCGGCTTCGCGAATGGTTCGATTGCACATGAGGGAGTTTCGATACATGGATTCGACTAAATGGAGCGTAGCAAGCATAGTCGTGGGATGCAATGGGCTACATCTGGCGGTGCTAATGACCATTAGGCCCCTTTAGGTGTGGCGGCTACCTGCAGGACCGTTGCGGCTTCTCAAGTGTACGGCGCCAAGACATCTTTGCAGTCGCTGCCAGGGCATTCTTTACAGGTGAACTGCGGTGTTCGGCCAGGGAGGCCGGAGACGATGCCGCGCGGCGGAGTGGACGTGGACGATTTTAGGGGCGGGGTTGACATTCGCTTTTTCTTCGCCTATGATGCTTCGCCTTGGGCCCCACACTCACACTTTGCGGAGGATTTATGGCACTGAACGAAGCGCTGCTTCCTGAATTCGACAGCGAGATGGCTAATACGCGCAAGACTCTGGAACGCGTCCCGACGGACAAGTTTTCCTGGAAGCCGCACGAGAAGTCCGGAACGATGGGCTGGCTCGCGAATCATCTGGCGGACGTCCCGGAATGGGCGGTGTACACAATGCAGCAAGAGTCGCTGGACATGGCTCCCAACGGAGTCGCCGCCACGCCGCCTCCACCGCCCAAAACCACCGAGGAGATGCTGGCGAAGTTCGACAAGAACGTGAAAGCGGCGCGCGCGGAGCTGGTGAAAGCCAGCGACGCCGAGCTGCACAAGAACTGGTCGCTGCTGAACAACGGCCACGCGCTCCTCACCATGCCGCGCATCGAGTGCCTGCGCACCTGGGTGATGAACCACGGCATTCACCATCGCGCGCAATTGGGCGTATATCTGCGGCTGAACAACATCCCGGTGCCGGGGATTTACGGGCCGTCGGCGGACGAGCCCGGTATGTAGTTTCCGCACAGCGGGCGGCCGCGCGCTTCGGGCGCGGTTCGCCCGCCCGGTTACGCCGAATCCAGCCCCAAACTGTCCTCCCTAGAACCGGCCCCTGTCGCAATTTTCGGTACTAATGGCCCATTTGCAGGCGCTGCCGCGGCCGTTAGTCTGCTTCTGGCTCCGTGCCTCCCGGCAAGTAGGGACCCGAATGGATTTCCTGAAGGTTTCGAGAGATCTTCGTTCGCTGCTGCGTTCGAATGCGGCGCTTGGCAAGACGCGCCTGCGCACGAAATTCCTGCTCTCGGTGGTGTTGATCATCGCCACGCTCACTTTCGCCACCCTGGCGATCGTGCGCCATGCGGCCGAAGAGCAGGTGCGCCGCTCCGTCGAGCAGGACGCCCGCAATTCCGTGCTTACCTTCCAGAACCTGCGCACCGAACGGCAGATTGAGTTGGACCGCAGCGCCCAGTTGCTGGCCACGCTGCCGGATTTGAAGGAAATGATGGCGGACGAGAACGTCGCCGGCATTCAGGACGCTTCCGAAGAAATCTGGCGCTCGGGCGACATTGACCTATTTGCGCTGGCGGACTGGACGGGAAAAATCGTCGCGCTGCACACGCTGGTACCGGGCTTTCCGCAGAGCGTCGCCCAACAAATGCTGGCGCGCTCGCCGGGTTCGGGCGGCAAAGGCGGCTGGTGGTTCGGGAACGGGCACTTGTATCAGGTAGCGGTACGCCCGATCGAGCTGGGCGGCACGTCCTCACGAATGTATTTAGGCACGGTGGTGGTGGGGCGGGAAATTGATTCCTCCGTCGCGGCCGAGGTGGGGAAAATCGCGCTATGCCAGGTGGCGTTCCGCTACGGCGATGAGGCGGTGGTCAGCTCGTTTTCGACGATGGACGACGCGCTGGCCGGGAGCGCGCTGCGCGCTGCGCCGAGCCAAAGCAAAATCGAAATCGGGAACAAGAGTTATCTGGTGAGCTCCGTGGATTTGACGCCGGGCGCTTCCCTGCCGCTGACGTTGACGGTGCTGAAGCCGTACGATGACGCGATGGCTTTCCTGACGCGGCTGACGCACACGCTGGTGGCGCTGGGGCTGCTGGCGGTATTCGCCGGCGGCGGGCTGGTATTTCTGATCTCGCGCACGTTTACGCGGCCGCTGGAGACGCTGGTGCAGGGCGTGCGCGCGCTGGAACAGGGGAACTATCACTATCCGCTCGGGCCGGACACCGGAGACGAAGTGTCCGAGGTGACGGCCGCGTTCGAGCGTATGCGCGCCACTTTGCAGAAGAACGAAGAACAGAACAAGCTGCTGGAAGGACAGTTGCGCCAGGCGCAGAAAATGGAGGCGGTGGGCCGGCTGGCCGGCGGCGTGGCGCACGATTTCAATAACCTGCTGACGGTGATCAAGGGCCACAGCGACCTGTTGGAGATGAAACTGGGCACGCTCAGCCCGGCGCATGCGAGCATCACCCAGGTGAAGAAGGCCGCCGACCGCGCGACCGCGCTGACCCGGCAACTGCTGGCTTTCAGCCGCATGCAGGTATTGCAGCCGCGCGTGCTGGATCTGAACGCGCTGATCGCCGACCTGGGCAAGATGCTGCCGATGCTGATCGGCGAGGAAATTGAATACGCGTTCCACGCCGGCGAATCGCTGGCGCGGGTGAAGGCCGACCCTTCGCAGATCGAGCAGGTGCTGGTGAATTTAGCGGTGAACGCGCACGACGCGATGCTCAAGGGCGGCAAGCTGACCATCGCGACGCGGAACGTGGTGCTGGACGCGGCGTACGCGCGCAGCCACCCGCCCACTGTGGCGGGGCGCTACGTGCTTCTGAGCGTGGCCGACACCGGCTGCGGCATGGACGAGCCGACCAAGGCGAAAATATTCGAGCCGTTTTTCACCACCAAGGAGCTGGGCAAGGGCACGGGGCTGGGCCTGGCCACCGTGTACGGTGTGGTGAAGCAAAGCGGCGGCTACATCTGGGTGGACAGCGCGGCGGGCCGCGGCACGCGTTTTGAAATTTTCCTGCCGCAGAGCGCTGCAGTGCCGCAGCTGCCGTCCGAGGAAGCGCCGGCCGCGAAGTACTCGCGCGGAGCGGGCACGGTGCTGCTGGCCGAGGATGAGGAAGCGGTGCGCGAGCTGGCCAGTGAATTCCTGAGCGCGAGCGGGTACCGGGTGATCGCCGGCAAAGACGGGTTGGACGCACTCGAGAAGGCCGAGCACGAACCGGGGCCGATTGACGTGCTGGTGACCGACGTATCCATGCCGCGCCTGCGCGGGACGGAACTGGCGCAGCGGCTGAAGCGGATGCACCCGGGCGTGAAGATTGTGTACATGTCCGGCTACCTGCGGCACGACGGCGACGACAGCTTCATCGCGGATTCCGGGCACCTGCAAAAACCCTTCTCGCGCCGCTCGCTGCTGGAAAAAATACGCGAAGCGCTGGGAGAAGCGGCGCAGCAACCTTTGCAGACGATCTAACGCGGCCAAAGCACCCGCATCCCACCGCCCGGAAATGTGCGCCAATATTCATATACTCATAAGACAAGCAGGTTGCAGACCGCGCGTTCGCCTTGCGCCGGAAGGCGTATCTTCAAAATTGCGGGCTTGCATAGGCACACGTTAGGGACTTCCACCTCGGCGTGCAGCTCGTCAACGAACCTAACCTTTTCGAGTTTTGCGTAGCAGGGGGCCACGTCCTGGAGATGCGCGGGCTGCGAGACCTTGACGGGTCGGGCGCCGCGAGTTGGTATCCAGGACAGAAATACGCGCGGGCTTGGATGCCACTGCATGGCGCGCGACGACAGACTTTCCGGACAACCACGGGGGTTGTTCTCCCGGAAGAATCCGCCCCAGGCGGGTACTCCGGGTAAACAAGGTGGCGGCGCGGCATGCGCCGCCGGAGAGGCACCAATGATAAAGAAAATGCAGCGTTCGCTCATTCAGGCGATTTGCCTGGTGGTATTGTTGATTCCCTTCTGCGCCCAGCGCGCGGCGGCCCAGTCCGATTACACCGTCATCAACGTGCAGAACGGCGGGGCCATCGCCGGAACGGTTACCTGGTCCGGGCCCATCCCCAAGATTCCCAAGCTGGCCATCACCAAGAACCCGGACGTCTGCGATCCGGAGGGCATGAAGACGCGCGACCTGGAGCGCCTGCTGATTAATCCGGACGGCGGCGGCGTGGCCAACACCGTGGTCTTTCTGCGCGGCATCACCCGGGGCAAAGCCATGGACCTGCCGCCCAGCCGGCAACAACTGAACCAGAAAACCTGCCGCTACATTCCGCACATCATGATCGTGCCGGAATCCAGCGCGCTGAAGATTGAAAGCACCGATCCGGTGCTGCATACGGTGCAGATGTTCGGCGCGGCGAGCAACAATATTCCCTTCCCCTTTCAGAACCAGTTCATTCCGGTGACGCTGCAACGGCCGGGAGTGATCGAATTGAAATGCAATGCCGGTCACGTGTGGATGAACGCGAACGTGCTGGTGGTGCGGCATCCGTACTATGCGGTCACCGACGAAAACGGGGCTTACAAGCTCTCCGACGTGCCGCCGGGCGAATACGAAATCGTGGCGTGGCATGAAGGCTGGCAGGTGCTTTCCGAAGCGCGCGTTCTGGACGTGGGCGCGCAGGTGGAAGTGCACCGGCCGATGTATAGCTCGCCGGTAAGCTGGACCAAGAAAGTGTCCGTGAAGCCGGGCGAGCCCACGGTGGTGGACTTCGCCATTTCGGAAAAGCACGATTAAACCTGCTCTCCGCCACGCGATCCCAACCGGTCTGTTGCACGCTCCTGCGGGCGCCGCCGAAACTGTTGGCGCGCCCGTGCGTATCATAAGCACAAGGAGCGCGCATGATCCCCGTGCCTTTTGCCGGCCACCTCGGATACGACGCCGTCTTCATCGCCACCTACGCGGGTTGGTTGCTGTTTGAGATCGTCACCGGAAGGTCGCGCAAATCCAGCGACCCGAAGAGGGGGCGCGACCGCGGTTCGTACTACTTCCTGTTGGGCATGATCTGGGTCGGAAGCGGTTTTGGGTTCGCGGCGGCGTTCGGCCTGCAACGAGCGGCGATTCCTTGGCACCGCACCGAGATTTTCTTCGCGGGGATTGCGCTGATGTGGGTGGGCATCGCTTTCCGCTATTACGCCATGCGCGTGCTGGGGCGCTATTTCACGTTTCAGGTGGACGTGCGCGCCGGGCAAACCGTGGTGGAGGCGGGGCCGTACCGCTACATTCGCCATCCTTCCTATAGCGGCGCGTTGATCACCATACTGGGCCTGGGTCTGGTGTTGGGCAACTGGGCGAGCGTCGTGGCGATGCTGGCGTGCGTGGGAATCGGCTACGCCTACCGCGTTCGCGTGGAGGAAGCGGCGCTGGTTGCGGCCCTGGGCCAGCCGTACCGGGAATACATGCGCCGGACGCGGCGGCTGGTGCCGTTCGTGCTTTAGCCGCGCGCGCGGCATGGCAGCAAGCCCGGATGCGGCCGGACGCGAACCTCAGGCGGCCGTGCCGGTCAAGCGCGGTATGAGCAGGCGGAAGAAGCGGTCGGGGTCCACGCCCATCGCGACTTTCGCGTTGGTCTGGAAGCCTTCCACCGGAGCCGTGGGCCCGGGCGCGCTGGTTTCCAGCGGCGCGGACTTGCGCACCGGGCCGCGGCCGTCGTAGCCGAGTGTTTCCCCGGCCGTCCATTCGCCGAGCGTTTCCACTTCCACGTAGAAGTCTTGCCGGGTGATGACTCCGGGATCAATCAGCGAAGCGACCGTCAGCGGGTCGTGCAGCGCAATTACGGTGATTTCGCCGCCGTGTTTCATGCGCTCGAAGGTCGCGCGCATGATTTTGCCGGCCGCCTGGCTGACGGGATTTTGCGCAGCCTCCAGTTGCTGAATCTGGTGTTCGCTGATCTGGCACTTGCGGGTCACGTCCAAGCCAACCATGGTGAGCGGAATGTGCGCGTCGAAGACGATGCGCGCCGCCTCCGGGTCCACATAGAGGTTGAACTCCGCGGCGGGCGTAATATTGCCTCCGGAAAGCGAGCCGCCCATGATGACGATTTCCGGAATCATGGCGGCCAGCTCGGGGTCGTCGCGCAGCGCCAGCGCCACGTTGGTCAACGGGCCGATGGCCACCAGGGTAATCACGCCGGGATTTTCCCGCACCACGCGGCGAATCAGCTCCGGCGCGGTTTCGCGCACGGGCTTGATTTTCGGCTCGGGGAAATCCACGCCCGCCAGGCCGTTCGCGCCGTGCACGTGGCCGGCGGTCACCAGGCGGCGCACCAGCGGATGGCTGGCGCCCGCGGCGACGGGGATGTCCGGCCGCCCGGCAATTTCCACCAGGCGCAGGGCGTTGGGCAAGGTGAATTCCAGCGGCACGTTGCCGCAGACGGGAGTGATGGCTTCCACCTGCAGCTCCGGCGAGCGCAGCGCGAGAAAAATCGCCAGGGCGTCGTCAATGCCGGGATCGGTGTCAATGATGACGCGCCGCGGCTTGCCCGGCGTGGGCGCGCTCTGGGAGGAATCGGTCGAAGCGTTGGTGCGCGGAAGCAATTCGCGCGCGGATGCCGGGAGCTGCGCCGCGAATCCGCCGAGGGCGCCAGCCGCCGCCAGGCCGCTCGAGGTGCGCAAAAACTCCCGGCGGCTCCATGCGGAGTTTTTTGTCACGCCGGTGGTCTCTTCGCTGCCATTCCGTTCGTCGTGCATATCTTGGTTTGGCCTTGGATCCCGTTTCATGGCGCTCCTTGGAATGTTGCCCTGCCTGCGGCCAACGGTTCGCGGTAGCGAACATCCGGCCGGAGACGGCTCGCATCCTACCACCGATGGAGCGCTGCGCCGCACCCGGGCAATCGCGCGCTTCCGGGGCGCGATTGACGCCCGTGTTCCCGGCGGGTACACTCGCGTGTACGTTGACTGACGTGTAATCGTACGGAACACGCGGGTTCCGCAAAGAGGCGGCGCGGTGGGGTGCCGGATGAATGCTCTTGCGGCCAAACGCTTCCCAGGTGTGAGCGCTGCCGCGCTGGCGGCCTTTCTGTGCTGCTCCGCCCCTTATTTTGCGGCACCGTGCGCCGCACAATCTTCGGGAAATACGCAATCCTCCGGCTCGCAGAACCCCGCGCCCTCCGATACGCCCGACGATCCCCCGCCCTCGCTGATCAAGCATCCGAAACCGCCGCCTCCACCACCTGCGCCAGCTGCAAACTCCACGCCCGCGCCGAAGCCCGGTTCGACACCGGCGACTGCGCCGGCGACAGCACCTGCGCCAGCGACGCCTGCTGCGCCGGCGGCTGCGTCAACCACTCCACCCG
>JBAQJS010000090.1:0-101732 GCA_049300435.1 Candidatus Acidiferrales bacterium | reverse complement strand
ATCGAGACGCGATTCGCGTGTCATGGGAGAAGTGTGTTGGTCGACAGAAAAAACACGAATAAAATCTCTTGAAACGGTCGGCGTCGTTAGAGATAACGCGGTGGTCTCAATGGGTCGACGCAACACTCAGATCGAACGCGGTTTGCGTTGAAAACAAAAGCTAAAAGCGCTGGCTAGGTTAGATCAGCCGGAACGTTACCCTGGCTAGGTTTTGACTGCGTACAGCCAAACAGATCGGTTCTTCAGGGGAAGTATTGGCGGATCAACTGATTAGACGGTGTTGCATCGACCGGTTGAGCTGGCAGCCGTTACCGGCAACTGACCCATTACCTAGGCGGGGGCGCGGTTGTTTCAGGGCGGTTTTTGCGGGTACAATGGATTTTCAACCAGATGGCCACACCTTTTACGATCCTCTCGAATCCCACTGCGCCGCCCGCGGCGCATCCGCGGCCTTCCTGGCTGCGGGTGCGATTTTTCGGCGGGCCGAAATATCAGGAACTGAAGCGCACGATGCGCACGCTGGATTTGCACACGGTGTGCGAGAGCGCGCGCTGCCCGAACATGGGCGAGTGCTGGGAGCACGGCACGGCGACGTTCATGATTCTGGGGGATATCTGCACGCGGGCGTGCGGATTCTGCGCGGTGCCGAGCGGCAAGCCGCTGGGCCCACCGGCGGAGGACGAACCGGAGCGCGTGGCGGAAGCCGTCGAGAGGATGGGGTTGCGCTACGCGGTGGTGACATCGGTGAATCGCGACGACCAGGCGGACGGCGGCTCGGCGATATTCGCGCGGACCATCACGGCGATTCGCGCGCGCGTGCCGGGATGCAAAGTGGAAGTGCTGATCCCGGATTTTCGCGGGGATTGGAGCGCGCTGGGAACGGTACTGGCGGCGCAGCCGGACGTGCTGAATCACAACATGGAAACGGTGCCGCGGCTGTATCGCCAGGTGCGCAAGGGCGCGGTGTACGAGCGTTCGCTGGAATTATTGCGGCGCGCGGGGGAAACGATTCCGGGGCTGCCGACGAAAACCGGGATGATGCTGGGGCTGGGCGAAACGCGCGAGGAAGTGCTGGCGGCGATGGAAGACATCGCGGCGCAGGGCACGCACATCCTGACACTCGGACAATACATGCAGCCGACCGTGGAGCACCTGCCGATCGAGCGTTACGTGCATCCGGACGAGTTCGCGGAGTTCAAGCGGCTGGGCGAAACGATGGGATTCAAGCACGTGGAGGCCGGGCCGCTGGTGCGGTCGTCGTATCACGCGTTCGAGCAGGAAGAGGCGGCGCACGGGTAAGAGGAAGGGTGCGGGGCGGTGGTAGCGGCGGGCGCGTGGCTGCACTCTCGTCGAGGGATCGGTGTCGGCTGCGCCCCGCGCGTTGCGCGGGAAACAGCGGCCGCTACATAGTCAACACCTTGGTCTGGGAGCTTTCTTGCAGCGGTGAAGCTGCACGGATTGCGACTAGCCCACGGCTTTGGACGCCTGGCTAAAGGATTTGATAGCGGCATCTTCGCTTGGTTGCACGTCGAAAACGGCGGAGAGCATGGTCATCTGCAGCAGGTCGTTGACCTTCTTGTTGATGTTGATGAGCTTCAACTGGCCGCCCTGTTTGCGGACGGTGGTGTGCGAGCGAACCAGCTCGCCGATGCCCGAGCTATCCACGTGGGCCACATCGGCCATGTTCAGCAGGATGTTTTTGTTCCCCTTGTCCAGCAGGTCCATCATGATCTCGCGGAGCATGACGTTGCCTTCGCCGAGAGTGATCTTTCCGCTGATATCCACGATGGTGACGTGGGCGAACTGACGCGTGGCGGCCTGCATTTTGGCGGCGGCGCGCGCTTGCATGCTCATGCCCAGGCGATCGAGCGTGGCGCAAGCGGCGGAGGCGACCGCCGGAGAATCGGTGCGCACGACCACGACCGAACGGCCCTGTTTCAGGGGCTCGAGGAAAAGGGCTGCGTCCTCGGAGCAACTTTCGGCGGCGGTAGGCTTCGGAGTTTCCTCGTCGTCGGAAATGGCTTCGCCGACGGCGGCACCGGTCTGCGAGCCCAGATAGCCGAGCAGCGCGGTGGCGCCGACGCCCAGGGCGAAAACCTGGCCGATTCCCGGAATCAAGAACAGCGACGCGGCGGCGACACCCGCCGAAAGACCGGCAGCTCCGCCGAGAAAGCCGCCGGCGTAGGTGCCTAGTTCCTTGGCCAGACTGGTGGCTTCGTTCTCAGAGCGGGTCAAGAAAACGATCGAATCTTTGGGGACGTGCTGTTCGAGCAATTCCTTTACAGCCTGTTCCGCGCGGTCACGCGAGCCGAATACGCCAATGGCAGTTTCCAAGTGGTCCTCCCCGGAGCCTGTGTGGATGCAAGCGATAGCGACCTAAACGGAGATTTGTAGGTTCAACGCGGTTCAGTTGGACGATCCTGATACTTTGTTGAGAACAATCCGTTGCGGGCCGATTTCTTGAGGCGAAATCTGCTCCCAGGAGGGACGTTTGTCAAGGAAAAACATGCAGGGGGCAGGACCGGTACGGCTAAGAGTTATGTGAGGGGCGAGCGGAGGCGGGGCGGAAATGGCGGGATGAAGGGGCATGGATTCAGGGGCTAAAGCCGCGCCCTTTCGGGGAACTGTCGCGGTGGGACGTTCATGGCTGCCAGCTGGCATGGCTGCCAACTGGTCGAAGGCTGGGTTGCGGAGCGGTGCCCGCTGCGTCCCGCGCGGTGCGCGGGGCACAGCGGCCGCTACAAAGTCAAATTCAGCCGACGGGGTGGCGGCTGGGGCCTTGGCTGGCTGAGAGTTGATCGGGGTTGGGGATTGGGGATTGGGCCGGGTGGGTAATGGAGTGGGGGGCTGGGGGGCCGATAAGGCACTGTTGTCGCCTATGGCACGTCGGCCCTCGCGGTGCGTTGCCCCTTGATTTTGGCGCGTGCTACCCTGCATGTCTAAGCCGTCTCTGCGGCTGAAGAATGCTGCCGGAGCCAGCGGGGGCCGGCGGACGAAAATCATCCATGGCCTTCAATAAAAGCAAAGCGCTGGAAAATGCGCTGAAGTTCCTCAACCAGGGCAAGGTCGCCCAGGCCATCGGCGAATACCAACTGATTTTGCGCAGTGATCCGAAAGATCAAGCGACATTAATGACCGTGGGCGATTTGTTCGCGCGCCAGGGAGACATGACGCAGGCCATCGAATATTTCGAGAGGCTGGCGCAGGTCTATCTGAACGACGGGTTCAACAGCAAAGCGATCGCGATATACAAGAAGATCGCGAAGCTGGCGCCGAACGAACTGGCGCCGCTGGAGCGGCTGGCGGATTTGTACGTGCAGCAGGGAGTGCTGAGCGAGGCGCGTCCGCTATTTTTGCAGATCGCCGAAGCCCACCTGAAAGCCAATCACGCGCAGAAGGCCGTGGAGGTGCTGCACCGGCTGCTGGAAGTGGAGCCGGAAAACCAGCGGGTGCAAATGCGCCTGGCGGAATTGTACGGCGCGATGGGACAGAAGAAGGAAGCGGCGCTGACTTACCAGGCGTACGCGCAGCGGCTGTTCGACCGCGGCGAAACGGACGAGGCGGAAAAGCTGGTGGAGCGGGCGCTGGAAGTGGACCCGGCGAACGCGGCGGCGATCCTGCTGAAGGCCAAAACGCTGAACGCCGGGGAAAAGATAGACCAGGCGATTGCGATACTGGCGTTGCATCCGGAGGCGGAGGCGGGCGGGGACGTCAGCAAGCAGCTGGTGGATTACGAACTGCGGGCCGGGCACGCAGAGCGGGCCGCGGAGCGCGCGCGGCGGCAACTGGCGCAGGGGCACGCGCACTACGAGCTTCTTTATAAGGTTGCAGAGGCGATGATCGAGGGCGGGCAGCCGGACCAGGCCGTGCCGATACTCGCCGAATTGCGCGCACCGATGATCGAAGCCGGCGCGCAGGATCATTTCCTGAAGGCGCTGACGAGCGCGTGCGAGCGGCTGCCGGGACGCACCGAACCGCTGGAAGCGCTGGTGGATTTCTGCCGGACGACGAGCGATCCGTTCCGATTGAACGCGGCATTGGGCCAGCTTTCCGACGGGTACGCGGCGCTGGGAAATTTCGGGCGCGCGGAAGAATTGCTGGCGGAACTGGTGGAGCGCAACAAGAACGACGAGCGAATGGTGGACCGGCTGAATCAACTGCGGGCGCGGACGGGCGGGGCGCCGGTGGCGGGGGGCAGCACGGCGGAGGGCGCGACGGCGAGTGGCGACGCGCCGACGGAACCGCGCGAAGCCGTGGCGGAGGAAGAACGCAAGCTGATGCCCGCGGCGAAGCCGACGATCCTAGAGGAAACGCTCGACGAGGAGACGCAGCGGTACATCGCGCAGGCGCTGACGGACGTGGACCTATTTTCGAGTTACGGGCTGACGCAGAAAGCCACGCACCTGCTTGAAAACGTGCTGCAACGCGCGCCACGGCATACGCCGACACTGGAGCGGCTGCTGGATCTGCACTTGGGCGCGGGGAACGACCGGCGCACGGCGGAGCTGGCGGCACAACTGGAACAGATTCATCGCGAGCGGAACGACAACGTCAATGCCGACCGGTTCGCGGAGCTGCGGCAAAGATTTTCGAAAGTGGCAGGACTGACGGCGGAGGACATGCCCGCAGCACCGGCAGCGAGTGCGCCACCTGCGGCAGCGGCGCCGCCGGCTCCCGCGAGTGGCTTGGTGGCCAGTTCGCCGAGTGTTCCGACGGAGATTCCCGCGCAGGCGTCGGTAGCTGCACCGCCGGAGCCGCCACCGTTTGAGATTGCGCCAGAGCCGCCACCAGCGCCCGCGCCAGCAGTGGCGGCTAGCGCGCCGGCAGCCGCGCCCGTCGAGTTTGAAATTCCGCTGACCGCGCCGGAGCCCGAGACGCCCGCAGCGGCGCCGGCAGCAATGGAAATTCCGTTGACGGCGGAGACGGTGGCTGCCGCGCCGGAACATGTGGCGGCGCAACCGGCCGCAAGCGGCGAAGAGCTGGATCTTTCCGACGAATGGGAAGCGATTTCGGCGGAGGTGCAGGACACCGCGGCGCCCGCAGCGGAGGAAGTCCGGCTGGAACAGACAGAGCTGGACCCGGTAATGGCGCCGGAGGCGGCCGTGCCGTCAGAAGTGACGTTCGACCTGAACGAGCTTACGCAGAAAGAGCCGGAGCCGAATGCGAAGAGCGAAGCATACGAGGTCGAAGCGAATTCCGCACAGACGGATGTGAGGGCGGAGGCGCCGCCGACTGAGGCGCTGGCCGACGCGGCGGAGCAGCCGGAGTTCCAGATCATCGAAGAAAGCGCGGAAGAGCCAGCGCCCGCGAGTGCGATTCCCGAAGCAGCGCTGGATTTCGCGAATGAGCCGGCGGTGGAGCAAGCGGCGGCGGAAACGGCCGGGGCGAACGGCGGCGAATTCGAGCTGGAGCTGACGCCCGAACCCGTTACGACGCAGGATCGCGCCGAGCCGGCCACGACGGAAGACTTCATCAGCGAGCTGGTAGCGGAACTGGACGACCTGGAAGGCCCCGCGGGCATAGCGGCGCACGAGCCGACTACCACATCTTCGGGCGCATCTGCGGGGGCACCTGCGGCGGCGAATACCAATGCGCATTTGCAGGAAGTGTTCGCGGCAGCGGACGCCACGCCGATAGCGGCGATTCCCGCGCCGGTGTTGCACGGGGCGACGAACGGGAGCGGGGCTGCGGCGCCTCCGGGGACGATGGAAAATCTGAACCAGCTGGCGGAAGTATTCCAGGAATTCCGCAGCGAGCTGGGAGAAATGGGCGAAGAAGACGAAGACCTGGAGACGCACTACAATCTGGGCATCGCCTACCGCGAGATGGGACTGCTGGATGAAGCCATCGGAGAATTCCAGAAGGTGGCGAAGGCGGTGCAGAAGGGCAAGCCGTTCCGCTACGAGATGAATTGCGCGGTGATGCTGGGGCTTTCGTTCATGGACAAGGGCGAGCCGAAGGTGGCTTCGCTGTGGTACGGGCGTGCGTTGCAAGTGCCGGGGCTGGAAGAGGAATCCACGCTGGCGCTGCGTTACGATTTGGGATTAGCGCTGGAATCCGCGGGAGAAGCGGATGCGGCGCTGGACAGTTTCCGGCAAGTGTACGCGGCGAATATTGATTATCGCGATGTGGCGGACCGCATTGCGACTCTGCAGAAGCATTAGACCCGCCTGGTGGGACATTCCACGATTGCGATTTTGAAAGGCAACGGCGACGGCACGCGGGTACGCGTGGCTTTCGATTCCTCCGTATAACGTCAACAGCAACCGCAACGGCAAAATCAAGGGCAACGGCAAACGCGGGAAAAAGAAGGATGCCCGCTCCGTCCCGGAAAAACTGGGACGGAGCGGCCGCTACAAGGTCAACGGCAAGACCAACGGCAACTGCGGTTTTATTTGTGCGCGGTCTTGGCTGGGGCGGCGCAGGATTTCAGGGTTACCCATTGCTGAGGGTTTACCGGGACTGCGTTTACGTAAACCACCCAGTGGAGGTGCGGGCCGTTGGCGCGGCCGGTGGCGCCTGCGTAGCCGAGTACTTGGCCCTTTTTCACGCTCGCGCCGGGTTCGACAACAAGCTTGGACATGTGCAGGTACATTGTTTCGAGGCCCTGGCCGTGGTCCAGCGCGACCGTGCCGCCGAGCACGGTGAAGGGTTGCGCGATTTTCACGATGCCGCCGGCAACAGCGTGCACGGGACGGCCGGCGGGGGAGCGCTGGTCAATGCCAGCGTGAAATTCGCCGGTGGGCTTGCCGTTGTGGAGGCGCTTGACGCCGAAGGGAGAAATGACGCAACCGGGAACGGGAGCGACGAGAGGGTCCTGCCAATATTTTACGTCGGAGACGGAATCGCGAAAAGTGGTGAGCGTGCGGATATCTTCGGGCGAGGAATGGAGGGCCTCGATTTTCGGGGAGAGAACGACATTTTGGGTGGGGAAGACGGTGGGGCGAATGGTGAGCTGCGCGGATTGCAGGACGGCGCCGTCGCGGGCGAGGAATTCGACAGGGTAGGCGCCGGGAAGGTCGGCGACGGCGATGGGCATGAGGCCGAGCGAAGAGCCGTCGGGTTGCGGGAAGAGGCGCACGGTGCGGTTGTTGAGACGGGCGGTGGTGGCGGCTGGGCTCGCGGAGCTTGGGCAGCGGAGGCGGACGGTCTGGCCGAGAGGGATGGCCGCGGGTTTCAGCGTGCAGTCTTGCGCGGCGGATGACGAAGCGAGCAGAGCGGCGCAGAGCATGGCCGCGAATAGCGCGACGAACACGCGCGGCGCTCGACGAGCGGGAATTTCTCCGGCGACTGCAGCGGAGTTGCGGCGTTCGCTCACGCGCGATTTTCCATTGCGATTTGATTTTATAGCGTTCCGGCGGCGCGGGAGGGGCGCGGCGGCGCGTTTGTGTGGCGCGGGGCACGAAAGCGACAACAGCAAGGATGCGCGCCGAGGACTGAAAGGCGCGGGGCGCTGGGGGCCCTCGCTGCGAACGCGCGGGCTAGTCTGGAAGTTGAATGCTGCCGTCGGCAGCGAGCGGGAACGACGGATTCCATGCGACTTCCCAGAGGAAGCCATCGGGATCGGAGAAGTAGCCGGAATAGCCGCCCCAGAAAGCTTCCGCGGCGGGCTTCAGGATTCTTGCGCCGGCGGCTGCGGCCTGGGCGAGGACGGAATCCACTTCGGCGCGATTGCGGGCGTTGTAGGCGAGCGAGAATCTGCTGAAGCCGTGGCCGGCGGCGGCGACGTTCGCGTCCTTGGCAAGCTCGTGGCGCGGGTAGAGGGCGAGCGCGATGCCGCCGGCCTGGAAAAATACGACGCCTTCAGCGTTGGCCACGGATTTGCGCCAGCCGAGGCGTTCGTAGAATTCCCTGCTGCGGTTCAGGTCCGCCACGCCGAGGGTGACGATGCTGAGACGTTGTTCCATCGGGATCCTTGCCGGCGCCGGAATGCCGGGCCCGTGCAGGAAACGACATTAGCGCAAAAAACGGATCAGTGAAATGGGGCGATTCACGAAATGCGCGGGACAGTTGCGGCAGCGGCGATAATCTCACATAATTCTAATCTGATGATCCTGACACGGCTTCTGCGTCTGGTGCTGCTGCTGCTCTGGTTGGAACTGGGACTGATACTGATCCTGGTGCCGTGGTCGGACATCTGGGACGTGAATTATTTTCTGTATCAGTATCCGGCGCTGGCGCTGTTTCTGAAGAATCCGTATCTGCGCGGAATGATTTCCGGACTGGGCGTGATGAACGTGTTGTTTGCGCTGGAATCGTTCCGCCGCCGGACTGCCACCGTTGTCACCCGGACCTAAAAAACCGATCGTTTGCTACGTGACCGACCGCAAAGCGCTGGAGGCGGGCGAGGGCGGCACGGGTGTGCTCGGGAAGATTCGGGCGGCGCTCGAGGCGGGGGTGGATTGGGTGCAGCTACGCGAGAAGGATTTGGCGGGGAAAGAATTGCTGGCGCTGGCACGGGAGGCCGTCGCTGCTGCGGCCGCAGTCGCTGATTCAGCGGCTGCGAGCGTCAGCCGAGTGCGGGAAGCTTCCAGCGAGCGCGGGATTGCGCGGTTGATCGTGAACGACCGGTTGGACGTGGCGCTGGCGGCGGGCGCGGCGGGCGTGCACCTGGGGCGGCAGTCGCTGGGGGCGCGCGAGGTGATGAACTGGTGCCGGAGCGGCCACGCGCCGGCGGAATTTCTGGTGGGCGTTTCGTGCCACTGTTTGCAGGAGGCGCGCGAAGCGGAGAGCGCGGGCGCGAGCTACATTTTTTTCGGACCCGTTTTCGATACGCCTGCGAAGCGCAGTATGGGCGAGCCGCAGGGCGTCGCCCGGCTGGCGGAGGTTTGCAGAGGCGTACACATTCCGGTGCTGGCGATTGGCGGGGTGAGCGAGGAGAACGCGGGAGAATGCGCGCGGGCGGGAGCGGCGGGGATTGCGGCGATTCGGATGTTTCAAGGCGCGCGGGAAGCCGGGGCGTTGAAGGATTTAGCCGGGCGGTTGCACGATTTGAGCTAGAGGTCTTTGGTTGCAGCGCATTTCAATGTGTGCGGAAGAAGTGGAGAGGAGTGGCGTTAGCGGCGACGGGCGGGCGCATCCGCACAGGCAGGATTGCCCGTGCTGCGAATTAGCCGCTGAGCCAGCGGCCGATGGGTTGCAGGTCTTCGTTGTGGTCACAGATCACTTTGATGACGGCGGTGACGGGAATGGCCAGGAGCAGGCCGATGGCGCCCCAGAGGAATCCGAAGAAGAGAAGCGAAACGGTGAGCGCCAGAGCGTTCAGGCGGACGCGCCAGCCAACCAGCGCGGGGACCAGCAAATTATTGGCGATGAAGTGAAACAGCGTGAGCATGGTGAAGATGCCGATGAAGGGGCCCGGCGTGTGAAATTGCTTGATGCCGATGAGAATGGGCGGGACCCAGGAAAGGACCACGCCGAGATAGGGAACCAGATTCAGCAGGCCGGAGATCAAGGCGAGCAAGAAGGGGAAATCGAGGCCCATGCCCCAGAAAAAGAGCCAACTGGCGACCACCAGAACCAGACCGACCAGCGCGGTGCCGACCACGTAACTGCGCAAGACCTGAGTGACGTCGGCGAGAGTTTCCTTCACCTCGGTGCGGCGCGTGGCGGGAAATAATTGCATGGTGGCGTGCCAGACCTGACGCTTGGCAGCGAGCATGAAGAAAAGCAGGAAGGGCACGAAGGTCGCAGCGAGCAGGACTTCACCCAGAGAACTCAAGCGGGCGAGAAGGGCGGTGCGCACGGGATGGGATTCGGCGACGGAAACGATGTGCTCGCCGGGAGTTTCGGCCGGCTCGATTTCCGAGACGTGCTCTTCAACGGTGGCGAGATTTTTTTCGATGACCTCGGCGACCTGATGCAAGGGTTTCTGATACAGCGGCCAATCGCGGCCAAACTGGTCCACGCGCTCGATCAGAGTCCAGGCGAGCATGAGCATGACGGCGACGGTGAGCAGGACGACCAGCAGGGAGCCGAGCGCACGCGGGATGTGCCAATCTTCCATCCAGTTTACGACCGGGTCGAGGAAGTAGGCGAGCAGCACGGCGACCAGCAGCGTGACCAGAATCGAAGACGCCCAGTAGCAAAAGGCGACGACGATTCCGGCGGCGATGATCTTTCCGCTCGCAGAATTGGAAGAGGCGACCTTCACTTCCTCAACGGGCATGGCGGTACGATAACACAGGCCGCGCCGCGCCAGAATGGCTGTGCCTGCGCGTACACTGGCCCGACGGACGGGCGCGGTGATGACCACTTGGACGGCGGGCGCGAGCGCGGCGCGAGCGGACGAAGAGGGCGGTGATAGAATCGCGTGCCGGAAAAAATGAGAATGAAATATCCAATCCATGGCTAAACAACTTTTCGGGACGGATGGAATTCGCGGCGTGCCGGGCGAATATCCGCTGGACGACGCCACACTTGAGCGGGTGGGGCTGGCGCTGGGCGAGTACGTGCGTGCGAACGGGGGAGCGCGCGCGGGCGCGGCGCCGGCGCGGCCGAGGGTGCTGATCGGGCGCGACACGCGGGAATCCGGGCCGCACATCGCCGAACGGATCGCGGGCGGTTTGGGGGCGGCGGGCGCGGAAGCTATTTCCGCGGGAGTGTTGACGACGCCGGGGGTGGCCTGGCTGGTGCAGCACGAGGAATTCGCGGCGGGAGTGGTGATCTCGGCATCGCACAATCCGTATCACGACAACGGCGTGAAGCTGATTTCGGCGACGGGGATGAAATTTCCGGACGCGGTGGAAGCGGAACTGGAGCGAGCGATCCTGGGGTCGAGCGAATCGCCGGAAGCGCGCGGCGCGATGCAATTGCACGACAACGAGAAAATTGACGACGATTACCTGGACGGCTTGCGCGGCGCGGCCCTGCCGGGCGCGCAACTGGCGGGAATGAAAATCGTGATGGACTGCGCGAACGGCGCGGCGAGCAAGCTGGGGCCGAGATTATTCCGTTCGCTAGGCGCGGCGGTGAGCGCGATGAACGACAACCCCAACGGAAAAAACATCAACGCGGAGTGCGGGTCGCTGCATCCGGCGGCGATGCAGGCGAAGGTGGTGGAAACGGGCGCGGCGCTGGGAGTGGCGTTCGACGGCGACGCGGATCGCGCGATTTTCGCAAGCGCTTCGGGAAAACTGGTGGACGGCGACGGGGTGCTGCTGATCGCGGGACGCTATTTGCAATCCACGGGGAAACTGAAAGGCGACGCGATCGTGGGCACGAGCATGGCGAACCTGGGGCTGGAACGCGCGCTGGAAAAATCGGGGCTGCGGCTGACGCGGACGGAGGTGGGCGACCGTTACGTGCTGGAAGAAATGCTGCGCAGCGGAGCGAACCTGGGCGGGGAGCAGTCGGGGCACGTTTTATTTTTGGACGACGCGACAACGGGAGACGGGATGCTGACGGCGTTGAAGGTGGCGTCCATCGTGGCTTTGCGCGGGCCGCTGGACGAGCTGACCGGCGATCTGAGAATTTTTCCGCAGAAGATCGTGAATGTGCGGGTGAGGGCGAAGCCGCCGCTGGATGCGCTGGCGGGAGTGGCGCGCAGTCTGGCGGAGGCGGAAGCCGCGCTGGGAAAATCCGGGCGGGTGGTGCTGCGTTATTCGGGCACGGAGGCGGTGGCGCGGGTGATGGTGGAAGCCGAGCGCGACGAGGATGTGCGGCGCTGGACGGATGCGCTGGCGGAGGCCTTGCGCGAGGCGATTGGGGCGTAGGGACGGCTCCATGTTCGGGGCTGGCGATTGTGCTGGTGCCGTGGTGGTTGGCGTGGAGGCGGTTTGGGCGCGGCGCGTGAGGCGGTTCGCTGATTTTTCTTCCAAAGAACGTAGATAAATGGCGGGACGTTTTCAGAAACTGGATGTTGGTGCTGGAAGAGCGCATGGGGTGTGCGTTGCGCCGGGGCTAAGTCCTTCGGGTGCAGCATATCGGGTGCAGCGGGGAAAATGGGATGGGCTGGCACTCGGCGTGCAATCCAGAAGGCGGCTGTCTCTAATCCCGGGGTGGGCCGGTTTCGCCGCGCTGAAACCGGAACTAGGGGTAGAGCATACGGGGGGCCCGACGGGGCCCCCTTCTTCTTTGCACCGGCATTTTTTTTGTATTGGCACCTTGGACGCCGGTTCAAGGCATCGTCGTTGCCCGCGTTACTTAGCTATGTTGTAATACCCCCGCTTTCCGCGAACCCTCTCGAATATGGAACCGGACACTGCACTGATCGTCCTCCTCGTCGCACTTTTCGTGATTGGTGTGCCGGTGCTGGCCATCGCGGCATACGTGCGCGCCGGCGCGGCGAAGGGCGCGGCGGAGGCGGAAACGGCGCGCGTGGTGGCGCGGATCTATGCGCTGGAGCAGCGGCTGGCGCAAATCGAGAAAGGATTGGCGGCGCTGGCTGCGGCCAAGACTGCGCCGACGCCTGCAGCTGATGCGCAGCGACAGATTTCGGGGGAACCCGCCGCCGCTGCGGCACCACATACGGAACAGCCGGGCGCGATTTCCACCCCTGAAGCGCGGCCTGTTGCGCCGACGGGCACGGCCGGGCAAGTGAATGCCCTGGCCGCCCGGGAACACGCGCCGGCGCTTTCGCTTTCGGCGTCGAGCGCCAGAACAATGAGGAGCAGCGGCGGCGAAGGCGGCTTCGAGGAAGTGTTCGCGGGTCAGTGGCTGAATTACGTGGGGATTCTGGCGCTGCTGTTTGCGGTGACGTTCTTCCTGAAGTACGCGTTCGATAATAATTGGGTGGGGCCGCGCGGAAGAGTGGGGATTGGACTGCTCGCGGGCAGCATTTTGTATCCGTGGAGCCACCGGCTGCTGGAGCGCGGGTACAAATATTTTTCAGAGGGAATCGCGGGGCTGGGCGCGGCGGTGCTGTACCTCTCGTTGTGGGCGGGGTGGCACTACTACCAGATTTTTTCGCAGCCGGCGGCGTTCGCGCTGATGATCGCGGTGACCGCGGTGACGCTGGTGGTGGCGGTGGGGCGCAATTCGGAGCGGATTGCGTTTCTGGCGCTGCTGGGCGGGCTGATCACGCCGATGCTGGTGAGCACCGGCGAGAATCACGAAGTATCGCTGTTCACGTATCTGGTGATTCTGGGCGCGGGCGTGCTGGGGATTGCCTGGGTGCGCAATTGGAAATCGCTGCCGCCGGCGCAATTTCTGGCAACGCTGATTTATTTCTGGGGGTGGTACAGCGATTTCTATCGCGCGGACGAATTGGGGACCACCGTCGCATACGCAACGGTGTTTTTTATTTTGTTCGCGGCATTGCCGCTGGTGCGCAGCTGGCGCGACGGTGAACTTTCGGGGCTGGAGGCCGGCATCGTGCTGGTGAATGCGCTGGCGTATCTGGCGGCGCTGCGCGAAATGCTGTGGCCGGAGCAGCGCTGGGCTTTGACGGTGGCGGTGCTGGCGCTGGCGGCGGTACATCTGGCGGCGGAGCGCATGCTGCCGGAAAAGCGCGGCACGGGATTGCGCTTGGCGCGGATCGTGTACGCAGGGCTGGCGCTGACGTTCGTGACGCTGGCAATTCCGGTGCGGCTGGACGGGCGCTGGATCACCATTGCGTGGGCGGGGCAGGGCGTGGTGCTGGTGTGGAGCGGGTTGCGCGCGCGGTTTGCGGCGATGCGCTGGGCGGGGCTGGCACTGTTTGCGATTGTGGCGGGGCGGCTGGTGGTGATTCCGATTCCGGCGGAAACTTTTTTGCTGAACGAGCGGTTTGCGACTTTTGCGATTGTGGTGATTTGCCTGATGCTGGCGTGCTACTTCGCGGACACGAGCGACGAAATATTGGAAGAGCGGGAAGGGCTGGCGTTTATGATCGCCGCGATTGCGGCGAACCTGCTGGCCGTCGGGGCGCTGTCGCTGGAAGTATGGGACTTGTTCGAACGCATGCCTTCGCTGGGGATTGACCGCGGGCACGCGCAACAGCTGGCGCTTTCGATGCTGTGGCTGGTGTGGGCGCTGGGACTGCTTGGGGCGGGACTGTGGAAGAAATCGCAGGTGATCCGCTGGCAGGCGCTGGTGCTGCTGGGCGTGGTCATCGTGAAGGTTTTTCTTTTCGATCTATCGTTCCTGGAGAGATTTTACCGGATCGTTTCTTTCCTGCTGCTGGGATTGGCGCTGATGCTGATTTCGTTTTATTACCAGCGACAATTGGCGGCGGGGAAAAGCGAGAGGAAATCTTGAGCGGGCGACGCGGGCGGCGCGGCGGCTTCGCCGTTGCGGCGATGGGCGCGGCGTTTCTGGCGTTGGCGACGGCTTTCGCGGCGCTGGCAGCGGGGACGGCCGGGCCTCTGCCGGCGGCGTGGAAGCACTGGCATTATTGGCGCGCGATTGAAGTGGCTCCGGCGGATGCGGCGCAGCTGGCGAGCGTCGTTGCGCCGCTCGATGCGTACGCCCACGCGCATACGGGGCTGCGCGATCTCCGTGTGATTGACGACCAAGGCACAGAAATTCCCTACGTGATTTTCCGGCGCCTGGGAACCGCGACGTCCGCTTCGCTGCCGTCCAGTCTGCGCGAGAACAGTTTTAGCGCCGGAGCGTTTACGCAATTGGTGCTGGACGCGGGACGGAGCGCGCCCTTTCACAACGCGGTGCGCATCCAGACCGGCGCGCCGGATTTCATCGAGTGGGTGCAGGTGGAGGCGAGCGACGACGGGCACGTCTGGAGGATGGTGCAAGAGCGCGCGCCGATTTTCCGGTTCCGCAAGGAGGGGCACGAAGGCACGCAACTGGTGCACTACTCCGAGAATAACGCGCAGTATTTGCGCGTGCGAATTCTGGACGGCGACAAGAGGTTTCCGGCGACCGGCGCGGAAATCCTGCACGAAACGGCGGAGCCGGCGGAACGCGTGCCGATGGAAACCGCGTTGGTTGCGGATGCGAAGCAGCCCGCGGGCCGCAGCGCCTGGAGCGCGGAGGTGGGGCCGGCCGTGATGTTGGTGACGGAGGTGAAGTTCGAAGTCAGCGCGCCGCCGGAATTCATTCGCTCGGTGGAAATAGCCTCGAGCGCCAATGGGAAGGATGGGGAGATTTTCCATAACGGGGAAATCTATCGTTACCGGCAGGGAGATGCAGAGCAGGAGCAGCTTGCGGTGTTCATCCCCAACGGTTGGGTGCGGACGAACCACCTGCGGGTGGAAATTGTAAATCGGAATGATGCGCCTTTGATCGCGGCGACCCCGAAATTGTACATGACGCCGCAGCACGTGGTGTTCGAGCAGCAGCCGGGGCGGAGTTACCGGCTGATCTACGGGCAGGAACGAGCGGAGAGAGCGCAATACGATCTGGGAAGGCGCGTGGATGCGACGCAGATGGCTGCGGCGTTGGCGGGGGAATTGGGGCCGGAGGAAGTGAACGCGGATTGGGTGGACCCGCGGCCTTGGACCGAGACACACGATATTTTTCTGTGGATGGTGATGTTGATCGCGGTGGTGCTGCTGGGGTATGCCGCGGTGCAGTCGTTGCGGAGATCGGCGGCGATGCCGGAGGCGTGAGATTCGGCGGTTTTGACACGCGTTGCGCGGCTTCAAACAAGTCAGCGGCACGGCTCCCGTGGCGGCAGACTCGCCGCACAGCCTGAAGGCTGTGCCACGAAAACGGGCCTGGGCGTTGCCTCACGTGATGAGGTTCGGAAGCAAGTCAACGCACCCACCTAAAGAGTCTGTGTGGCAATCGCCAAGGCGGAGCTTCAGCGGCTAAAGCCGCAGTGATTTTGCGCGGCTTATGTCGTGGCTAAAGCCACGACCCACAAAGATTCTCGAATTGCCACACAGGCTCTAAAGGTGTCCGCTACAAGTTCAAAAGCGGGCGCAGCCCTTCGATTCGGCACCGCTGAATCTCAGGATGAATCGCCCTTCAGGGCGATTCACGAGCAGCGCCCTTACCAAGTCAACTGCGAAGAGCCGGCGAGACGCCGGCGCTACGAAAAAAGGGGCGGGTCTGACGACCCGCCCTTTTTTATTTTCTTGCTGATCGTTACCAGGCTGCCTGGTTTTGGGTTTCCGGCTAGCGCGATGCGTGACTGCGAATTCTAGCTGCAGCCGGAGGTGCCGCCGCAGTTGGAGCATTTGTAGCAGCTGCCGTTGGGAGTCATCAACATGCCGCATTCGGAGCAGGATGGGGCATCGTCAATGGTGGCGCGCTGGCGGGTGGAGGCATCGGGATCCGCATACTTCGGGGCGGTGGCCGGTGCGGGCGCGGCCGCGGGCGTTGCGGTTGTGCTTGCGCTTCGCGCAGCTTCCGGGGTTTCGGAATCGCCGGTGGCGTCAATATCCAGATAATCGGGCGAGATGAATTTCGCGCCGAGCCAGCGGCCGAGGTAATCCACGACCGATTTGGCGTAACGGATATTGGGATTGCCGGTGTAGCCCGAAGGCTCGAAGCGGGAATTGACGAATTTATCCACGAGGGCGCGAAGCGGCACGCCGTATTGCAGGGCGATGGAGACGGATAGAGCGAAGGCGTCCATGATGCCGGAAAGAGTGGAGCCTTCCTTGGCCATCTTAATGAAGATTTCGCCGGGCGCGCCGTCGGCATATTTTCCGACGGTGAGGTAGCCTTCGTGCCCACCGATGGAAAATTTGTGGGTGATGGAGCTGCGCTCGTTGGGAAGCTTGCGGCGGCTGGCGCCACGGGCGAACAGCTCTTCCTGCTGCGGCGCGGAAGCGACGGCTGCGGTCGCGGGGACGACCTCGGGCGGCGCGGCGGCTACAGCGGGCTTTTCGTCTTCTTTTTTGCCGGCGGCGGAAAGCGGTTGCGAGCGCTTGGAATTGTCGCGGTAGATGGCCACGGCTTTCAGACCATACTTCCAGGACTCGATGTAGGCCTGCATGATGTCTTCGACGGTGGACTCTTCGGGCATGTTGATGGTCTTGCTGATCGCGCCGGAGAGAAACGGCTGGGCCGCGGCCATCATGCGCAGGTGACCGCGCCAGGCGATGGAACGGCCGCCGCCCATGGGAGCGAGGGAGCAATCGAACACGGCGAGATGTTCGTCCTTGAGGCCGGGAGCGCCTTCGATTTTGGCGTTGGCGTCAATGTAGTCAACAATCTGGGCGACCTGTTCGGTGGGGTAGCCGAGATTCATGAGCGCCTGGGGAACGGTGTTGTTGACGATCTTGATGACGCCGCCGCCGACCAGGCGCTTCTGCTTGACCAGAGCGAGGTCGGGTTCGATGCCGGTGGTGTCGCAATCCATCATGAAGCCGATGGTGCCGGTGGGAGCGAGCACGGAAACCTGCGAATTCTTGTAGCCGAATTTTTCGCCAAGCTCGAGAGCGTCGTCCCAGGCTTTGCGGGCGGCGCGGAGAAGCGAAGGCTGCACGTGCTCTTCCTTGATCGGACGCAGGGCATCGCGGTGCATGCGGATGACGTCAATCATAGCTTCGCGGTTGCGGAGGTAGCCGCCGAAGGGGCCCATGCGTTCGGCGATGCGCGCGGATTGGGCGTAGGATTCGCCGGTCATGAGCGCGGTGATGGCGCCGCAGAAATCGCGGCCGCCGTCGGAATCGTAGGGCAGCGCGAGGGACATGAGCAGAGCGCCGAGATTGGCGTAGCCGATGCCCAGCGGGCGGTAATCGTGAGAATTGCGCGCGATTTTTTCCGTGGGGTAGCTGGCGTTGTCCACGAGAATTTCCTGCGCGGTGATGGTGACGTCCACGGAATGGGTGAAGGCGTCGGCATCGAACTGGCCGTTGGGGCCGAGATACTTCATCAGGTTGAGCGAGGCGAGGTTGCAGGCGGTATCGTCGAGGAACATGTACTCGGAGCAAGGATTCGACGCGTAGATGCGGTCGGTGGCCTTGCAAGTGTGCCAGCGGTTCACGGTGGTGTCGTACTGCATGCCGGGATCGCCGCAGCGCCAGGCGGAATCGGCCATTTCGCGGAGCAAGTCGCGCGCGCGGAATTTTTCGCAGGGCTTGCCGTCGTTGACGTTGCGGGTCCACCAATCGCGGTCCTCTTCGACGGCGCGCATGAAATCGTCGGTGACGCGGACGGAGTGATTGGCGTTCTGGAAAAAGACGGAGGTGTAGGCTTCGCCGTCAATGGAGGAATCGTAGCCCTGCTCGATGAGCACGTGGGCCTTGCGCTCTTCCTTGGTCTTGGACTGGATGAATTCCATGACGTCGGGATGATCCACGTTGAGGATCACCATTTTGGCGGCGCGGCGCGTCTTGCCGCCGCTCTTGATGACGCCGGCAAAGGCGTCGAAGCCCTTCATGAAGCTGACCGGGCCGGAGGCGATGCCGCCGCCGGAGAGAGATTCCTTGCTACCGCGCAGCGTGGAGAAATTGGTGCCGGTGCCGGAGCCCCACTTGAAGAGCATGCCTTCGGTCTTGGCCAGGTTCATGATGGAATCCATGTTGTCCTGGACGGAATTGATGAAGCAGGCGGAGCATTGCGGCTTGGCCTGCACGCCGACGTTGAACCAGACCGGGGAGTTAAAGGCGACTTTCTGCTCGACGAGCAGGTGAGTAAGCTCGTCGCGGAAAATATTTTTGGATTCGGGAGTGGCGAAATAGCCGCCCTCTTCGCCCCAGCGGACGACGGTGTCCACCACGCGGCCGATGAGCTGGCGCACGGAGGTCTCGCGCTCCGGAGTGTTGGGCTTGCCGTGGAAATACTTGGAAGCCACGATGTTGGTGGCGGTCATAGACCAGGACTTGGGGACTTCGACGTTTTCCTGGCGGAAGATTACCTGGCCCTTGTCATTGCCAATTAGAGCAGTGCGACGCTCCCATTCGACTTTGTCGAAGGGAGAAACTTTTCCGTCGGTGAACCGCCGCTGGAATTCCAGCCCGGTGGCTCGCCGTGTAGCTTGATGTGTTTCGGTCATGCCGTTCCATACCGTCCTTATTTCCGACATTTTGCCTCCGCGCAGGCAATGGAGCCATGTAAAAGTGAGCCGGGGAGCCAAGCGGGAGTAGAAGAAACATTTTACTCCTAACGGGCGCCCCGTGGGTGAAGTTGTATGTACCGTGACGGTACACGAAAGTTGTCATGGTGGGGAGAGCACGGAACCCGGAGCGGCAGATGCAGCCGTTCTCGCCGAAAAAAAGCGGCAAAAGCCCAGCTAAGCCGCGCAAGAAAACGAAGGCGCGGCGCTAAGTGGGGTGTTGCCCCTCTGAGTTTTCGGTTAAACCCGGTCCGGCTTAACGATCGGTTGGGGGCAGCGAAAAACGCTGCGGCCAACTAACGCTCCCCCGAGCTTGGAAGCGCAGTATCGGGAATTGTGGAAAACTTGTCAAGAAAAATTCAACGAGAAAGCACAAAATCTTAGGGATGAGGTGTCGAAAGCGTCTATCTGTAGTGGTTGGTATGCAGGCAAGCCCTTGCTGCGGTATGGCAGGCGGAAGCGTCTAAGTATTCAAGCGAGAGATGAAAGCGAGCGGCGCAAATTCATTGCGAAGCAATTTACCGGACGCGGCGCTGGCGCGCAGCGGCGTACAGAATAGCTGCGCGTTTCGCGCACGCTTCGAGAAAACCTTGCGCGGAGACGGGACACTAGGCCCCGCTGATGTGCTCTGGGATGTATTGAGTGAAGCAACACAGAGGAATTGACATGCCCCGCGGAGCGCTGGAAAAATTCATAATCAGGATGAGGGAACCATGGCGAACCCAGCAATCGAAATCAACGGTTTGACGAAAGATTATCCGGTGGGGTTCTGGCGCAAGAAAATGCGCCGGTCGCTGGACCATTTGACGCTGCGGGTGGAAGAGGGGGAATCGTTCGGGTTCCTGGGGCCGAACGGGGCGGGCAAAACCACTACGATGAAGCTGCTGATGGGCTTGATCTTCCCGACGGCGGGGACGGCGCGGGTGCGCGGGCGTTCGATCCAGGACGTGCGCATGCACCGCGAAATCGGGTACATGCCGGAGCAGCCGTATTTTTACGATTATCTGACGGCGCGGGAGCTGCTGGATTATTTCGCGCGATTTTTCGGCTTCAGCGCGGCGGAACGGCGCGAACGGGTGACGCGATTCCTGGAGATGGTGGGACTGGGCAAGGCGGCGGACGTGCAACTGCGGAAATTCTCGAAAGGCATGCTGCAACGGGTGGGGATCGCGCAGGCGGTGCTGCACGACCCGCAGGTGGTGTTTCTGGACGAGCCGATGTCCGGGCTGGACCCGGTGGGGCGGCGGGAAGTGCGCGACATCATTCTGGATCTGAAACGCGACGGGCGTACGATTTTTTTCTCGACGCACATACTTTCCGACGCGGAGATGTTGTGCGACCGGGTAGCGGTGCTGCTGGATGGGAAGCTGCGAGGAGTCGGCTCGCCGGGCGAGATCGTCTCCATGGAAGTGCAGGGCATGGAGATCCTATTCGAGGCGCGCAAGGAGGCAACGCTGCCGGCGAACCTGGCGGGGCGCGCGAGGAATATAGGCAACCGCTACCGCGTGGAGGTGGCGGAAGAAGAGTTGTACGCGGTGCTGGAGCAACTGCACGGGTGCGCGGCGCGAATTCTTTCGGTGACGCCGCTGCGGCCGACGCTGGAGGATTATTTCTTCAATTTGGTGGGGCGGCAAAAGACGCCGATACCCGCCGAGGAAGTGGGTGTGCGATGAGCGCGATTCCCGGGGTGGTGGCGATCAATACGTTTCGCGAAGCGGTGCGCGACCGCGTGCTGTACAACCTGATCCTATTTGCGCTGATGATGATCGGAGCGGCGATTCTGGTGGGGCAGATTTCGCTGGGGATCGAGCGGCTGGTGATCATCAACCTGGGGCTTTCGGCAATTTCGATTTTCGGAATCATCATGGCGATCTTCATCGGCGTGGGGCTGGTGTACAAGGAGATGGAAAAGCGGACGCTGTACAGCCTGCTATCGAAGCCCATCCGGCGGTGGGAATTCCTGGTGGGGAAATTCGCGGGGCTGGTGCTGACGCTGGTGGTGAACACGGCGCTGATGACGCTGGGGCTGGCGGCGGCGTTGTACCTGGTGAGCCGGAAACTGGAGCGGGCGGACGGATCGATCCTGGTGGCGGTTTATTTTATTTTGCTGGAGCTGGCGCTGGTGACCGCGCTGGCGCTTTTCTTTTCGTGTTTTTCGAGCCCGATGCTTTCGACGCTGTACACATTGGGAATTTACGTGGCGGGGGTGTTCGCGCCGGACATACAGGGCGTGAGCCAGTTCACGCGGAACTGGATGGTGGCGGCGGCGGCGCGATTTGTTTATTACCTGGTGCCGAATTTCCACAACTACAACGTGATCGCGGTGGCGGCGCACAGCGAGGGCGTGCCGGCGGCGCTGATCTGGCATAACACGCTGTACGCGGCGCTCTACGTAGTGCTGCTGCTGGTGGCGTCGTCCGCGGTGTTTACGGGACGGAACCTGAAGTGAGAACGCGGAGCCAAAATAAGAGCCACACGCGAGCGGTGCTGCTGGCGCTGGTGGCGGTGCCGTTGCTGTTTGCCGCGCTGGCCGCGCTGCAGATGCGCATTGACGCCGAGGCGCGGGCACTGGCGACGGACAACGACGAATTGGTGCTGCGTTCCGGGACGATGCTGAAGAAGTTGAGTCTGGGATACGATCCGCTGCTGGCGGACATTTATTGGACGCGTGCGGTGCAGTATTACGGAACGCACGTGCAGGAGGCTCAGCCGTCGTTCAAGACGCTATGGCCTTTGCTGGACATCGCCACGACGCTGGACCCGAAGTTGCTGGTGGCCTATCGCTTCGGAGCTATTTTTTTATCGGAGCCGGAGCCGGTGGGCGCGGGCCGCGCGGACCTCGCCGTGGAGCTGGTGAAACGGGGGATTGCGGCCAATCCGGACGAGTGGCGGCTGTATGAGGACCTGGGATTTCTGTATTCGATGCATCTGAAGGATTACCAAAAGGCAGCGGACGCCTACCTGGAAGGCAGCAAGAATCCGAAGTCTATGATCTGGATGAAAGTGATGGCCGCGCGCGTGGCGCAAACGGGAAACGATCTGGCAACTTCGCGGCTGATCTGGTCTGAAGTCTATGCGACCACCAAAGACCAAATGATCCGCAAAAGGGCGATGCTACACATTCACGCGCTGGACGCGGCGCTGGGCTTGAAAGCCCTGAACGAAAGTTCGGAAGAATACTGGAGAAAATACGGGCGCTTTCCGACCAGCGTACAGGAATTGAAGGACGCGGGGATCGTGGACGGAACGCTGCGGGACCCGGACGGCTTTCCGTACCGGTTCGGGGTGAATGGCGTGCCGGAACTCGATCCGAAGAGCCCGATCGTGCTGGACCCGGACCAACTGCCGGGAAAACCGCACTAAGGCCGTCGCTATTCGTAGCGGAGGGCTTCGACGGGATTGAGGCGCGCGGCTTTGGTGGCGGGCCAGACTCCGAAGACCAGGCCGATAGACACGGAAACCGTAAAACCCACAATAATCGCCCACGCGGGAACCACAGCCTTCAGCGAACTGACCACCGGAATCAGGAAACAGATGGCACTGCCGACGATGATGCCGATGATTCCGCCGGTACCGGTGAGGGTCATGGCTTCGAAGAGGAATTGCCAGGTGATGTCGCTGCTGCGCGCGCCGATGGCTTTGCGCACGCCGATCTCGCGGGTGCGCTCGGTGACGGAAACCAGCATGATGTTCATCACACCCATGCCGCCGATGAGCAAGCCGATGGAGCTGAGGACGATGACGACGAGAACCACGCCGCCGATGATGTCGTTGAACTGCTGCACGACTTCCACCTGGGTCTGGATAGAGAAATTATCGGGCTTGTCGTAGGGAACATCGCGGCGGCGGCGCAGGACTTCGCGAACCTGGTCCACAGCGGCGTCGAGCCTGCCGGAATAGGCGAGAAAGCGATAGCCGAGCTCGTAGCTGCCGGGATAGAGCTTCATGAACGTGTAGTAGGGGATGACGGTGCGACGATCCTCATCGTCCGTGCCGAAGCCGTTGGGGGGCTTCTCGAACACTCCGACGACGCGGTAGGTCGAACCATCCACGAGAATATCCTTGCCGAGAGCGTCTTCGATGCTGGGGAAGAAAGCAGTGGCGACGTTTTCGCCGATGACCACGACATCTTCGCGATGTTCGTTTTCGGCTTCGGTGAAAAAGCGGCCGGCTTTCATGGTGGCGTTGGAATAGACGGTGAGATAGGCGGGGAAAGTGCCGCGGAAGTCGGTATTGTCCACTTCGTTGTCCTGATAACGCGCGGTGTGGGAAAGCTGCCACTGGAAAGCGGAGACGGCAATTTCCTTGATGGCGGGAGAGAGCTGGCGAATGGCCATGGCGTCTTCGAGAGTGAGCGGCTTGCGCAGCCTTTCGTCCTTGGGGCGGCGGCCGGTTTGCGGGCCTTGGTCGAAACGGGAGACGAAGGCGGTGTCAATTCCTTCGGAGACGATTTCATCCTGGATGGTCTGGCGGAAACCCTGCACCAGGCCGACGACGAGGATAATCAGGGTGACGCCGATCATCACGCCGAGGATGGCGAGGAAGCTGCGGAGCTTGTGCGCGCGAACGGTGTCGAGCGCGAGCTGGAGATTTTCGCGAAAGTCACTTTGCATCGAGTGGTCCTAGGTCTCCGCACGCAGAGCTTCGATGGGGTCCAGCTTCGCGGCGCGCATCGCCGGATAGATGCCGAAGAACAGGCCAACGGCGGTGGAAAGAACCAGCGCAACGAGAATGGCGAAAAAGGGCGTGGCGATGGGAATTGGCGAGAGGACGCGGACCAATTGGCTGATGGCCACGGCGACAACTACGCCAAGAAAACCCCCGAGGCCCGCGAGCACCGATGATTCCACCAGAAACTGCAGAATGATGTGACGGCGGCGCGCGCCGAGCGATTTGCGCAGGCCGATTTCGCGGGTGCGCTCGGTGACGCTGGCCAGCATGATGTTCATGATCACCACTCCGCCGACCACCAGAAACACGGAAGTGACCCAGATGGCGATGCCGAAGGCGTTGCCGGTGATGCGATTCCACAGACCCATGATGGAAGTGGGGGCGATGATGGCGAAATTATCCTCGGAGCGGTACGGCACATGGCGGCGCGAACGGAGTATTACGCGGGCCTCGTCCTCGGCTGCATCCATCCATTCCGGGCCGCGCGCCTGGACGAAAAACGCGATGGAATCGTCGGGAGCAAGCCACTCCTTGCGATAGGTGCCGAGCGGAATCATCACGAAATTGTCTTGCGACTGGCCGAGAACGTTGCCCTTGGGGGTGGCCACGCCGACGATGACGTACTGGCCCTGGCCGGCGCGAATTTCCTTGCCGACGGGATCCACGCCCGGGAAAAGTTTGTTCGCGACGTCCGCGCCGATGATGCAAACCCCGGCGCGGTGGGTTTCGTCAATATCAGTGAGCAGGCGGCCGTTGGAGACGTCAATATCGCGGATGGGAGCAAAGGTGGGAGTGGCGCCCATGATGGTGACGTCTTCGCTGAGGTCGTTGGCGTGGCGCACGTCGGCGATGGTGTTCTGTTCTCCCGCGATGGTATCGGCCAGCTTCATTCCGGCGCGCAGGGCTTCCAGATCGTCCATGTCCAGGGGCGGACGCTTGCGCGCATTGAACCACTCGCGCTGGTTGGTGACGATGCCGATACGGTCTATCACGAAGGCGTTAGCGCCGAGGTTGGCTACCTTATTGGCGACATAGACGTTGAGGCCATTGAGAACGGAGATGACGGCGACGAGGGTGGTGACGGCGAGGATTACGCCGAGCAAGGTCAAGAAAGTACGCAACTTGTGCGCGCGCAGGGTATCCAGCGCGATCCAAATGGTTTCGCGCAAGGCAGTGAGCGTCTGCCGAGCTTCGGAGGCTGTGGGGGGCTTCATAGCTCTTACTATAATAGACGGATGAGCAGGCGGAAAACTTCAGAATCTGGATAATTTTTTGGCGCCGGGAGCGCCGGGCCGAGACTGCGCTTGGGGCCAGAGGATTCGACGGGGGATTCAGGTAGAATCGAGGCTACAACCTCGTGTGTGACGCCCGGAATCTCACACACGAACACCGGGAATATGGCTACAGGACTTAGGGTATCGGGTCTGGCCGCGGCGCTGGCGCTGGCAGGGTTTGTGGGGGCGTCCGGGCAAATTATGCCCGGATTCCTTGCGGGGTCCGGCGCGGTTCATGGCGGATTCGGCGGGCAAAACGAGGCAGCGAAGCCGCCTTCGGATGCGGAGGTGGCGGAACGCGCGCGCAGGCTGCTGGAAAACCAACACCACAACGACGAAGCGCTGGAGCAGTACGAGCGAATCGAGCGACACGTGGACCGCACGGGCGGCGCGACGCCGCGGGTGCTGGATGACAAGACGTACCGGGTGGTTCCCACCGGCACGGGCACGATGAAGCTGCTGCTGAAAGTCGGCGATCTGCCGGTGGATCCGGCGGAATACCACAAGGAACTGATTGCGTGGCGGGACTTACTGGAACAGATGCTGAAACCGGACGACTGGCGGACGAAATCGGCTTACGCGAAGTGGCAGAAGCGAAAGGATGAGCGCAAGGAGCTGGTGGACACGACGGTGGAAGCCTTTCTGACGAAATGGGACGGGAGGGACACACGCAACGGGCACGTCTGCGACGTGTACGAGCTCAGCCCGAATCCGAATTTTCACCCGCGCTCGATTTTGCAGGATGTGCTGACGCGGGTGACGGCGAAGATCTGGGTGGACCGGGACAGCGATGAGCTGCTGCGCGGGGAAGCGCACGTGACGCGCGATATTTCGTTCGGCGGCGGGATTCTGGGAAAACTGTATCGCGGCGGAGTGTTTTTCATGGAGCAGGCGGAAGTGGCGCCGGGAATCTGGCTGCCCATGCGGTATCAGTATGATTTCACGGCGCGAAAATTTCTGTTCACCTTCGAAGAGCATCAATCCATCGAAGCGAGCCAGTATCGGCGCGTCGGGCCTCCCAAACAGGCCCTGGCATTGGCAGAGAGCGAGCTGGCGAGCGGCAAGTCCGTGTACGGGGACCCGTAACTCTTCGGTCCCGCGCGGGTTCCATCCGGCAGGAATTGGCGGACAATAGAGGTAGTGCGTCCCAGCAGCTTTCCGTTCCATCGTTCGTGACCGTTCGGAGAAGTTCTGCTCGTTCGAGGAGGCGTTATGAAGCGGCGAACCGTGGTGTCTTTTGCGGCTCTGGCTCTTGCCGCTGCCGCGCTCGTGCCCGGAGTGGCGCGCGCGCAAGGCAGCACGGCGGGGCAAACCAGCCAGGCGGGGAACGCGACCGCGCCGGCGGCGACAACGCAGTCCGGCACGGCCCCGGCTGCTCCGGTAACGCCGCCGGCAGCGACTCCGGCGAAAAAGGTGTGGACCAATGAAGATATGGGGGCCGTTCACCGGGAGTCGGTGATTTCGACGTTTTCAGGACCGGGCGGCAAGACGGGCAACGGAAAGGCCGCCAGCACCGCAAAGGGCAGCAAGGACGGTAAAGCCTATCAGGCGCGGATCGCGCAATTGCAGGCAAAGCTGCCGCCGCTGGACGAGCAGATCGCGCAATTGCAAGGAGCGCTCAACGGCGACACGGTGAATTCGACGCGGCATTACAGCGGGGCGAAGATTGATGATTGGCGCGATGAATTGACGCGGCTGCAAAAGCAACGCGACGATATCGCGGCTAAGATTAGCGCGTTGCAGGACGAGGCGCGGCGCAGCGGCGTGCCGGACAATCAGATTCCCTGAGGGAAGCGCTCCGCGGCATTCGGGGCGCGGCATAACGAGCTTGTTTCGGCCTGCATTCCAAGCAGACGGCGGCGATTTCCGCTGACGCCCAGAAAAAGAGGGAGGGCTTCGCGCCCTCCCTCGGCCAAACACTTCCGTGGCGCGTGGATGCGCGCGGATCAGCGCGCAGCGGCCGCGACTTCCTTTTCGATTGGGGCGCCGATAAGATTGCCCCATTCGGTCCAGGAGCCGTCGTAGTTCTTCACCTGGTCGAAGCCGAGCAGATATTTCAGCGCGAACCAGGTGTGGGAGCTGCGTTCGCCGATGCGGCAGTAGGCGATGACTTCGTCCGAGCCGTTGATTCCCTTCTTGGCGTACAGCTCCTTCAAGGCGTCCGCGGATTTGAACGTACCGTCTTCATTGGCAGCCTGCGCCCAGGGGATATTGGCCGCGCCCGGGATGTGCCCGGCGCGCTGCGCGGTCTCGGAAAGTCCCGGAGGCGCAAGAATCTTGCCGGTAAATTCATCCACGGAGCGCACGTCCACGAGCTGCGCAGGCTGCTTCTTTTCGAGGAAAGCGAAAACCTCTTCCTTGCGGGCGCGGATGGATTCATCGGGCGCGGTGGCGTGGTAGGTGGCGGGGGCGACTTTGGGAGGGTCGGTGGTGAGGGGACGCTTCTCCTCGGCCCACTTTTTGCGGCCGCCGTTGATGAGGCGCACGTCCTTGTGGCCGTAATACTTCAATTGCCAGAAGGCGTAGGCGGCGAACCAGTTGTTGTTGTCACCGTAGAGCAGGACGGTGGTGTCGTTGGAAATGCCGGAAGCGCCGAGCAGCTTTTCCAGCGCGGGCTTGTCAATGATGTCGCGGCGGATATTGTCTTGCAGCTGCGATTGCCAATTCCAGCCGACGGCGCCGGGAATGTGGCCCTGGTCGTAGGCGGTGGTATCCACATCCACTTCGACCAGGCGGAATTTGGGGTCGTTGAGATGGTCGGCGGCCCACTGGGTGGTCACCAGAACTTCAGGGTGCTTGTAGTCAGTCATGTGCGTTCTCCTCGTTATTAGAGATTCTTTGTGATTAGACGCTCGCTATCGGGACCGATGTCAGAAATTGCGCATAAAACAAAAAACCCACCTGCCTCGGAAGCTTCTGGCGGTGGGTCGGGAATTTGCGGGCTAGATGACGTTGCTTAGCTGCCTAGCCCCCCTGCGCCAGAAGACACGTCTGCGCAACACATACAACAACAGCAACATGCACAGAACTGGCAGCAGATTTGCACGGGTTAAGGCTACACCCGAAGCGGGGGGATGGCAATTGTTTCCGGAGGCAGGGATGACGAGTGTGCACCCGGAAGCATGCATTGGCAGCCATCGCACGGGTTTCAGGCGTTCACGGGGAAAGGTGCCGCAAATGTGTCAATTGGGCACCTTTCTGCCGGGCCGGCTTGACCTGACCTGCTGATGGTATAGAGTGGAATTCCCTTCCAAAAAACCGGCGTGCGGCTACAGGTTGTCCTCTTACAACCGTCAGAGCTGCGCCGGAACAGACCTCCAAACCTAGACTGATGCGAGATGAAGCAGTGCCTGTTGAGCCACGCGGCGAAAGCTCGATCATGGAACACGCGCTCGAAGCAGGATCCGGGCCGACTGCCAGCGCGCCGAGCGAAAAGCGCAGTTGTCCTCGTTACCCATTTTCAACTGGCGCGGAAGGGGTGGATACGCGCGCGAATCTTCGTATTACCGGCCGGATTTCGGACATCGGCCGCAACGGTTGCTACATGGATACGATCAGCCCGTTTGGCGTGGATGCTCCGGTGGCCTTAACCATCACCCGAGGAAGCAAGGCTTTCAAGACGCAAGCCAAAGTGGTGTATTCGCAGAACGGGATGGGTATGGGGTTGCTGTTCACGACGACTGAGCCTGCTCAAGTTCGCGTGCTGGAAATGTGGCTGGACGAGCTGGCCAGCGGGAAACAGCCTGAACCGGAGCCTGCGGAGCCGGAGGCTGAACTCGAGGTACGGACCGAGCGCGTGACGAGCGTTGATCGCGAACTGCGGAACATCCTGGGCGAATTGATTGTCTTGCTCAGCCGCAACCAGGTAATAACCGATTCCGAGGGGATGGCGCTGCTGCGGAGACTCTCGAAGTGAGCGGATGCGGCTCGGTTCGGGTTCCCCTTTTCCAATCAGCGATCAGGATGGGTGCGAGGTGCCGCGCGTTCTTGCCGTCGAGAATGAACAAATCCTTCGAGAAAATCAGTTCACGAGATGGGCTTCAGGGCGCCGTCAATGGTTTCGAATTCGATGCGCAGGAGCCAGTCGAAGTGAAATCTCTCCGCGGTTAGCCATTTTTCGAGCTGGTCGCGGCCGGGCGCGTCGAATTCGATGAGCATTTTTCCCTCCTGCATGTTGACGAGCACGCGGCGCGCGGTGACGTCTTGCGCGGCCTGCACGCGGCGCGCGAGTTCTTCGGCGCCCTGGCGGGTGAGGCAGGCCAAGGTGTGTTGCGAAAGGTAACGAGGCATTCCGGCTCCTGTTCCGCTAGAATGAGCGGCCATGAAAAGTACAGCATCAATATAACGCGAGCGGAGAAAAATCAGATGGCTGAGATGCGCACGGGCCACCCGTATTACGTGTATGAAGCGATTCACGCGCAGCCGGAATTGATCGAGCGGGTGCTGGGGCAGCGCGCCGAGATCGAACGCGCGGCGGAGGCGGTGGCGCGGAAGGAGCGCATCACGTTCGTGGGCATCGGCACCTCGCTGCACGCGGCGCGCGTGGCGGAAAGCTGGATGCGCGAATTCACGGGCGGGCGTTTTTGGGCGCACTACGAGCAATCGTTCGAGCTGGTGCACCACCCGATTGCGCTGGGCGCGGGCGACGCGGTGGTCGTGATCACGCACACCGGCACCAGCACGGCGTCCATCGAGGCATTGCGCATGGCGCGCGCGGCCGGGGCGCTGACGGTGGCGATCACCGGACAAATGAGCGGCGAGGGAGTGCGCGGGGCGGATTTTCAGATTCAGACGTGCGAGCAGGAAGTGGCTTTTGCGTACACGAAAAGCTACAGCACGGCGCTTGCGGCGTTGGCGTTGCTAATCGCGCGGGTGGCCAGCGAAAAGAATTTGGCCGCGGGAGCGGCAGCGCAGGCGGCTCTGGGCCGCCTGCCGGTTTTGCTGCGTCAGGCGCTGCAACTGGAGCCCGCGGTGCGCGAGCTGGCGAAGCGCGTGGCGCCGCTCGGGCGCATCGAGATCTTTGGCTCGGGCGCGGCGTGGGCCACGGCCAGCGAAGCCGCGCTGAAGATCAAAGAAGCTTGCTACATCGCAGCGGAGGGATTCGAGACGGAGGAAATCCTGCACGGGCCGTTTTCGGAGACCGACGCGCGCGGATCGCTAGTGGGATTGTTCACGGGCGGGACTACCGACGAGCGCGGGCGGCAGATTTTGCGAGCGGCGGGCGAATTGAAAATGTTGCGCGCGGCGATTACGACGCCAGCGGCGAACCGGGAGCTGGCCGCGGAGCAAATTCTGCAGGTTCCGGAAGCGCCGGAATGGCTGGCGGCGTTCGTTCACCTGATTCCGCTGCAATTGCTGACGTATTTTCTGGCGCTGGAGCGCGGCGTCAGCCCCGATAGCGGCCGCATGGAGCAGCCCGGTCACGCGGCTGCGAGCAAACACTACAAATATTGAGCGGTTCGTTCCGGCGTCTTCGCCTGTCCGCACGGACAGGAGTTCCTGATGAACCACACCTGTGCCGCACGGGTGTGCGCAATGCGAATGCAAACCGTAAAATCGCATGCAGAGCCATTCAGGAGCACTCCATGAGACGCTATTTTCTCGTTTTGTTGAGCGTTGCGCTGCTGGCGTTTGCCACGGCTGCGCACGACGACGGAGGGATGGGCACCCTGGCCGGCACGGTTGTGGGAAAAAGCGGCAAGCCGGTGGCCGGCGCGCGGGTGACTTCGCAAAATGCGGGCGGCGACCATCCCGAGACGACGGTCAGCAACGAGCAAGGGCGATTTTTCTTTCCGGATTTGCCGCACGGCTACTACGACGCGCGCGCGTATCACGCAGGCGAGTGGAGCGAATGGAAGCAGAACCTAGAGGTGAGTACCGGCAAGCAGACGGAAGTGCTGCTGCGCCTAACGACGAAATCGGCGGCGGGCAGATGACGCGGGGCGCGCGCCTGTACGCACGAACAGGAGTTCCTTATGGAGAACATCAGCGGGGAGGGCGCCAAGCGGTGCGCGAGGGCCGAGTAAAATTAATTGTAGAAGCATCCCGAGGTGCACGATGAGACGAAGTGTCCTGGCTGTAGCGGTGATGGCGACGCTTGGGTGGCTGACGCTGTGGACATTGGGGGCGGCGACGGCCAAGGCTCAGTTCGCGCGCGGTCTGGGAACCTTGGAAGGATCGGTGCTGGATGCGCGCGGCAAGCCAGTGGCGGACGCGAGCGTGACGATTCAGACTTCCGATGGATTGAGCCCGCACGCGACGCACACCGATTCCGACGGGCGCTATGAATTCGCGCGGTTTGACGCGGGGCAATATGATCTGCGGGCGTACGCGAGGGGGCGATTTTCCGATTGGAGCAAGCACATCGTGATCCGTCCGAAGAAGAAGACCGAAGTGACGCTGCGCCTGCCGCCGGACAGCAACGAAACAGTGGTGGTCACCAGCAAGCCGTAATCGCGCGGTGGCGTAGCCCGTCGGAAGGCGCGGCGCGGCCGTGCATCCTGCAATCCCGTCACTGCTGGACCAATCCCATGGTAGGCGCCGAGGCGCGGCTGGGCAAAGCGCGTGGAACGCGGCGGCGAGCGTTTTTAATCGGTGGGCCTTGCGGGGCCGATGGCGCTGCCTGCATCATGTGACATGGCACCCTTGGGCAGCGCGCCGCTGTGGGGAGCGGACGATCAGCAGGGCCGGTTGGAAGAACTGGCGGCGGGCACGCGCGACGACACCAAGGAAATTCCCTTGCGGCGAGACGTGCGTTCGCTGGGAATGCTGCTGGGTAAAGTGCTGGTGGAGCAGGCGGGCGAGCCCCTGCTGGAAACGGTGGAGCGGCTGCGTCACTTGCTGATCCAGCAGCGCGAGCAGCTGCCGGCGACGGTGGGTTCGGAGCCGTCTGAGAACGCGCTGATGAAGCAAGCGCGCGAGATCATCGCGCGGCTGGCAGTAGAAGACGCCTACCGGGTAACCAAAGCGTTCGCCATTTACTTCGAGCTGACCAACCTGGCGGAAACCAATCATCGCAAGCGGCGGCGGCGCGCGGCGAAGCTGCACAGCGAACAGCCGGCGCTGGCAGGATCGTTTCGCGGAACCCTGCTGCGCATGCGCGCGGCGGGAATTTCCGCCGGGGATGCGCTGGCGGCGCTGCGCAAAGTGAAAATCGTGCCGGTGTTCACCGCGCATCCCACGGAAGTGGCGCGGCGCACGGTGCTGCTGAAACGGCGGCGCATCGCGCAATACCTGGAAAATCTGGACCGGCTGCCGCTCTCCGCGGCGGACGCAGCCGAATACGAATCGTTGATCCTGGCCGAGATCACTTCGCTATGGCAGACGGACGAAGTGCGCATGAAGAAGCCGGGCGTGATAGACGAAGTGCGCATGGGGCTGGATTTTTATCCGATGACGCTGTTTGAAACGCTACCGCGGCTTTATGCGGAATTGAGCGATTCGTTTGCGGAGGTTTACGGCGCCGCGCTGAGTCCCGCGCAGCTGCCCGAGCTGCTGCATTTTGGCTCGTGGATTGGCGGGGACCGCGACGGCAACCCGTTGCTCACCGCCGACAGCACCGCGGATGCGCTGGAACTGGCGCGGAACGTGATTCTGGAACACTACATCCAGCAAATCGAGCAGCTGATTGACGAGCTGAGCACTTCGGTGCGGCAGACGAGCTGTTCGGCGAAGCTGCGCGCGGCGGTGGAGAAGTACGAAGCGAGGATGGGCGGCGATGCGGCGCGCGGAAAATGGATTTCGGAGCCGGAACTGAACCGGCACTTTCTGGATTTCGTGCGGATTCGCCTGCGGCTGACGCGCGACGAGCCGCGCAACGCCAAGGCGTATCCCGCAGCGCAGGAACTGGAGCGCGATCTGCTGCTGCTGCGCGCGAACCTGAGCGAAAACCGCGGGCTGCGGCTGGCCGAACTGCTGGTGGATCCGCTGCTGCGCAACGTGCGAACTTTCGGTTTTCATCTGCACACGCTGGATATCCGGCAACACGCGCAGGTGCACGCGCGGACTCTGGCGGCATTGCAAGCGGCGGGGATAACGGACGCAAGACGTGCGGCGGGCGCGCCGACGGAGGCGCTGGCGCGGCTATCCGGCGAGGCGAGCGAATTACTGGATACGCTGCGGATGATCGCGCACTTGAAAAAGACGTATGCGCCTGAGGCGATTCGCGCCTACGTCATCAGCGGAACGGAATCCGAGCGCGACGTATTTGCGCTGTTGCGCCTGGCGGAAATCAGCGGCGTGGAGATGGCGGCGTCGGCGAGCGATCCCGGACTGCTGCCGGTGCCGCTGTTCGAATCCATCGTGTCGCTACGGGGCGCGGCGGAAACGATGCGGCGGGTGTGGACCGCTGCGGAATACCAGCGCCTGCTCGATTCCTGGGGCCGGCGGCAGGAAGTGATGCTGGGGTATTCGGATTCGAATAAGGACGGCGGGATGCTGACCAGCACGTGGGAATTGCACAAGGCGCATCGCGCACTGCACGAAGTGGCGCGAGAATGCGGCGTGCGGCTGCGGTTGTTCCACGGGCGCGGCGGCACGGTGGGACGCGGGGGCGGACCGACGCACCGGGCGATTCTGGCGCAGCCGGTGGGAGATTTTTCCGGCGAGATGCGCATCACGGAACAAGGCGAAGTGCTGAACTGGAAATACTCCGATCCGGTGCTGGCGGAATGGAATCTGGAATTGATGATCGCGGCGTCCCTGGAGGCGTTGACGCGGCCGGACGGTCCCGCAGTGGGAGTGGATCGCCAGTGGGACGACGCGATGGAGGAAATGTCGCAGGATGCGTATGCGTACTACCGGCGGCACATCGCGGAGAATGCCGACGTGCTGGAATACTTCGAGCAAGGCACGCCGGTGAACGAACTGGAACACGCGCGGATGGGTTCGCGGCCAGCGCGGCGGACGGAAAGCCGCCGCCTGGAAGATTTGCGCGCGATTCCGTGGGTATTCGGTTGGATGCAGAGCCGCCATGCAGTGCCGGCGTGGTTCGGAGTGGGCCACGCGCTGGAGCGATTTGCCGCGAAGGGAGCGGAGCAGGAAAAGCGGTTGAGGCAGATGATGCTGCACTTCACGCTGTTTTCCGACCTGGCACGCAACGTGGAGATTGCCATGGCCAAGGCGGATTTGACGATTGCGCGGCTGTATGCCAGCACGCTGGTGAAGGACTCCGTTGTGCGCGAAAAAGTATTCGGGATATTGGCGGAAGAATTCGAGCGCACGCGGCGGATGCTGCTGATGATCACCGGGCAGAGCGAGTTGTTGCAGGGAAATTCCGTGCTTTCGCAATCCATACGGCTGCGCAATCCGTATGTGGACCCGATGAGCTTGATCCAGGTGGAACTGCTGCGCCGGAAGCGCGCGGGAACGCCGAGCGAGGCGGACAATTACGCGCTGGGGGCGACGATCAACGGCATCGCGGCGGGATTGCATAACACCGGGTAAGCCGGGGTGAGTAGAGATTGGCCGCTCGCGGCGGGCGGTGTATGGTCGGCGAGGGCGTGCGGGGCACGGCGGTTGCGGCTTTGAGACGCGGAGTCGCCGGCTAAGTGCTTGTGGCACAGTTTATTACAGGTGATTGCAGGCGGGTGGACGGGCTACTGGCTAGCTAGTACCACTACTGGCGTACTGAAATTTTTGAACCCGGCGCGCCATTGGTTCTAACCGGCAGATTCGCGAAAATCGAGGTGCGGGTTGGAAGCTGCGATTGCGGGGACGACGGTTCCACAAAAAAAGGAGCCGGGGCACGCTATCCAACCCGTCCAAGCCCTCCTGCTGGCGTCCCTTCTGGACCGTTCCGTTGGCAGGCAGGGCTGCAGTTTCAAACCCACCTTCGCAAATCCAGGCGGCGAGAATATCCACAGCGAGCAGCGACATCCATTGGCAGCGCGCTTGCGTATGATGAGACGTGGCGCTGAAAAAAGAGTTTAGGGCGCCGCGGACGTCAGAGATACAGGACAGGTGATGGCTAAATCGGGCGGAGAGGCGCGGCGGGCGCTGGGGATTTTGATGGCGGCGTGCCTCGCGCTAGGCACGGCGGCGAGCGCCGCGGACCTGCAGCCGCAAACCGCGCAGGCCTACGAGCGCTATATCCAACTTACGGAAGCGCAAGTGAATTCCGAACTGGCGCAGAGCGGGCCGTATCTGTGGGTCGAGCGGCTGCCGCCGGAGCGGCGTGCGGCAGCCGAAGAACAACTGCGCGGCGGGCAAATCGTGATTCAGCGGCTGGAGACGCTCGATCACGGCAAGACGATTCCGGTGCCGGGAGGGCTGATCCATCACTGGATCGGGACGGTGTTCGTGCCGGGCGCGACGCTGGCGCAGACGCTTTCCTTCATGCGGGATTACAATCACAAAGCGGATTATTTCCAGCCGGACATCGTGCGCTCGAGGATTCTGCGGCAGAACGGCGACGATTATTTCGTGCTGCTGCGATTTTACAAGAGGAAGGTCATCACGACGGTGATAGACACCGACCAGGAAGTTCATTACCACACGATAGACGCGACGCATGCCTACAGCCGGTCGCGCACCACGCGCGTGCAGGAAGTGGAGAATGCCGGGCAATCGGACGAAAAGCTGGAGCCGGAAGGGCACGACCGGGGAATTCTGTGGAGGATGAATACCTACTGGCGATTCGAAGAGAAGGATGGAGGCACATACGTGGAGTGCCAGGCCATTTCACTGACGCGGGATATTCCCACGGGGCTGGGATGGATGGTGGGACCGTTCGTGACCAGCGTGCCGCGGGAATCGCTGACGTTCACGCTCGAGACCGCTCGGTCGGCGCTGCTGCGAAAAATACCTGCGCCAACGGTAAAATGACGAATTGCACGATCCGGGAAAGAGCCGGCCATCTTCGCCACGCGCGGCGGAATCCACCTCGCTAACGCATTCTCCGATCCGCACTACCCCCACGTTCGCGCCACCGAAGAGTACGCGCCCGCCGGAAACGACCGATACCGAAGCGCCATGAGCGGCGAATCGCACCGCTAGTAAGTGGTTGTGCCGAGGAAAATGTCTTCCATGGCGTTGTTGTCGCGCGCGACGAGGTTGCTGGCGGTGGAATAGAAACTGACGGTGTGGCCGTCACCGCTGATGGAAGGGACTAGGTTCGTTCCATTCGCCGGAGGAGCGTTCGTGCCGAGCGAAATGCTGGCTAGGGAGATGCCGGTGGTGCAGGTGGGAATGATCCCGAGGCAAGTATTGCGCACAAGAACATTCTCGACGCCGTTCAGGGACGCGGCCAGGTTCGAAGCGAGCGAGGAGAAAGCGACAAATTGTCCGGAGGCGTTCACGCTGGGATGTTCGCTCAATCCGTTGCCGGGCGTGATGCCGTCGGGGGTGGAAACCAGGATCGTCGTGGGGGTGCACGGAGTGATGGTGAGGGTCACACCCAGACAGGTATCGCGGACGTAAATCTGCTGGATGGGGCCGACGCCGGTAACCAGATTGGTGGCGGTGGAAGCGAAGGCGACAAAGCGCCCGTTATAAACGGTGCTGGTGATGCAGGTTGAGGTAGTGGTGGTCGTGACGGTGACGCTGCCGCAAGCGGAAAGGGAGGATTGGCCGCTGGCGCCATCCGCGGGAGTGGCTCCGTCCGGAGTGGAAATCAGCGTGGTGACCGGTGTGCAGGTGTTGGTGGTGCTGGTGATGGTGGTGATGCAGGTGCCGCGCTCGAAAACCTGCGGAATGGAATTAGGGTTGGGAGCCGTGGCGCCCAGGTTCGACGCCATTGAGGTGAAGGAAACGTAAAGGCCGTCTTCCGAAATGGAAGGGTTCGAGCTGAGTCCGTTGCCCCCGGTGACCCCATCGGGCGTGGAGACAAGATAGGTGGTGGGCACACAAGTATCCGTGGGAGCGGTGGTGACGATGGTTTCGATGTTGCAGGTGTCGCGGACGTAAACCTGCGGAACGATGCCGTCGGGCGTGATGTTCGAGACCAGATTGGTTGCCCGCGAAACGAACGCGACGTATTCACCATCCGGGCTGATGACCGGATTGTAGCTGGGGCCGTTTCCCGGGGACTCGCCGTCGGCGGAGATGGAAACCATCTGGGTATCGTAGTTGGAGCTCGGCGTAATATTGCAAGGCGTGGCGCTGGCGGCCAAGCAAAATGGCCGCCAGTACACTTGGCTGACGCCTGCCTGGGCCGCGACGGTGGTGACCAGATTGGTGGCCAGGGAGGTAAACGCAGCATGCGTGCCGGACGAGTCAATGCTGGGTTCGGAACTGGCGGCGTTGGCGGCTTGGCCGTAGGGGTCCGAGCTGACCACCCCGGTGACCGGGGTGCAGCTCGCGACGCCCAGGCAGGTATTGCGCACATAAACATCGGCGGCAGGGTTCAAGTCGGTGAGCACCAGATTGTGCGACGCCGAGGCGAAGGCCACGAATTGGCCACTGCCACTGGTGGATGGTCCTGATGTGGAAGAGGTAAGACCGAGCGTGCCGTTCTGGCAGTCGGCGGTGCCGCCGCAGATGCCTTCATTCGCCTGGGAACCGTCCGCGGCGAGATCCACCAGCACCGGCAAACCGAGCAAGTGAGTGGGATTCACGGCGAAGGTGATGATATTCGAAGTGCCGCCGCCAGGCGCCTTGTTCACTACCTGAAACTGATTGACGCCCGCGGACGCCAGATCGGCCGCAGTGAGCGTGGCCACCGCGGATGTGCCGCTGCTGACTGCGGTGGGCACCGATTGGCCATTCATGGTGATGTAGGAATATTGGCTGACGAATCCGGTACCGGTGAGCGTAACTGTTGGGGTCGTGCCTCCGGCCTGGGCGTTGGTGGGAGCGATAGCTGAGAGGGTCGGATTAGGGGCATTCACAGTTAAGGAGAAGGGCGAGGAGTTGCCTCCACCGGGCGGGGGATTCACGACGACGATCTGCAGAGAGCCCGGAGCGGAAATATCCGTGGAATCAATTTCTACTACCAGTGAGGTGGAGTTGTTATAGGAGGTGGAACGGTTGGAGCCGTTGACGTAGGCGGTGGATTGCGAGACGAAGTTCTTTCCGGTCAAATTCAACCCGAAACTGCCGCCGCCGGCGAGTACGGCGGTGGGACTCACTGCGGTGACCACCGGGGTGCCGCTGGCGATCGGCGTAATCGTCAACACGGTGGACGCCGGGGCCGTCTGGTTGGCCGGAGGATACGAGCCGCCACCGGGCTGGGGCGTGGTGACGCTGATGTAAATCGTATTGGGATTTTGCAGGAGGACCGCGGGAAGCGCGACTACGAGTTCGTTGGTGCTGATATATTGGTAAGTCGCCAGCAGCGTGCCGCCGGATCCAGTTGAAATCGCGGTGAAGGAATATCCAGCCTCCGTTTGCTGAATGAGGTTATTGCCCTTGATGGTGAGGTAGGATTGCGGACTGCCCGCGGGGATGGAATTGGGAGAGATCGAACTGATCGAGGGCGCCGGATAATTGATCTGCTCCTCGCAAGAGGGCAGCACGATCATCACGAACAGCAGTAGCCAAAATGCCAGCCGAAATTGTTGCCGCAAATTCCTCACTCCTGTGCCTGTAAGCCGGGCCCGGTATGGTAAACGCAAACCTAGAGACTACTAAAGATGGCCCCAGCGGGCAATCAGGATGCCTGGCATTTCTGCGGGAGCTGCGGCAGGCGGGGAACGCAGCGCTAACCGGAGCATTGTAACAGTCTATTAAAGCAGTTTTTGCCGCCAGTCGTGTTCTACTGTCACGCGCCGTACGCCGGGTTGGAATACGCAACCCGCTTCCCCTTGATTATGCGAAGCCCTTATCTCGATAGTGCGGAGCGGTTTATCTGCCTGGCGTTGGTGTGTTCGGCGGCGTCCTGGGCGGCGCGCGCCCAGGAATTGCAGGCGGAAAAGCCCGCGGCGCAAGCGTCAGCGGCAACTTCGCAGGACGCTAGTCCCCCCGTGCCGCAGGTGGCCAACGACGCAGCTGCATCCGGTGACGATACGGAATCCGGGGACATGCTGACGCTTTTCCCGCACTCGGAAACCAGCCGCTACTGGATCTCTGGGCAAGCCAACATCATTATGCAATGGCATGGGGGCTTCCCTGCGACGTACAGCGGGAAAAACAGCTTTCAGACCGCGGCGGAGAATGCCACTTCGAAGGTGTACACACTGTTTTTGGGCTATGAGCTGACGCACACCACGGAAGTGTTCCTCGACGTAGAGAGCGCGGGCGGGCACGGGCTGAGCAACGCGCTGGGATTGGCGGGATTCACGAATCTGGACGTGGTGCGCAACCCTAGCCTGGGAGATAACCCCTATCTGGCGCGGGTGATGGTGCGGCAAATCATCCCGTTGAGCACGGAGCGAGTGTCAGAGGAGCGCGGGCCGCTGGCGCTGGCCACTTCACTGCCGGCGCGGCGGCTGGAATTCCGGCTGGGAAAGTTTACCATTCCGGATTTCTTCGACGAGAACACCTACGGCAACGACAGCCACTTGCAATTCCTGAACTGGACGGTGGACAACGACGGCGCGTACGACTATGCGGCGAACACGCGGGGATACACGGACGGCGCAATCCTGGAATACGACGACCATTGGTTCAGCGCGCGTTTCGGCGTGATGCTGATGCCCAAAGTGGCCAATGGCATTTATCTCGACGCGGATGTGGCGCGGGCGCGCGGAGAAACACTGGAGCTTTCGGCGGCGGGGAACCGGCTGCTGCATCGCGCCGGCGCGGTGCGCTTGCTGGGGTACGTGAACACCGCCGATATGGGGAACTACCGCGAGGCGATCGCCGATTATCTGGACGGGGAGACGTCCACGCCGGACATCATCGCCACGCGCCGACAAGGGCGTCACAAATACGGCTTCGAGCTGAATTTCGAGCAGGAACTTCCGGCGCGCCTGGGTGTATTCGGTAGATTGGGATGGAGCGATGGACGCAACGAATCGTTCGCATACACCGAGGTGGATCGCACGCTGGAGCTGGGAGTATTTACGAAAGGCGACAAATGGCGACGGCGGAACGATCGCGCGGGCGGGGTTTTCGTCGCGAACGGAATCGTGGCGGTCCACCAGCAGTATCTGGCGGACGGGGGGCTGGGATTCCTGCTGGGCGACGGCGCGCTGACCTACCGGCCGGAAAAAATCTTCGAGGCATTTTACACCACGCACGTGTGGCGCGGATTTTTCGCTTCGTTCGATGTGCAGCACATCAATAATCCGGGATACAACCAGGCACGCGGGCCCGTGCTGGTTCCGGGGCTGCGTTTGCACGTGGACTTTTAGCTCGCGTGGAATCGGCGGGGCAAGATGATTGTGGAACGGCACAGAAGAGGCTAATCTGCGCGGCGTTGCTGGCGATGGCGCTTGTCAAGCGCGCTGCCCGGGGAGATTCAAATGTCACTTGTGCGATTGGCGGTTGTGCTGGCAGTGCTGCTGGGGAGTGTTGGCGGCCCTCTTGACGCGCAAGAGGAATCGAAGGCGCAGAGCGCGCCAGTTCCGGCTGCACCGCCTGCCGCGAAACCGGCGGACGTGGCGTCGCCCGATGCGATTCTTGCCGCAACCTACGACGTAATCTCCGGACCGGCCGGGCAACAGCGCGATTGGGATCGCTTTCGGTCGCTTTTCGTTCCCGACGCGCGATTGATTCCGGTGGTCGCGCGGAAAACCGGTGGGGGCTACGATACGCGCGTCCTCTCTCCCGAGGATTACGTGCGCCACGCGGACACTTATTTTCAGAAGAACGGTTTCGCGGAGAGGGAAATTGCGCGAAAAGCCGAACGTTACGGCAACATCATGCAGGTTTTCAGCACCTACGAATCGCGGCACGACGCGAAGGACGCGCAGCCGTTCGCGCGGGGAATCAACAGCTTTCAGCTCTTTTTCGATGGCTCGCGGTGGTGGGTGGTGACGATTTTCTGGCAAGAAGAAACCGCCGATAATCCACTTCCGAAGGAATTTCTTCCGGCAAACAAATGAGCGCGCGATTCCGGCGCGTGAACTGATTTCCAGGAGCTTACGAAGCGGTTGCGCGGTGAGGGCTTTGCCACGGTGCAGCGCCGCGCAGCCAGTTTATTTCGGGGACGCCGGATTCGATGCGGGCGTCGCTGCGACTGGCGCGGCCGACGCGGGCGCAATAGGCGCCTCCGCGGGCAGCAGAGTCCGGAGCACATCCGGAGGAAGTTTATCGGCGTTAGCCATCAACGCGGCGACTTGCCACATTTGCTGGTCGTTGAGGGCTTTCTGGAAACTCGGCATGCCGGTGAGACGGATGCCGTTCTTCACTTTCCAGTAGGTGACGCCGACAGGATCATCCGTAACGGTTTCTTTCGCGGTGAACAGCTGCGGGGCGTGCGGAAACATGCCCTGCGACGCGGCGGAGGGCGACTGCAGAGGCAGGCCGTGGCAGAAAGAGCAATTCGTCTTGTACACCGCGGCTCCGGCAGCGAGATCCGCGGGGGTGAAAGTGGAAAGATCGCGGTTCACAACTTCCTTGTTGATGCGGGCACTCAAGGCGCCCCTGGCGATGAATGCTTCGAACGGCAAAGGAGGATCGGAAGCAGCCGCGGGCGCGCGCCCCGTTTCGACGTAGAAAACGAATGCCGCCGGCAGAAGCAGCAATCCCAGAATCAGTCCGACTAGAAAGCCTTTCATTAGTGTTCCTTCCCTTCGCTCCCAACGACGCAGATAGTGGATGCGGGAAAATACAGAAGACTGAATAGCACAGCAAGCCGCCCGTTGTCATGAGTTTTGGACGGCGCGAAAAAACGCTCTTGCGGGGGCGAGGGCGATGCGAGATGAATACGAGGTAACGACGGGAGGTTCTTCATGTATCAGAACGATCTGCTACAAGACCGCACAATTCTGATTACCGGCGGCGGCACGGGGCTGGGGCGTTCGATGGCGTTGCGCTTCGCCGAGCTGGGCGCGAACCTCTTTCTGGTGGCGCGGCGCGAAGAGCCGCTGAAAGAGACCGCCGAGGCTATTCGAGCCAAAGGAGCGCGCGCCGCGTATGCTTGCGCGGACATTCGCGATTTCGGCGCGGTGGAAGGGGCCGTGGAGGCGGCCGAGAAGGAATTTGGTCACGTGGATACGCTGGTGAACAACGCCGCGGGCAACTTCATTGCGCGCACCGAGAAACTTTCGCCGAATGCGTTCAATGCCGTGGTGGGGATCGTGCTGCAGGGCACGTTCTTCTGCACGCTGGCGCTGGGGAGGAAATGGATCGCCGCGAAGCAAGCGGGTCACGTGCTGAACATCGTGACCACGTATGCGGCGGCGAATAGCGGTTCGGGATTTGTGGTGCCCTCGGCCTGCGCCAAGGCCGGAGTGCTGGCGTTGACGCGTTCGTTGGCCGTCGAGTGGGCGCGACATCATATCCGGCTCAACGCCATTGCGCCGGGCCCATTCCCCACGGAAGGCGCGTGGTCGCGCCTGCTGCCCTCGAAGGAACTGGAGGAGCGCGCCAAGATGCATCATCCCATGGGCCGTTTTGGACGCCACGACGAGCTCGCCAATCTTGCCGTGTATCTATTGAGCAATCAGGCGGACTATGTAAATGGGGAATGCGTGGTGATTGATGGCGGGCTGTGGCTGCGCGGTGCGGGGGAGTTCAACGACTTCCTCGATCTGCCTGATACTGCATGGGATATGCTTGAATCGGCGCGAAAGAAATAGCTCTAGTACTACCGATTCTGATCGATCATACATTGACATACCAACTGTTTATCTATAAGATTTCGGTATGTCATCGCCGCCTAGAACACTCAGGTCGAAGGTGAAGATCTCTCCCAAGTTCCAGATCGTGATCCCCAAGGCAATACGTGAAGAGATGAAGCTCGAGGCAGGCCAGGAACTTCTGGTCTATATACGAGACGGAGCGCTGCAGCTGGATCCTCCACGGTCCATCCAGGAACTGCGCGGAATGGCCAAGGGAATTCGCTGGGAACCGACCGACCGTGACCGCAATGACCGATTCTGAAACGACTTTGGTGGATTCATCAGGATGGATCGCCTACCTGGGAGACGGGCCCAAGGCCGACGCGTTCGGCCCGTACTTCGAACGTGAGGATCTTCTGGTGGTGCCGACGATTGTGATTTACGAGGTGGTGAAAAAGCTGCAGGCAACCTTGAACGACGCTGTGGTGCAACGATTCTTATCTCATGCCTACCGCGCGAGGGAAGTGGAACTCGATTCGTCGCTCGCGATCGCCGCTGCACAAGTCAGCATCCGCCACCGGCTGGCTATGGCCGACGCGATCATCTATGCGACTGCGGAGGCCGAAGGCGCTCAACTCGTCACTGGCGATCCGGACTTCCACGGTTTGGCCGGCGTGATCATCATTTAGCTGCCGATGGGCCGCAGACCGCAGTGAACGAGAGCCTAGCCAATCCTGATTCCGTTGCAAGTTGAACCCGGCGCTTGGACTGCGCGTGTTCGGTGCGCCTATACCTGGACATAGGAAATTAATGCCGCAGAGAGGCTGAAGGCGCGGAGAAAGACTGAGGCTTCTATCGCGCAAGGACAGCGGCCGGCGGTGCGCGCCGGGGTTGCCTTGACCTCGCTTGCTCGCGACAGTAAGCTAGCTGTTTCCATCGAGGTTAACTACCAAGCATGAGCGCTGAAACCATTCAGATTACTTTGCCGGACGGCGCCACTCGCCAGGTGCAGCGCGGGACTACCGCCGCGGAAATTGCGCAGCAGATTTCGCCACGGCTGGCGAAAGAGGCGCTGGTGGCGCGCGCGGATGGCGAGCTGGTGGACCTTGCAAGGCCACTGGAGCACGATTCCAACATCGCCATACTGACCGCGAAAGATCCCGATGCGGTACAGGTATTCCGGCACTCCGCGGCGCATTTGCTGGCAGCCGCCGTGCTGGAGCTGTATCCGAACGTGAAGCTGGGCATCGGGCCGCCGATCGAAAACGGATTTTTCTACGAATTCGTGCGCGAGGAACCCTTCACTCAGGATGATCTGGAAAAAATCGAAGCCAAGATGCACGAGCTGGCCGCGAAGGACATCCCGAACGAGCGCAAGCTAATACCGAAGCCCGAAGCCCTCGAGCTGTATCGCAACAGCAAGCAGGAATTCAAATGCGAGCTGGTGGAAGAAAAAGCCACCGAGCCGATGGTTTCCTTCTACGCCACCGGAAAATTCATTGATTTCTGCCGCGGGCCGCACATTCCCTCGACGGGACGCATCAAGGCTTTCAAGTTGATGAACGTGGCGGGCGCGTACTGGAAGGGCCAGGAAGGAAATCCGCAAATGCAGCGGATTTACGGCGCGTGCTTCGTGGAGCAAAAGGAGCTGGACGAATATCTGCACCGGCTCGAGGAGGCCAAGCGCCGCGATCATCGCCGCATCGGAAAAGAGCTTGGGCTATTCGCCACGAGCGATCAAGTGGGGGCCGGGCTGCCGCTATGGCTGCCGAAAGGCGCCACGGTGCGGCGCATTCTCGAGGAATACATTCTGGAACGCGAGCGCCGGGCCGGCTACCAACATGTATACACTCCGGACCTGGCGAAAGTTGATCTCTACGTCCGCTCCGGACATTGGGACCATTACCACGAGGACATGTTTCCGCCGATGGACCTGGAAAACGAGCAGCTGGTGCTGCGCCCGATGAATTGTCCGCACCACATCCTGGTGTATGAATCCAGGAAGCACAGCTATCGCGACCTGCCGGTGCGCATTGCGGAACTGGGCACGATGTACCGCTACGAGCGATCCGGGGTTCTCAGCGGCCTGAGCCGCGTCCGCTGCATGACGCTGAACGACGCGCATATTTTCTGCGCCCCGGAACAGATCAAAGAGGAATTTGCGGGAGTGATGCGGCTCATCGAGCAGGCTTATCGCGATCTGGGGATTACGCAATACAGCTACCGGCTCTCGCTGCGCGACAAGGATCACAGCAAGAAATACGTGGACAACGATGCGATGTGGAATCTCGCCGAAGGGATGCTGCGCGAAGCCATGGATTCACTGGACCTTCCCTATACCGAAGCGCCGGGCGAAGCGGCCTTCTACGGACCGAAGCTGGACATTCAACTAGCGGACGTGATGGGCCACCAGGAGACTTATTCCACGGTGCAGATTGATTTCCATCTTCCGAATCAATTCGAACTCGAGTACATCGGCGCGGACGGCCAGCCGCACCGGCCCGTGATGATTCACCGGGGCGTGATCAGCACGATGGAGCGAATGGTATCCTATCTGATCGAGCTGTACGCCGGCGCATTTCCGGCGTGGCTGGCGCCGGTGCAGGCGATCGTGCTGCCCATCACCGAACGGCAGAACGAATACGCCAAACAAGTCCAGCAGAAGCTGCTCGACGCCGGAATTCGCGCGGAACTCGACGATCACAGCGAAAAACTGCAAGCAAAGATTCGCGACGCGCAGTTGCAGAAGATTCCCTACATGCTGGTCGTCGGGGGCAAGGAAGCCGAGGCGGGCACCGTCTCCGTGCGGCACCGCGCCAAAGGCGACCTGGGCCCGCGGCCGCTCGAACAATTCGGCGCGGACCTGCGCGCGGAGATCGACGCGAAGACGATATAGTTTGCGGGTGGCCGGGCCTAGGAATTACCGCCCAGGGCGTTCTTCAAGTCCGGGCCCATGCGCTCCAGGATTGGTTCCGCGGGATCATCGCCAACGTACTGCTGCACCACCGTGCCATCTTTGCCGATCAGGACGTAAGTGGGCAGAGCGCTCGCGCCGTATTGGCGCATCGTCTGATGATCGGAATCCAGGCGTTGCGTCCAGCTCATCCCATTTTGCGAGACAAAATTCTGCCAGGCGTCCGCGTCGTCATCCTCGCTGATACTGATCACTTCCACTTGGTCGGGGCCGTAGGCCGCTTGCAATTGTTTGAGGCCGGGCAATGCGTGGCGGCAAGGACCGCACCAGGTAGCCCAGAAATCCAGCACCGTTACTTTGCCGCCGCTCGATGAGCTGTCGTTCGCAAGGCCGGGCGCTTTTTCGCCGGAACTGAGCGGCGCGCGGGGCATATTTTCGTCGTCGAATATTTTCACCGACTTCGGCTGGCTGTTTTTTTGCGCGCGCGCGAGGCGAGCCACGTCACCGAGAGATGCGGTCTGCGGCGCATCTATGATGACTGTGCTGAAGGCCGAGCCGTTCTGCGCCGTTTGCGCCATCTGAACGGACGAGGACGATCGCGGCGAACTACCGGAGGCGGTGCGTGGCGCGGTTGGCGCTGGCGCCGGGGAAGCGGATTGCGACGGGTGCGCTTGGACGTCTTGCGCGCCCGCAGCGCTGGATAACGTCAAAGCAAGGGCCCCGGCGACCAAGAGAAGGGAAGATTTGCGCATGTGCAGCCCTCCAAGGAAACCCCGGTAATGCCCCAGTCTTGGGCATGGGGACGGCAGCGCCAATGGTACGGGCGGTGCGGTGTGTTCAAAGGGCACCGGCGGCGGGATATATTCCTCCACAGAAATATGTCTTGACAGGAATATACTGTTTGAGGCATATAATATCACACCATGATTGAGACCCTGCGCGCCCTGGCCGAGCCCAACCGCCTCCAAATCGTCGAGCTGCTGCGCGATGGCCCGCGGCCGGTGGGAGACATGGTCAGGCGCCTGGGTCTGCAACAGCCGCAAGTCTCGAAACACCTGCGCGTGCTGAGCGATGCCGGACTGGTCGGCTCCCGGGTGGACGCGCAGCGCAGGATTTATGCATTGCGCGCGGCGCCGCTGAAGGAGCTGGAAATCTGGATCGAAAGGTACCGGCGCATTTGGGAAGGCAATTTCCAACGGCTGGACGCCGTGCTGGAAGAACTTAAAACGAAGGAGAAAAAACGTGGACACACAAAGCGGTAGAGCACCCATGAAAAACAGCGGAACATTGAAAGTAACCACTCCCAGCGACCGAGAGGTTGCGATGACGCGGGTGTTCGACGCGCCGCGGCACCTCGTCTTCGAGGCCTGGACGAAGCCCGACCTCGTGAAACGCTGGCTGTATGGGCCGGACGACTGGCGCTTGGCGGTCTGCGAAATGGATCTGCGTGTGGGTGGCGCTGCGCGCTTCGTATGGCGGCACAGCGACGGAAAGGCCAAAGACATGGGCATGAGCGGCGTCTTTTGCGAGATCGCCCCACCCGACCGGCTGGTATTTACCGAAATTTGGGACGAAGACTGGACCGGCGGCGAAGCGCTGAACACCCTAGTCTTCACCGAGCACGCCGGCAAGACTACGATGACGCAGACGGTGCTCTATTCTTCGCGCGCCGCGCGAGATGGCGCCCTCAAAACCGGCATGGAACAGGGAGCCGCGGTAAGTTATGATCGGCTCGCGGAGCTGCTCAAATCATGAAAATCGTAGTGTTGATCGCGCGCATTCTTCTGGGATTAGTCTTCTTTGCATTCGGGCTAATCGCCTTCCTGCCGTTCGTTCCGAAGGGGCCGATGCCCACCGGGCTGGCGGGCCAATTCGTCACGGCATTGCTTCAATCGCACTACGCCCTGGTGGTCTCCGCGTTAGAAATCGCAGGCGGCGCGCTTCTGCTGGTGAATCGCTACGTTCCTCTCGGGCTGACGATACTTGGTCCGATCATCGTGAACATTCTGCTGTATCACCTGCTCCTGTACCACATGGGTGTGGGGATAGCGCTCACCCTCGCGATCTTGTGGGGAATCGTGGCGTTTTATCATCGGCAATCCTTTGCCGGACTTTTTGTGCAGAAGGCTCCGTAGCGCGCCGCGCGAGCGCCGGAGCTGCGAGCGCCGCGATACCTAATTCCAGCTTCTCGATGCGCCAACTTATCGCTATACTCCGCCGTCAAGAGCCGCGCACCAGCGCGATTCTGCGAGCACACCGAGATGCCCGAAACGAAAATGCGCATGCAGTTTGGCGGCTTCCTGGCAGCAGGCGAAGTGGTGATTTACGCCGCCCTGGCCATCTTACTTTTTGCCACGGCGCTCGCGACGATTGGCAATGCCGGAAAAATGCTCTGGGAGTCGCTGAGCCACTGGAGCATCGCCACGGACACGCTCGCGGTGTTGGACCAACTCCTGCTCGTGCTCATGTTGGTCGAAATTCTGCACACGGTCCGCATCTCCATTCACTCCCATGTTCTGGTAACCGAGCCGTTCCTGGTCGTGGGTCTGATTGCTTCGATCAGGCGCATGCTGGTGATTACTTTGGAGGCGGCCAGCCTCACAAAAGGCGGAATCTGGTCCGCCGACGGTGCGAGCATATTTCGGGGCAACATGGTGGAACTTGGTTTGTTAGGGCTGCTGATCCTTATTCTGGTTCTCTCGATTGCCCTGTTGCGGCGGTACGCTCCGACGCAGGAATGAGCGGTCGGCGTACCTGCGTCCTCATCCCTCAAATTTAGCGATTGCCTCCCCTTCGAACCCGCCCCCGCATCGTAAATCCGTACTTGCCGGGGAGCAGCAAACCCGTGCTATACTTTTTGGCCCGTCCCCCCTGCAGGACTTTTTCGAGTGTGGGAGTGACGGCTAGCGGGCCGGAATGGTGTTTTCCAGCGCCCGGGAGGTGGGTTTATCGCAGAACGTGGTGGGACGCCTGGCCTGCGGGTCAACGAAAGAATTCGCGCTCGGGAAGTGCGCGTGGTGGACGAAGCTGGAAATCAGCTCGGCGTGATGACGCTGTTCGACGCAATGAAGGCCGCGCGGGAAGCCGGCCTGGACGTGGTGGAAATTTCGCCCAACGCCGTGCCGCCGGTCTGCAAGCTGGTGGACTACGGCAAGTTTCAGTATGAGGCGAGCAAGAAGGCGCATGAAGCCAAGAAGCACCAGAAGAGTTCGCACATCAAGGAAGTGAAGTTCCGGCCTTCGACCGCCGAGCACGATTTTCAGGTTCGCAAGAATCAGATCATCCGGTTCCTGGGCGAAGGTTACAAAGTAAAAGCCATGATATTCCATCGCGGCCGCGAAATGGCGCACCAGGACGTGGGCCGCAAGAAGATGGACCGCTTGTTGAAGGAAATCATGGATCACGTGCAGGTGGAGTTTGGTCCCCGAATGGAAGCAAACATCCTGCTGGCGTTGCTGGCACCCAAGAAGGGTTCGGGCTCGGGAACGGCCTCGCAGCCGGCGCAAAAGAACGCCGAAGGCCAAGCCTGAAGAAATTCGGCAGAAGAGGAAATCGTGAAGAAGAACAAGAAGATGAAAGCCAAGACCCACCGTGGCGCAGCCAAGCGCTTCAAGATCACGTCCACGGGCAAAGTGATGCGCTGGCGTTCGGGCAAGCGGCACCTGCTCGGCACCAAGAAGCCGCGGCGGATGCGCCGGCTTCTGAATAAAGTGCAGGTCAGCCCGGCGGACGTGAAGAACGTGCGTCTGGCATTGCCGTACGGCCTGTAGTCGAATTGGGGATTTTCCCAGCCTGGACAGAGCGCAACGGGTGCCTGCCGGCCGGATGTTCCGCCCGCCCTCAGAAATAATGGGCAGCGGTGGGGCAAAACGCAGTTCCGCGAGACAAACCCGTCCTGCTACTCGTGCATTCTGGCGAGGGGCGGGGCCGCGTTTGTCTCCTCACTTGAATTGAATTAGCCAGCGCCTTCGAAACTCGCCACAGGAGAAAAGAACCATGCCTCGAGTCAAACGTGGAACCAAACGCCGCGCCCGGCGCAAAAAGCTGCTGAAGCACGCCAAGGGATTTTTCCTTACCAAGGGAAAGCTGTACCGTTCGGCGAAGGAAGCAGTGAATCGCTCGCTGCGCTATACGTATCGCGACCGCCGCGTGCGCAAACGCGATTACCGCGCGCTGTGGATCCAGCGCATCGGCGCCGCCGCGCGCAACAACGGCACCACCTACAGCCAGTTGATTCACGCGCTGAAGGCGGGCGGGATTGATCTGGACCGCAAGATCCTGGCGGACATGGCGGTGCACGATGCCGAGGGATTTACCGCGCTGGTCGGCTCGGTGAAGCAACATTTCCCGAAGCCGGGAGTAGTGCAAACCTCGAAGCCCGCGGTTGTTCGCCACCACGAAGAAGGATAATTTCAGGCAATACGTGTAAGAATGGCGCCGGCACGCGGTTTTACGTAGCGCCGGCGTCCCGCCGGCCGATTTGCGTTCACCATGACGACGAACGATCCGACAACACAAACCTTGACCGAATTGGGCGCGACTGACGCTGCCGCTGTAACGCGTATATTCTCAGATGTTCGCGGTCAATTTGATCGGCAACTGTCGAAACAGTTCGACGACGTCAATTTGAAGATGCTGAGTCTTGCGTGGACGGGTAGGAAGTCAGGAGTTCTAACGCGAATCAGAGAGAACTGGCTCCATAGATCCCCGGTCGGACTCAAGGCGGCGATCGGCCAAGCGTACAACGCGCTTGACGCTCACGTTAAGTCGACGCTCGATAGCTTGCGCGCAGCGATAGTTGAACAAGCCGATGCCGGGGCGATGGCCGCCGTAATCCGATCTGGATCGCATGTAACTGCCACATTAACCGCGATTCAAGGCTCCGGCGAATCCAATGTCTTCTCGGTCCCAGTAGTTAAGTCATTTGACCTCTCGCTGCCCGGCATCGAGCGGGCCATCGGCACGCGCCACCTGATCCGCCAAACGTACGACGAACTGCTACGCATTTTCACGGCGATCGGCTTCAGCGTGGTCGCCGGGCCGGAAATTGAAACACCCTACTACAATTTCGAGGCGCTGAATATTCCCGAACACCATCCCGCGCGCGACAACATGGACACTTTTTACATCGCGGGCGCGCGCGGCGGGCATTTGCTGCGCACGCACACTTCGCCGATGCAGATTCGCACCATGGAGAAGCAGAAGCCGCCGGTGCGCATCGTGGTGCCGGGCAAGGTGTATCGCCGCGACAATCCGGACGCGACGCACGGCTACATGTTCCACCAGATCGAAGGCCTGGCGGTGGATACGGATATCACGTTCTGCGATTTCAAGGGCACGGTGGATTATTTCGCGCGCGAGTTTCTGGGACCCAATACCAAGACGCGCCTGCGGCCCAGTTATTTTCCGTTTACGGAGCCTTCGGCGGAAGTGGACGCCACCTGCCACGTCTGCGGCGGCACGGGTTGCCGCGTCTGCAAGCAGTCGGGATGGATCGAGCTGTTCGGCGCGGGCATGGTGAATCCGGCGGTGTATGGATTCGTGGGCTACGATCCAGAGAAGTATTCGGGGTTCGCGTTCGGCATGGGCGTGGATCGGCTGGCAATGATGAAGTACGGCGTGACGGAAGTGCCGCTGCTGTTCCAGAACGACGTGCGCTTCCTGAAACAATTTCCGTAAGAAAACGGTTCGGGGCACCGGCTGCGGTGCCCGCCTCTTGAGCAAGTAAATACGGCGACAAAATGAAGGTTGTTTACAACTGGCTGAAGGAATTCGTGGACGTCGCGGCGTCGCCCGCCGATTTGCGCGCGCGGCTATCGCTCGCGGGCGTGGCGGTGGATTCCATCGAGGAAACCGCGGCGGGGCCGGTGCTGGACGCGGAAGTGACCGCGAATCGTCCGGACTGCCTGGGCCACCTGGGCATCGCGCGCGAAGTGGCCGCGATTTACCGGCTGCCGCTGAAGCCGCTGCGTCCGAAGCTGAAAGAATCGGCGGAGAAGGCGGCGGACGCGACGCGGGTGGAAATCGAGGCGCCGGAGCTTTGCGGGCGGTTTACGGCGCGCGTGTTGCGCGGAGTGAAGGTGCAGCCTTCGCCGGACTGGTTGCGCAAAGGCCTGGAGGCCATCGCCGAGAACTCCATCAACAACGTGGTGGACGTGACGAATTACGTGATGTTCGAGCTGGGGCACCCGCTGCATGCATTCGATTTCGACAAATTGCAAGAACGGCGGCTGGTGGTGCGCCGCGCGAAGCCGGGCGAGAAAATCCGCACGCTGGACGGCGTGGAACGCGCGCTGACGAAGGACATGTGCGTCGTTGCGGATGCATCGCGCGCCGTGGGCATCGGCGGGGTGATGGGCGGCGCGGAAACGGAAATCAGCTTCAGCACGCGGAACGTGCTGATCGAATGCGCCTGGTTCGATCCCATTTCGATTCGCCGCACGGGGAAGGCATTGGGGCTGCGCAGTGAAGCGTCTTACCGCTTCGAACGTGGCGCCGATCCGGAGATGGCGGAGCTGGCTTCGCGGCGCGCAGCGGAATTGATTCAACAGGTTACCGGCGGCGAAATTCTGGCGGGAGTGGTGGACGTGTACCCGCGGCGCGAGCCGGAAAAGAAAATCGAGCTTTCACGCAAGGAATTGCTGCGGGTGATGGGCGCGGACGTGCCGGACCGGGACGTCGAAGCGATTCTCAGCGCGCTCGGATTTCATCCGGTGCGCGTGGACGTGAATCGCGGCAGCGAAGGTTCCCTGGCCGCCGTTTGGGAATGCCGGCAAGTTTCCTGGCGGCAAGACGTGACGCGGGGCATTGACCTGATCGAAGAAGTGGCGCGGCATTACGGCTACGACAAATTTCCCCCGCGGTTGCCGCCGGCGAAGCAGCCGGCGCACCATTTGCCGCACGCCGTGGCCGAGGGGCGTTTGCGAGAGCGAATCGTGGGGCTGGGCTATCAGGAAATCGTGGAAATCCCGATCGTGGATACGCAGCGCAACGAGATGTTCCGGCCTGAGAATCTGGCGCCAGCGGTGATCGGCAATCCGCTCGCGGAAGACGCTTCGGTAATGCGTTCGACGGGTACTGTGAGCATGCTGCGGGCGATTGAATGGAATTTGAATCACGGCCAGCGCAATTTGCGGCTGTTTGAGGTCGGCAAGACGTACGAGTTGCGCGACGGCGAGCCAGTGGAAACGCAAGTGCTCACATTGGGCGCGACCGGGCTGGCGCGCGAGAAGACAATTTACGAGGCCGCGCGAGAATTTGAGTTTGCGGATTTGAAGGGCGATCTCGATCGCATTGGCGAGCTTGCCGGAGGGTTTGTTTGGCAGCCCGGCGGGGCTACTTGGCTGAGCGCGTCCGGCAGCGGGCAGCTGGCCCTGCCTCAAGAGGGTGCGAAAGCCGGTTGGCTTCTTCGAACTGCTGGCGCAAAAGATTCCATCGTCATAGATCCCCGAGGGGGAGGCGTGTTCGGGATGGCTGGACAAGTCGCGCGCCGCGTCGCGGATGAACTCAAGCTGCGGCAGGATGTATTCGTCGCCGAAGTGCGGCTGGAACCCTTACTTACGGGCATCGAGGCTGCCGAAGCGGCCCGTCGTTTCGAACCACTTCCGCGCTTCCCGGCGGTCGAGCGCGATTTTTCGCTGGTGCTTGCGGATGGTGTGACGTTCGCGCAGGTCCGGGAGACGATCCGCTTGCTGCAGATTGCCGAACTCGAGAGCGTCGAGGCTGCCGACCTGTTCCGTGGCGGGCAAGTACCAGCGGGAAAATTTTCGCTGATGATCCGCGTGAAGTTTCAAAGCGCGGAGGCGACATTTACCGACGCGCAGCTGAACGAATTCTCCGCGCGCATCGTCGCCGCGCTCCAAGAAAAGCTGGGCGCGACCCTCCGCGCGAGCTGACCAGGTGGCGCTCGCCGCCTCCGTTGTTCGAAGTTTTCCCGTGGCAGCCTGCGCCGGGCACAAGTCCGTTGCGCGGGCGCGCGCGATGGCCGACAATGATCTGGCTCAGCAAGGGAGCGGACCGTGAAAATCGAGATTTACGATCAGAGCTATAACGTCAACGCGGACGGCAACGAGGAATACTTGCAGGAGCTGGCGGCCTACGTGGACGGCAAAATGCGGTCCATCGCGGAGTCCACGCACATGGTGGATTCGTTGAAAGTGGCGGTGCTGGCTGCGCTGAATATCGCCGACGAATCCTTCACGCTGCGCAAACGCCAGCAGGAAATCGAAGGACCGCTGCGCAAACGAGTGGAGAAATGCGTTTCCATGGTGGAGAAGGCGCTCGAACAGACGAATTAGCCGGGCCAAGTGTTTAGGGTAAAGCTGCCGGTCCAGCCGCCACAGGCGCCATTGTAAGGGACCGTGGCGTCCGTGGTACCGCGGCAACGCAACCTATTGGCATCCAGACGCCATCTCCGTATATGATGGTTGCGGGATTGGGGATGTAGCCAGCCTTCGTATCGTGCTTAAGCTAAAATCAGCCCGGTGTCTGGTGGTTCCAGTAGCGCTACTCTCGCTCCTGATGCTGGTGATGGTCCTGGGTTGCGCGTCGCATCATCATGCGGGATCCAGCGACACGAATTGCTCGATTTGCCATCTGAGCCACCAGCCCATTGATCATCCGCAACCGAGCCAACGCGAACCTGCGCTGGCCCGGTTGGGAACGCAAGAAGAGTCCCATGAACCGGGATTTATGCCCGGTCCCGCCACGCCTCGCCTCCCGGCTCGCGCGCCGCCCGCCGCTTAACCGCTCGTTGACCTGGTGCCGTTCCGGCACGCCGAATCACATACTTTTTCTCTTCAGAGGTTGAAAACTATGCGTGCTCAAGCTGTGCTACTCGCCATCATTGTATCCGTGGTGTGTTCTGCATCGGGCGCATCCGCACAGACAGCTCCGCCAACGGCTCCGGCGCAGTCTGCGACTTCGAGCGCTTCGCCGCAAAATACTCCGTCGGGGCAAGCGCATGGCGCCGTGCGCATCAGCATGGAGCAGGCCATTCAACTGGCGCTGCAGCACAACCACATCCTGAAGGCGGCGCGCACGCTGATCCAACAGGATCAGGCGCTGGAAATCACGGCGAACCTGCGACCCAATCCCGTGTTCACCGCGGACGCGCAGTTCCTGCCGATTTTTCAGCCGGACAAGTTCACGGCGGACTACATCAGTACGGACGCGCAGTTCGATCTGGGGCTTTCGTATCTGTTCGAACGCGGCAAGAAGCGGCAACACCGGCTGCAGGCTGCGCAGGACATTACGGCGCAGCAAGAATCGCTGGTAACGGACAACGAGCGGACCTTAACGTTCAACGTGGCTGCGCAATTCGTGAGCGTGCAACTGGCCGAATCCACGCTCGATCTGGCGCTGCAGGACAAGAAGAGCTTTCAGAACACCGTGGACATCAGCGAGGCGCGTTACAAGGCGGGCGACATCAGCGAAGGGGATTTTCTGAAGATCAAGCTGCAACTGCTGCAATTCGAGTCCGACGTTTCGCAAGCGCAGCTGGCCAAGGTGCAGGCTCTGGTGGGCCTGCGGCAGCTTCTGGGATACGAATCGGTTCCCGACGGTTTCGACGTTACCAGCGACTTCGATTACCAGCCGGTGCACATGAAGCTGGAGGATCTGCAAGCCCTCGCGTTGCAGGATCGGCCGGACTTCCGGGCCGCGCAGCAAGGCGTGGTGGCGGCCAAGAGCCAATATGAATTGGCGAAGGCCAACGGCAAGGTGGATGTAACCGGCACGTTCAATTACGACCACATCAGCGACGCCAATACGGGTTCGTTCTTCGGCAACTTCCAGATCCCGATCTTCAACCGCAATCAGGGCGAAATCGCGCGCACGAATTACGCGATCAATCAGGCGCAAGAGCAAGAACTGGGCGCCAGCGACCAGGTGATGAGCGACGTGCTCACCGCCTACGAAGGCGTGCGGCAGAACGACCTGGTGATCACGCTGTACCGCGGCGGCTATCTGGATGCGGCGCAGCAATCGCGCGACATCACCGAATATTCCTACAAGCGCGGCGCCGCCAGCCTGCTGGATTTTCTGGACGCCGAACGGAGTTACCGCGCGACGCAACTCGGATACCGGCAATCGCTCGCGTCCTATTTGACTGCGGTCGAGCAATTGCGCGAAGCCGTGGGAACCAGGAGCCTGCCATGAGCAGCAAAATTTACGGATGTCGGTTCAGGCCGCTGGCGATGCCGAGCGGAGCCCTGGCGCTCGCCGCGGTAATGACGGCGGCTTGCCTAGGGGGCTGCAGTTCGAGCGAAAACGCCAATCAAATGACGTCGTTCAGCACGCAGGAATCGAAAAGCGCCACGCCCGAGCTTTTCACGATACCGCAGCAGCAGATGGCGCACGTGCAGGTAGTAACCGTCGCAGCGGCGCCGCTGCCGCGCGTGCTGCGGCTGACGGGAGCCGTGGCGTACAACGCTTTCAATACCACGCCGGTGATTACCCAGGTGGGCGGCCCCGTCAGCCGCATCCTGGTGGTGCCGGGCGAACGCGTGAAGACCGGCCAGCCGCTGCTGCTGGTGAGCAGCCCCGATTATTCGCTGCTGTACGCGTCTTACCTGAAAGCCCGGGACACCTTCCGCGTGGCGGACAGAAATTATGACCGCGCGAAGGATTTGTACGCGCACGAAGCCATCGCCGAGCGCGACTTGCTGCAGGCCGAATCGGACCGCATCCAGGCGCAGGCAGATTTGAACGCCGCGCTGCTGGGCTTGAAAATTCTGGGCATTGCGAACCCGGAGGACCTGGCCAAGGCTCCTTCGTCCGCAGAGATACCGCTGCTCGCGCCCATCGGCGGAGAGGTCGTGGAGCGCGACGTCTCTCCGGGGCAACTGCTGCAGGCGGGAGCGACCCAAGCGTTCATCATCTCGAACATGAGTTCGGTGTGGGTACTGGCGAATGTGTATCAGGACGACATGTCGCAGGTGCACGTGGGCGACCAGGTGACGGTGCAGACCGATTCCTATCCCGACAAATTTCAGGGAAGGATTTCGTTCCTCTCGCCGGCTCTGGATCCCAATACGCGCACGCTGCAGGCGCGCATCGAGGTGCAAAATCCGGGCGAGAAGCTCAAGAACAATATGTACGTCACCGCCACGGTGAATGCGGGCGTGGAGCAGAACGCGATCGCCGTTCCGGATTCCGCGGTGCTGCGCAACGATGAAAATCAACCGTTCGTTTACGTGGCCAGCGGAGCGAACCAGTTTGGCCGCCGGTCGGTGGAAATCGGCCAAAGCGAAGCCGGCAAGACGCAAATTCTGAAGGGCCTGAATCCGGGCGAGAAGATCGTGGGCGACGGCAGCTTGTTCCTGCAGTTCGCCAATTCGTTGCAGCACTAAGGCGGCCGGTTTCGCATGATCCATCGAATCGTACAATTCGCGCTAAAGCAGCGGTTCCTGATCCTGATGCTGGTGGTCTTCATCATCATTGGAGGCGCGATTTCCTTCCAGCGCATGCCGGTGGACGCCTACCCCGACCTTTCGCCGCCGATGGTGGAAATCATCACGCAGTGGCCGGGCCACGCGGCGGAAGAAGTGGAGCGTCTGGTGACGCTGCCCACCGAAGTGGAAATGAACGGCGTGCCGAAGATGGTCATCCAGCGTTCGATTTCGCTGTACGGGCTGTCGGATGTGATCCTGACGTTCGATGAGGACACCGACGACTATTTCGCGCGGCAGGTGGTGTTCCAGCGGCTGAGCGAGGTTGCTTATCCGGCCGGCGTGACGCCGTCACTTGCGCCGCTTTCCAGCCCTTCCGGCCTGGTGTACCGCTACGTGCTGCAAAGCCCGGATCGCACGCCGCAGGAGCTAAAGACCTTCGAAGACTGGGTGATCGAGCGCGCGTATAAGCAGGTGCGCGGCGTCGCCGACGATTCGGGCTTCGGCGGCACGGTGATGCAGTACCAGGTGCTGCTCGATCCCGCGCGGCTTTACGGTTATCACATCACCGTCCCGCAGGTGATCCAGCAACTTTCGGTGAACAACGCCAACACCGGCGGCGGATTCTATCCCCAGGGAGGGCAATTCTATTACGTGCGCGGCCTGGGACTGATCAAGGACGTGCAGGACATCGGCAGCGTGATTATCGGTTCGCAGAATGGCGTGCCGGTGCACGTGCGCGACGTGAGCGAGGTGACCATCGGCCACGCGCCGCGGCTGGGCCAATTCGGATTCAACAAGACGGACGACGCCGTGGAAGGCGTCATCATGATGTTGCGCGGGGAGCAAACGCAGAGCGTTCTGAAGGGGGTCGAGGAAAAAACCAAGGAGCTGAACGAGCACATTCTGCCGCCGGACGTGAAAGTGGTGCCCTATTACGACCGCAGCGACCTGGTGAGCCTGACGATCAACACCGTAGAAGACAACATGCTGCTGGGGATGACGCTGGTGCTGATCGTGCTGATTTTCTTTCTGGTGAACGTGCGCGCGGCGGTGATCGTGGCGCTGACGATTCCACTGGCGCTGCTCTTTTCGTTCATTTTTCTGCACGCGCGCGGCGTGGCTGCGAACCTGCTTTCCATTGGCGCGATTGACTTCGGCATCATCATTGACGGCACGCTGGTGATGGTGGAGAACATCTATCGCGAGCTCGGACTGCGCGAAGGGCAGCAGTACGATTTGCACGAAGTGATCCTGGCCGCCGCGAGAGACGTGGACCGGCCGATCTTTTATTCCGTAGCCATCATCATCGCCGGGTACATCCCCATCTACGCGCTGAGCGGCCCGTCGGGAAAATTGTTTCATCCGATGGCGGACACGATGTCCATCGCGCTGGTCGGGGCACTGATTCTGACGCTTACGTTCGTGCCGGTGATGTGCTCGTACTGGTTCAAGAAAGGCGTCCGCGAAGCTCGGAACAGGCCCTTCGAGTGGATCAAGAGCGAGTACGGGTCGGAGCTGAAGTGGTGCCTGGAGCGGCCGTGGCTGACCATGCTGTTCGCCACGTTGATTTTCGGCGCCGCGCTTCTGCTGGTCCCTTTCATCGGCGGCGAGTTCATGCCGCATCTGGATGAAGGCGCGCTGTGGGTCCGCGCCACGATGCCCTATACGATTTCCTACGAGGAGGCGGCCAAGGTCGCGCCGCAGATTCGCACCATTCTCGCGAAGTACCCGATGGTCACCGACGTGGGTTCGGAACTGGGGCGTCCCGACGACGGCACGGACCCCACCGGATTCTTCAACTGCGAATTCTACGTGGGGCTGAAGCCCTACGACGACGCCATTTGGAAATCCGGAAATATCCGCAACAAGGCGGAGCTGATCGAGGACCTGCAGAAGCAACTGGCCGCGTTTCCGGGAATTATTTTCAATTACACGCAGCCGGCCGAAGACGCAGTGGATGAGGCACTCACGGGGCTGAAGAGCGCGCTGGCGGTGAAGGTTTATGGCGCGGACCTGAACGTCCTGCAAGACAAGGCGCTGGAGATCAAGCGGCGGCTTTCGCAAATCCGGGGATTTACCGAGCTGACCGTGGTCCGTGAACTGGGCCAGCCCAGCCTGATCGTACAAGTGGACCGCGACAGGATCGCACGCTACGGGATCAACGTGGCCGACGTGGAAGGGGTGGTGCAAGCAGCCGTGGGCGGCCAAGCGGCCACGCAGGTCATCCAGGGCGAAAAGCTGTTCGATCTGGTAGTGCGCATGAAGCCGGAGTTTCGCGAGAACGCGCAGCAAATTGGCAACCTGCTGGTAGGCTCGCCCACGGGGCAGCAAATCCCTCTGAGCGAACTTTCGGATATCCGCGAAGGGAACGGCGCCTCTTTCATCTACCGCGAGAGTAATTCGCGGTATATAGGCGTGCAATACAGCATCGAAGGCCGCGACCTTGCGGGAGCCGTCGCGGAAGGGAAGCGCGCCATCGCGGACGTGGAGAAATCGTTGCCGCCCGGATACCGGCTGGCCTGGGGCGGAGAATACAGCGAATTCGTTGCGGCGATGACCCAGGTTTCGGTGGTTGCGCCACTGACGGTACTGCTGATTTTCGTGATTCTGTTCGCGCTGTACGGCAACCTGAAGTTTCCGGTGACGGTGGTCCTGAGCGTAATCCTGACCGAACCGGTGGGCGCGCTGCTCGCGTTGAAGCTCACCCACACGCCTTTCAGCGTCTCCTCATTGCTGGGGTTGCTGGTGCTGATGGGAGTCTCGGTGGAAACCGCGGTGATAGACGTCTCCTACATCAACAAACTGCGGCTGGAAGGAAACGGCATAGACAAGGCCACCTATGAGGGTTCACTGGTCCGTTTCCGGCCGATCATGATGACGGCGCTGGTTGCGTGCCTGGGGTTGCTGCCAGCCGCTCTTTCCACGGGCATCGGTTCGGATTCGCAGAAGCCCTTCGCAATCGTAATCGTGGCCGGGCTGGTTTCGCGCCTGTTCCTGGGGCGCATCGTCAGCCCGGTGCTGTACAAGATGGTGGCGCGAGAAGGCGACGCGTTACAAGTCTGAAGGCGGAACGGGTCCGGGCGGCGGAGCGTCCAGGGCCCCAGTGCCATTTGGAAACATTACTTTCCATGCGACCTTTGCATCGCTGGCGACATCACAGTAATCTTATAAACGAGAGTTCCGTGAACACCGGCAAGCTCAAAAGAATAGCCCTGCAACTGTTGGCGATAGCCCTGATTCTCTCGGTGGGCGCATTCGCCATGCAGGCGGCGGGACACTGGCATGGGCACTCCTCCGACGAGCAGCATTGCCAGGTCTGCCACGTGGGGCACAGCGTCGTCCCGCAACCCACGGCGCAGATGGCGATGCAGTCGCCGGTGGCGGTCGCGCGGTTTGCGGTCGTCCAGGACCAGAAACTCGCTCTCGATCCCGTTTGCAGTCATCGCATTCCCCGCGCGCCTCCTGTTTAGCCTCGTAACTCAAGACTCCTGATCCCTTTAACGCAGGCCGTGTTCCGAGCGGCAGGCGTGTATTTCCATATTCCATCTGCATTTCTTCCGCGGCCGGCGCTGCGCAGCGCCGGTGCCGCAATTCATAAGGGGAGATTCATTCATGAGATTCGCGAGGGCATTTCTGGCAGCTTTGTTTTTCCTTTTAGGGACGTTCTTGGCCGTGCCGACGAGCCGGGCGCAAACGGGGAACTCGGCGAATATGGCCGGGACCGTGGTGGACCCCTCGGGCGCGGTCGTTGCCAATGCGACAGTCAGCATCCACAACCCGGTGAGCGGCTACGAGCGCTCCACCACAACGGACGCCACCGGCAGTTTCAGCTTCGCGAACGTGCCATTCAATCCCTATCACCTGGCGGTAAGCGCCACGGGATTTGGACCGTATGCGGAGGACGTTGAGGTGCGCTCCTCGGTGCCTCTTTCCTTGAAGATCGGTCTGACGTTGGCCGGCAGCTCCAGCTCCGTGACCGTCGAAGGAGGGGGAGACTTGCTGGAGAATGAGCCGACCTTCCATACGGACGTGGACCGCGCGCTGTTCGACAAGCTTCCGCTAGAAAGCGCGTCATCGTCGGTAAGCTCGCTGGTGACGCTCTCGACGCCGGGAGTCGCCGCGGACTCGAACGGCTTGTTCCACGGACTGGGCGACCATGCCGAGAATTCGTTTTCAGTGGATGGCCAGCCCATCACCGACCAGCAAAGCAAGGTGTTCTCGAATCAGATTCCCTCGGACTCGATCCAATCCATCGAAGTCATCTCCGGCGCCCCTCCGGCCGAGTACGGCGATAAGACCAGCCTGGTGATTAACGTCACCACTCGTTCGGGGCAAGGCGTTACCACGCCGCACGGCAGCATCTTTGCGTCTTACGGCGCATTCGGCACCACCAACGGTGGCTTCGATCTGGCCTACGGCGGACAGAATTGGGGCAACTTCATCTCCGCCAGCGGGCTCGATAGCGGCCGCTTCCTCGATCCGCCTGAATTTTCCGTGATGCACGACAAGGGCAATGAGGAGAATGTCTTCGACCGCGTGGACTATCAAATCACGACCGCGGATTCCATCCACCTGAACTTTGGCTACACGCGCTCCTGGTTCCAGACGCCCAACTCGTTCGACTCCGAGAACGCCACAGCCTGGAACGGCGTAGTGGTGGACAACGGCGGCCTGGATCCGAACGGCAACCTTGTGGGTCCGACGGACCAGCGCTCCAAGATTGGCACTTTCAACATCGCGCCATCGTGGACGCACATTCTCGACGCCAACACCGTTCTGACTAGCGGACTTTTCGTCCGTCGCGACGACTACAACTACTACCCGAGCAACAATCCTTTCGCCGATCTCGGGCCACCGAGCCTGCAACGCGAGAGCGTCGCGCAGAATCGCACGCTCACCAATGCGGGGGTGCGCTCGAGCATTTCGCACGTGCAGGGCATCAATAACATCAAGGCCGGCGTCGTCTATGAACAAACCTTCCTGGACGAGCACGATCATCTAGGCCTTGTGGATCCCACGTTCAACGCGCCCTGCTTGAGCCTGGCTTCGGCTGCCGATCCGAACGTCCCGGTGGAGGGTTTCACCGATCCATCGCAGTGCGCGGCAGCCGGATACCAGGGGAATGCGAGCACCAACGTCAACGCTCCGGGATCCACGCTCTATCCCTATTTCAATTCCGTTCTGCTGCCTTTCGATCTCACGCGCGGCGGCACGCTCTTCACGTTCAACGGCCACACCGACGTGAAGGAACTGGCGCTCTACTTGCAGGATTCCATCACCTGGAAGAACTGGTCGTTCAACCTGGGAATTCGCGGCGACCTGTATAACGGCCTTACCACCGCGCGCCAGGCGGAGCCGCGCCTGGGCGTCGCGTACAACATCAAACCGACCAACACCGTGCTGCGTGTGTCCTACGCCCGCACGCTGGAAACTCCGTTCAACGAAAACCTGATACTTTCCAGCATCGGATGCGAGTCTCCGGTGCTCAACCCGCTGCTGGCCTGCGGCGCCATTTCGCCGGAACCGCTGAGCCCGGGATACCGCAATGAGTTTCACGCCGGGTTCCAGCAGGCGTTCGGGAAATACTTCGTGCTGGACGGCGAATACATCTGGAAGTACACGCACAACGGCTACGATTTCAGCGTGCTGGGAGATACGCCCATCACCTTTCCGATCGAATGGCACAACTCGAAAATCCCGGGCTACATGCTTCGCGGCACCGTGCCGAATTATCGCGGATTCACCGCTTTCGTGGTCATGTCCAGCGTCGCGGCGCGCTTCTTCACGCCGCAGATCGGCGGTGCGGGAGTCACTCCGCAACCCCCCGGCACCGGATCCCAACCGTTCCGCATTGACCACGACGAGCGCTTCAATGAGACCACGCACCTGCAGTATCAACCGTGGAAGAGAGGGCCCTGGCTGGGCTTCAATTGGCGCTACGACAGCGGTCTGGTGGCCGGCGCCGCTCCCTGCTACGGCATTAACGCCGGTAATGATTGCCCTCAGTCCACCACGCTGGGTGGGCAACCGGCCATCCTGATGGAGGACCCGTTCGGCAATCCGCTGACGGCCGACCAGGAATATCAGGCGGGTTTCTTTTGCGGCAGCCAGCACGCTGCTCCGACGACTCCGCTCCCGAACCCTTGCCTGGCTTCGCAATTCGGTTCCACGCTGATCAGCGTGCCGAAGCCGAACACCGAAAACGACGACCACAACCCACCGCGCATCGCTTCGCGGAGCCTGTTCGATTTGGCGATCGGGCATGACAACCTGTTTAACGGCGACCGCTACAAATGGAGCTTGCGTTTAACGGTCATCAATTTGGCCAACAACTACGCGCTCTACAACTTCCTCTCCACGTTCAGCGGCACGCATTACGTGACGCCACGAACGGTGACAGCGGAGATCGGCTTCCACTTCTAGAAAACAGGGAATTCACGATCGTTTTCTAACGGGTGAACCCGGACGACTTGGGCGCGGGCAGGCAACGCCGCGCTCACGTCGTGATTTTTTCCATCCCAAAGGCGAAGTCCGCGGTCTTGTATGAAAATCGGCGGGGAATTGTAACCAAAAACTTACAAAACTCCAGTTGACACTTGTTTGCATGTAGCTTAGACTGCCAGCCAGTTGATAGCGAGTTTCAACTAGGGGAGCAATATTTCGCGTGTTTTCTCGGACCTGGCCTTACCTTCTCTGCGTACTTGCCGCTCTTTCCGCTTTCGCAATCGCTGCCCGCGCGGCCGGCGGCGGCCGGATTTCCGGCACCGTGAAGGATTCCAGCGGCGCCGTGGTTGCCAATGCGACCGTCTCCATCACGAATGCAGACACCGGGGTGCGCCAGACCGTCGCCACCGACGACAAGGGTGTTTACTCTTTTCTGGAAGTTCCGGTGGGCCGCTACGATCTGGAAGTAACGGACAGTGGGTTCCGGCCCTACCAACAGAATGGGGTCGTTGTGGATTTCGACGCCGCGCTGCTGATTGACGCCGTTCTACGGGTGGGCGGCAAGAATGAGACCGTTACGGTGGACGCCAACGCAGTGCGCATCGAAACCTCCAGCACGCAGATGGGCGAAGGCATCACCGCGGCGCAGATCACGGCGGTGCCGCTCAATGGACGCAGCTACACGGACTTGCTGGCGCTGCAGCCTGGTGTCGCGCCAGTCACTTCGATCACTTCCGATACGGTGCAGGATGTGGGCGCGAGCGTGCTTTCTCCGTCCGGCGATTTGAATCCCGGCACTATTTCAATTAACGGCCAGCGCGAATTCGCCAACGCCTTCATCGTGAACGGCAGCGACGTGGAAGAAGACGTGAACATGGGCGCGGCCATTATTCCCAACCTCGATTCCATCGCGGAGTTTCGGATTCTCACCAGTAACTTCGACGCTGAGTACGGCGAGTTCAGCGGGGGGCAGATTAACGTCATAACCAAGTCCGGCGCCAACGCATTTCATGGCGATCTCTTTGAATTCCTCCGCAATACGAATCTGGATGCGCGCAACTATTTCTCTCCCACGCGCGGGGCATTTGACCAAAATCAGTTTGGCGGCACGCTGGGGGGCCCCATCCGCAGGAACAAGATTTTCTTTTTCACCGACTATCAAGGCACGCGCTCCACTCAGGGGGTGGACACGGGCGAAATTCCCGTTCCCTCCGTGCAGGACCGCATGGGCAACCTCTCCGATCTGGCAAGCTCCTTTGTAACCACGGACGCGAATGGAAACACGGTTCCGACGAAGGTGAGCGGGCCTTACTTCGCCAATCTGCTTTCTCAGAAGTTGGATTACCCGGTCTCGCAAGGCGAGAACTATTACACAGCTGGCTGCTCGAGCACCGGCCCCAACGCCTGCGTTTTTCCGGGCGCGGTGATTCCGCAGAGCGCCTGGTCCGCGCCAGCCAGCAACCTATTGCAATACATCCCCACGGCAAACGACGCGGACGGCACGTTTTCCACCTCGGCCTTCAATCAAACTCTGCGCGACGACAAGGGCGCCTTCCGACTGGACGCGAGCACGCGTTTTGGCATGCTTTCTGCGTACTACTTTCTGGACGATTGGTCGCAGAACAATCCTTATCCGGTGGCGCAAGGCGGAGCGAATGTGCCGGGATTCAACGCGCTCTATACCGGCCGCGCGCAATTGCTCGACCTGGGCGACACCAAAACGCTCGGCGCGAATGCCACGAATGAACTTCACTTCAGTTACTTGCGCAATGCGAATGACCTGGGGAAACCGATGGGCGGAGTCGGCGTCAGCCTTGCCTCGCAAGGCTTTGAAGTGGGTCCGGGAACTCCTGGAATTGTCCCGCTGTCCCCAAAAACCGAGGGCGTAGAAAGCGTCGCATTCAATAGCTACACGATTGGCACGAACACCAATGAGCTGAATCAAGTGGGCAACACGTTTCAGTGGCTCGACAATTTTTCCAAGTTGATCGGAACTCACACGCTCAAGTTCGGAGGCGAGTTCCATTACGACCAGATAAACATCAATGCCATCGCCCAGTTCAACGGCAGTTTCCTGTTCTTTGGCACCGAGACCGGCTCGGACTTCGCAGATTTCCTGTTGGGAGTTCCGAGCCAGTACAACCAAAGCCAGTTGCAGCCCTTTTACGGCCGGAACAAATACCTGGGGCTTTACGGACAGGATAGCTGGCGCATCACGAGCGGCCTGACCCTGAACTACGGCTTGCGGTGGGATCGCATCGAGCCGTGGTATGAGAAGTACAATCAGATTGCGACCTTCGTGCCGGGGCAGCAGTCGGTGGTTTTTCCGGGGGCTCCCGCGGGCATCCTTTATCCGACCGATCCGGGGGTGTCGCGCACTTTAGCGCCTCCGGGTAACCGCGATTTTGCGCCGCGCATCGGCCTGGCGTATTCGCCCAACGCTTCCGGCGACGGCCTGCTTGCCAGAATTCTTGGCGGCCCGGGCAAGACCAGCATCCGCGCAAGCTACGGGATGTTCTATACCGCGATCGAGGCTCTCACCATTGACGTGATGAGCGCGAACGCGCCCTACGGCACCACTTACACGAGTCCGGCGCCGCCGTTGTTCTCGACGCCCTTTGTGACGGCGGCGAACGGCCAGAATCTCGGCCAATATTTTCCGGTTACGCTCGCTCCGCTCAATTCCAGCGCGAGTCACCCCGATCCGAATGTGGATTGGTCGCAGTTCGAGCCCATCACCGGGCTGCCGAACTACGTCACCACAAATCGGATTCCGTACACCGAGGAATATCTGCTCTCCCTCGAGCGCGGATTGGGATCCAGCACCGTGTTGAGCGCGAATTACGTGGGGACCCAGGGACACCGGCTGCTGGTGCTCGAAGAAGCGAACCCAGGCAGCCCGTCGCTTTGCCTGTTCCTGAGCAATCCCGCGAATCTTGCGCCGGGACAAACTCCCTGCGGGCCCTTTGGCGAAGACACGCAGTACACCACAGCCACGGGCCAGATCTACAACGGCACGCGCGGCCCGCTCGGATCGAACTTCGGCAGCAACGCCAACCAAGCCACGATCGGGAATTCCAATTACAATGCCTTGCAGGTCACTCTGCGCCACACCAGCAAGCGGGTGACGCTGCTGGCCGGATACACCTTCAGCAAGTCCCAGGATCAGTCCTCAAACCTCGGCGAAGCCGTGAATCCGCTCGATCCGGCGCTCAGCAAAGCGCTTTCCGCTTTTGACGTGACGCATAACTTCGTCGTCAGCTATAGTTACCAAATCCCATTCGAACGGCTCTTCCGCGTCTTGAACCGCTGGACGCAAGGTTGGGAACTTTCCGGCATCACGCATTTCAGCAGCGGCCTGCCCGTAACCCTGGTGAACTACGGCGACAATTCGCTGCTCGGTTCCGAACCGAACGGGATCAACAACTACGGCGTGGATGAGCCCGACTACGCGGGCGGGCCTCTCCATCTGAATCGGAATCCTCGCAACGGGCTGCCGTATTTCGACACCTCGCAGTTCAGCGAGAACGTCCTGGGCACACCTGGCACCGCAAAGCGGCGATTTTTCTATGGGCCCGGAATGAACAACTACGACATGGCTCTGCTCAAGAGCGTTCGGCTGAGCGAAGCGAAATCCTTGCAGTTTCGTCTGGAAGGCTTCAACGTCTTCAACCACGCGCAGTTTTTCGGACCCCAGGCCGTGGATGGAAATATAGACAGCTCGACGTTCGGCGATGTCCTCAGCGCAGCTTCGCCTCGCCTTGTGCAACTTGGATTCAAGTTTCTGTTCTGACGCCAGCTTATTTCTTTCCGCGCAGCTCATGGTGGCCGCGGGGCCTCGCCCCACCGCTCTCCGTGCGGATGAATCCTGCTACAATGCTTTGTGGAACCGGCCTGCGACGCAGGTGAAGTCGCGATGGTCTTTTGAACCAACACTGGATCCCAGGGAGTCCGCGTCGTCCTGCCCTTGTGCACGTCCATGGGTTTCGGCCCGTGGATAGCCTGAAAGCAGGCGCAGGGCACCCACCTATTCGTGGGGTTCAGGACCTAGCTACGCACGGCGAAGTGGACCGCTCCACACCGTCACGATTGAGATTCGCAGTTCATGCGAAATCTGAAACGAGAACCCTCAGGAATGAAAGTACTATTTATTGGAGATATCGTCGGCTCGCCTGGACGCAAAATCGTCCATGAACGCCTCGCGGATATACTCACGCAGCGCTCCATTGACTTGTGCATTGCCAACGGCGAAAACTCGGCTTCGGGTTTTGGGATAACGCCGCGGCTTGCGGAAGAATTGTTTGCGTCGGGCGTCGAGGTGATTACGGGCGGCAATCATATCTGGGACCGCAAAGAGATTCTTGATTTTTTTCCGCACGAACCGCGGTTGATTCGCCCCGCGAATTTTCCCAACGGCTCGCCCGGCAAGGGGCATTACGTCGGCGAAGCCAGAAACGGCGCGGCCTTCGCGGTGGTCAATTTGCAAGGGCGCACCTTCATGGCCCCCCTGGAAGATCCTTTCCGCACGGCGGAACGCGAACTGGCAGCGCTTCCCGCGGATGTGAAAGTGATTATCGTGGACATGCACGCCGAGGCCACGTCGGAAAAGCAGGCCATGGGCTGGTATCTGGACGGAAAAGTTTCCGCGGTCCTGGGAACACACACGCACGTGGCCACTGCCGATAACCGGGTGCTGCCCGGCGGCACCGCCTATATCACCGATGTAGGCATGACGGGCCCGCACGATTCCGTCATCGGCATGGAGAAAAAGCCCATCGTGCAGCGTTTTCTGGACGCGATGCCGGCAAAATTCGCCGTGGCCGAAGGCGATGTGCAGATGAACACGGTCCAGATTGACGTGGACGAGACGACGGGGCGCGCCCGCGCGATTGAGCGCGTCAATTTCCGCCTCGATTGAAGCGGCGCCTCGCCGGGGCGGCGGGTCGGATCTTGCGAGCCCTCCGCTTTGCGCAGATTTTCTGATTCGCGCGAACTCATGATAATTCTTCCGGCATTCTCGCGGCGCACGCGGCGTTTCCGTTTTTTTGTGGAGGACCATCCCGAGGAATTTTTCTTTTACAAGAGAATTTGTTCTAAATTTTGGCTGTGGAAAACCTGTGCATTGTTTGTGGAGAGTGGCCCTGGTACTCCCGCAGTTTTCTCTTGCTACCAGCGCTGCGTTTAGGCAGAATCCCGCCTCACGTCTCTGATGGACTTTAGATACAGGGATTCATTAGTTTTCGCGACGCGGGGGCGCGTTGCCGCAAGATCGCACCTAATACATCAGACCAACATACTCCCGCCGGTACGGGTGGGGATTTCCACAGCATTTCCACATCGGTGGAAATTGCGATAAGGGCAGGCTCGCGCAATGAACCTTTGGGAAAAGATCCTCCAGCACACGGAGCGGCGCGTCAATCCTCATAGTTTCGCCACCTGGTTTCGTCCCACACGGCTGGATCATTCTGAAGAAGACCGCCTGGCCGTTCGGGTTCCGACGCGGCTTTTCTGCAAGCGGCTGACGGAAACCTACGGCGAGCTGCTGAAAGCGGTGCTGGTGGAGATTGGCAAGCCCCAACTGCACCTGGAATTTGTGTGCGCGGAAGCGGAGCCTCCCGTCGCGGCCGCCGCTGCGAATGGCCCGGCGTCATCGCAGGCCAAGCTGGATTTTGACGCGGTGGCCAATCAGCTCAACCCGCGTTACACTTTCGAATCCTTCATCGTCGGCGCTTCCAACCAGTTCGCGCACGCGGCGGCTCTAGCGGTCGCCGAGCAGCCTTCCAAATCCTACAATCCGCTGTTCCTTTACGGCGGTGTGGGATTGGGCAAGACGCACCTGATGCAGGCCATCGGGCACACGCTGAAGCGCAGAAATCCGTCGCTGCGCCTCACTTACGTCAGCGCGGAAAAATTCACCAACGAAGTGATTTCCTCGATCCGCTTCGAGCGCATGGCCGCGTTCCGCGACCGTTTCCGCAACATGGACGTCCTGATGGTTGACGACATCCAGTTCATCGCCACGCGCGAACGCACCCAGGAAGAATTCTTCCACACTTTCAACGCGCTGTACGACCAGCAGAAACAGATCGTGATTTCTTCCGACTGCCCGCCCAAGGAAATCTCCTCGATTGAGGAACGCTTGCGCTCGCGCTTCGAGTGGGGCTTGATCGCCGATATCCAGCTGCCCGACCTCGAGACGAAAATCGCCATCCTGCAGAAAAAGGCGGAGAGCGAGCGCGTGCAGCTTCCTGACGAAGTGGCGGAGTATATTGCGCGCGCGATCAAATCCAACATTCGCGAGCTGGAGGGTGCGCTGATTCGCCTGATGGCCTACGCTTCGCTCACCGGCGCGGAAGTGAACCTGGCCACCGCGCAGCAGGTGCTGAAGAATATTATCGAGACGCAGGAAAAGAAGGTGACCATCGAGCAGATTCAAAAGCGCGTCGGAGAGGTTTTCGGATTGCGCGCCCAGGACCTGAACGTCCGCAGCAACTCCCGGGAGATCGTGCTGCCTCGCCAGGTGGCCATGTTCGTGGTGAAGCAGCTCACCTCCGCTTCGCTGCCGGAAATCGGGCGCCAGTTCGGCGGCAAGCACCACACCACCGTGCTGCATTCGATCAATAAGATCGAGACCGAGCGCCAGACCAATAAAGATTTGAACAAGAAAATCAACAGGCTACTCGATTCATTCGGTTAGATTTATCCCTTGGAAAGCCCCCAGCCTTCGCCGCAGCCTGTGAATGAACTGTGAACAGATTGTGTATCGCTTCCGAAAACGCCGAGCGCGCCACGATTCGGCGTTCTTATCCTCGGCGCCTAGTCGCGTTGCACAGCCCACGCGCGGCGGCAACTAGGGCGTGCTCTTCCACTTGCGGCGTTTTCCGCAGAATTCACAGATGCGGTGGCGGCGGCGGTTTTCTTATATATTTATATATAGAAAGAAAGGCAGCAGCAGTACAGTAGCCGCAGCAAAAAATCAGCGCCACAATTGCGAGGGTTGCCGCAGATGGAATTCAGCGTAAAGCGATCGGACCTGCTGGACGAACTCGAACTGACGCAAGGCGTCGTCGAGCGCAAGACCACCATTCCCATCCTCTCGAATCTCCTGGTGGAAGCCAAGGCCAGCCATCTGACCATCACCGCGACGGATCTGGAACTGAGCATCCGCACATCCTGCGACGCCAAGGTCAAGAAAGAGGGCGCCGGAACCATCCCCGCCAAGAAACTGTTCGAGCTGCTGCGCCTGCTGCCGGAAGGCGAAATCAAATTCAAGCTGCAGGAGAACCACTGGGTGCAGATCGTCAGCGACCGGCGGAACTACAAACTGGTGGGTATGTCGAAAGACAATTTTCCCGCGTTGCCGCCCTTCCCGCACGCGCTGGTGAAGATCCCGGCGAAGTTGCTGGCGGACGCCATCGCCAAGACCACTTTTGCAATCTCGCTCGAAGAATCCCGGTACACGCTGAATGGCGCGCTCCTGGTGCTGAAGCCCAATTCGCTCGCGATGGTAGCCACCGACGGTCATCGCCTGGCCATGGTCGAGACGGATCACAAGTTCGAAGGATTCAATAATGAGACGCGCGTCCTGATCCCCAAAAAGGCCATGACCGAGGTGCAGCGCCTCGTGAGCAAATCAGGCGACGACGTGCAGATCGAATTCGCACAGGATGAAAGCCACCTGTTCTTTCAGGTGGGCCGCCGCCTGCTCACTTCCCGGAAACTCACCGGCCAGTTTCCGAATTACGAAGCGGTATTGCCGCGCGATGCGAATAAGACCCTGGTGCTCGAGCGCGGCGAATTGCAGGACGCCCTGCGTCGCGTGGCGCAGCTCGCCGACCAGCGCTCGCATGCCGTGAAATTTACGCTCACCACCGAAGGGTTGGAGGTTTCCTCCTCCAGCCCGGAATACGGCGAGGCTAAGGAAATCATCGAAAAGGAATTCAAGGGCGAGACCATCGCCATCGGCTTCAATGCGCAATACCTGCTCGATTTTCTGGGCGCCGCGGCCGATGGCCCCATCAGCTTCGAGCTAAAAGACGAACAATCCGCCGGCCAGCTCCGCCCCACAGGCGACGATACCTCGCGCTACCGCTACGTCGTAATGCCCATGCGCATTTGATAGTCGCGAGACGAGCGTGGCCATAACCTATCGGTAGGCGCGCGCACCGAGACCTCGAGGAGTTTGAGAGCAGCCTTCGCTAGCCGCGCCATCAAATGCTCCGCTTACATCTCGTTTTCTCTCGCCTCCTTAACCGCGCGAGTTACAACCCGGCTCAGGCGGTCTTTGGCTTTTAACCCTGGCCAACTAAGCTTTTCCGTGCGTGGTTTCGTCCTCGTCCAATCTAACGGCCATTTGCTCTTCTTCATACTAAGCCTCGCGTTTCTCGTGTAGGTACCTTTCGAGCAGCGTTCTAGTTTAGAACATTTTTGGCTCATACAAAAGGTAGTCTTTCGCCTGTGATCAAGAAGGTTTTGCGAAAGAACATTGTTGGCAGGCGCGTCGCCGCAGGACGCCGCGGTTGCAGGCCAGCATTAACGCAGGATGCGCTTTCTGGAAAACTCGCTCGACTGGGGATTCAGCTCGACCGAGCCGCGATCGCCAAAATCGAAAACAATCACCGCCATGTGCTGGACTACGAACTGAAAGCCCTCGCAAAGGTTTTGGGCGTTGAAGTCACTTGGCTACTCGGAGACGAAAAGCGATGAAAGACCCCACGTCTCGACTACGCTCTGCAACACGGCGCGCTAAATCGGACGTGGCGAACAAGCTAGTAAGCATGTGTCTCCATGAACTGAGTCGTAAGATCACCCACAAGTGGTCGATTCGAGTCGATGGCGAAGAATACGAGGCGCTTGTTCGACGGATATTTAATAATAGGTGCCCGTACTGCTCTCGCGACCTAGCAGACACGATATCCGTCATCGAGCATCTCGACGGCATGAATCGTTATCGAGCGGGCCTTCATGTACCAGGCAACGTGCTGGTGGCGTGCCGAAGATGCAACAGCGAGAAACGCCGAGACGATTCAGCGGCAGTTCTCTCGCTTGCGAGCACCGGATGGGAATCGTTCTTGTCCCACGAAGGCACGCGTTGTGGGGCGTCTTGCCTCACCTGCCTGTATTGGAAGAGCGTATGGAACGACGAAACAGATCGAAAGCTGCGGCTGAGCGAGAACTTGCAGACACTTCGTTCCTTTCGCAGCGCATTTGCAGAATTTGAGCAGGTCCTTCCCCCCCTTGCAGAAAGGCTGCCCGCGTTGCTGACGGAACTCTACGCCGACTGTCAATCATTTGCAGAGACGTAGATTAAGTCTCTCCTGAACGGCCTTGAACGTACACCGGACTCTCGGACTTAGCCCGCTCTTTTAAGCTCTTCTAGGCTGCTTCTCACCTGCGGCGTGTCACCGAAACCTCTCGAATTTCTACTAAGCAAAGGCCCTGTAAACTATTGAATACAGGAGCGATACATTGCCTTCATTGACACAGAATCGGCTTGTATAAAACGTCTCTGTACCGTAAAATTGAGTTGTTCAGATTTCCTTCTGAATGGCACTGTGTTCGGTCCGAATTTGCCTCTGATTTTCTCGCCTGCGCCAGGGCGAGGGAGTCCAAAATCGGCGCCGGATAATCCCCTTTCCGCAGGGGAAAAATGAAAAGCTCCGCCGCGTCTCCCCGAATTTTTCGGAACGGGACGGGATGGGGCCGCAACCCTTCGAGTTTCGCCGGCGCGTGCGCGCGCCCTCGAAAGAATTCGAACCCAGCTTCGGGTGAGCGAAACCAATGGGCAAGGTAAACTCGCCAGAATTTCGGCGAGCAAGTGTCGGGCACATCCGCGCGACCGCCTTCCCGCAGTCTTTAAGATGAGTTTGAAAATTGCATCCGCACGCAATCTGAGGAGACGCACGACTCATGGCTGAAAAAGATGCTGCGGCCGGAAAAACCGGCGGCCACAAGTACGACGCTACTTCCATCAAAGTTCTAGGCGGCCTGGAGGCCGTCCGCAAGCGCCCTGCGATGTACATCGGTTCCACCGGGGAGATGGGCTTACACCATTTGGTCTGGGAAGTGGTGGACAACTCCGTGGACGAAGCCATGGCGGGATTTTGCGACGAAATCAACGTCGCGGTGCATGAGGACATCAGCGTCACCGTGATTGACAACGGCCGTGGCATTCCCGTGGACATGCATGCCACGGAAAAAAAGCCCGCTGCCGAAGTGGTGATGACAGTCCTGCATGCCGGCGGAAAATTCGACAGCGATACCTACAAAGTTTCCGGCGGCTTGCACGGCGTCGGAGTGTCGGTCGTGAATGCGCTTTCCGACTGGCTCGACCTGGAAATCTGGCGCGATGGCGAAGTCTGGGAACAATCCTACGAGAAGGGCATTCCCACTTCGAAGCTCAAGGCTTCCGGCAAGACGCGCAAGACCGGGACGAAGATCACTTTTCATGCCGATCCGGAAATTTTCGCCAAAGCCGTCTATAGCTACGACACTCTCGCGCAACGCCTGCGCGAACTCGCCTTCCTGAACAAAGGCCTCAAAATCACCCTGGACGACGAACGCAGCGGCAAGAAGACCGAGTTTCGCTTCACCGGCGGCATCGCCGAATTCGTCAAGCATCTGAACAAGGGCAAGGGCGTGCTGCACGATTCGCCGATTTACATTGAAGGCAAGCGCGACCAGGTGGAAGTGGAAATCGCGCTGCAGTACAACGACAGCTACACGGAAAACGTGTTTGCCTTCGCCAACACCATCAACACGGTGGATGGCGGCACGCATCTTTCCGGTTTCCGTTCCTCGCTCACGCGCACCATCAATTACTACGCCAATTCTTTCGGCATGCTCAAGGAGCAGAAGGACGAAGTCACCATCAACGGCGACGATGTCCGCGAAGGCCTGGTGGCTGTCGTCTCTGTGAAGCTGCCGCAGCCACAATTCGAAGGGCAGACCAAGGGCAAGCTTAATAGCGACATCAAGGGCGTCGTCGAGCAGATGGTAAATGAAAAGCTTGGCGAATATTTCGACAAGCATTCCTCGATCGCGCGGAAGATTATCGGCAAGTGCATTGACGCGGCGCGCGCGCGCGAGGCCGCGCGCAAGGCTCGCGAGCTTACTCGCCGCAAATCGGCGCTTGATTCCAGCGGCTTGCCGGGAAAGCTTTCCGATTGCCAGGAACGGGATCCCGCGCGCTGCGAGATTTTCCTGGTCGAGGGCGAATCCGCCGGAGGCTCGGCCAAGGGCGGCCGCGATCGCCGTTACCAGGCCATCCTGCCGCTCAAGGGCAAGATCCTCAACGTCGAAAAAGCGCGCTACGACAAGATGCTCGGCCACGAGGAAATTCGTTGCATCATCACCGCGCTCGGCACCGGCATCGGAAAGGACGATTTCGACGCCAGCAAGCTGCGCTACCACAAAATCATTCTGATGACCGACGCGGATGTGGACGGCAGCCACATCCGCACCCTGCTGCTGACCTTCTTCTTCCGGCACATGAAGGAGCTCATCGAACGCGGGCACGTGTACATCGCGCAGCCGCCGCTCTATCGCGTGAAGCGCGGCAAGATGGATCGTTACATTCGCGATGAGCGCGAATTCGCGCACGAACTGATGAAGCGAGCCACCGAAGCGCACACCGTGAAGGGCAAGAACGGAAAATCGCTCGAGGGCGGCGATCTTACTACCTTCCTGCTGAACATTCAGGAATACGACCAGATGGCCGCGAAGCTTGGGCGCCGCCTGCGCGAGCCGAAACTCGTCGCGTTGCTCGCCGAAAGCGAGCTCGACAAGAAAGCGGATTTCGCGGACAAAAAGAAGTTGCAGGAGCTGGTGAAGGCCATCGAAAAAGCCAAACTCGAGCTGGAAGCAAAATTCGTATTTGACGAAGAGCACAGCCTGCACGAGTTGCTGCTGAAGAATGGCGGCGAGCGGCGTATCAATTGGGCGCTCGCGGCCACGCCGGAATACAAGCGCCTGCGCGCTCTCTCTGCAGCCATCGCCGAAAACAACCGCGGTCCCTTTATCATCGCGCATAATGGCGACAAGGTTGTGAAGGAAGATTCGCTTGGCTTGCTCAATTACGTTCTGGAAGACGCCAAGAAAGATTTCACCATCACGCGCTTCAAGGGCTTGGGCGAAATGAATCCCGAACAATTGTGGAATACCACCATGAATGCGGAAGTGCGCACCCTGTTGAAAGTGCGCCTGGAAGACGCCGTCGCCGCGGAAACAATCTTTTCGACGCTGATGGGCGAGAACGTCGAAGAGCGCCGAAAATTCATCGAAGACAACGCCCTCGACGTCGTCAACCTGGATATTTAGTGTGGGCGATCTTGGGTACCTGGGATCAAGCATCAGCGATTCCCGTTTCCAGGTTGCCAAGCTCGGCGATAGGAGTCGTGGCCAGCACTCAGTTAGGACCAAGGTGAATCTTTGTGGGTCGCGGCTTTAGCCGCGACATAAAGTAGCGGTGAGGTAGGGGCTTTAGCCCCTGAAGTTCCCTCATGAGTAGAATTACAAGGCGGGTTAGACAACCCGGCGTCTATTTTGTGACGACCGACACATGGCAGCGACGTCAGTTATTTCTGAAGCCTGAGCCGGCAAGAATCGTGCTGGATCAGCTCTTGGAATGTAGGGCGAGAAGCTTTTATAAGCTTCACGCATTTGTCTTAATGCCGGAGCATTTGCACGCTTTGATTACTCCCGGAGAAGAGACGTCGCTCGAGAAAGGGATGATGATGATCAAGGGCGGTTCGAGCTTTAGGATTCGGAAGGAGCTGAATTACAAGTTTCCCATCTGGTTCAGCGGCTACCACGACCGTTGGATTCGGGATCTCAGTGAATATCAAATCCGAAAGCAATACATTGAACTAAACCCGGTGAAGGCGCAACTGTCGCAGCCGGCCGCGGATTATTCTGCTGGTTCCGCCAGCAGGAGATATCAAATGGATCCTTGTGAATTCGACGAAGGGAGCTTCAGGGGCTGAAGCCCCTTCTAAATCGAGCCAGTTTATGTCGCGGCTAAAGCCGCGACCCACAAAGCATGAACTTTCAACTGGTGTGGAAGGTATTGCCGGGGCTGCGCGGGATGAGTTGCTCGGATTTTCGCGCGACGCCCACCGAGACGCCGAACAATGAGCAGGGCGTCGCGTTTGAATGCGCGACGCAAGCCAAATGCGACGCGCTACTGCGCGAGCTGGAGACTCATTTTGGCCCGCAGCGCTTTTCGAATAATGCGGCCGCGTTCGAGACGGTGAAGACCTATGTGCTGGATAGGACCAAAGCAAAGGCGTAAGTTTTGTAGTGGCGGCCTTTCAACCGACGATTTTCCGAATAAGCCGTCCGCCGCGCGGACGATAATCAATCACTAATCACCAATCACGATTCACCAAGACACGGAGATACTGAGTGGCCGACGAACTAGACAAGTCAATCACCACGCCGGTTGATATCGAATCGGAAATGAAGAAGTCCTACCTCGATTACGCCATGAGCGTAATTGTGGGCCGGGCGCTGCCGGATGTGCGCGACGGCCTAAAGCCGGTGCACCGCCGCATTCTCTACGGCATGTACGAACTGGGCCTCACCTCCACGAAGGCCTATCGCAAGTGCGCGAAGATCGTCGGCGAAGTCCTTGGCAAGTACCATCCCCACGGCGACGCGCCGGTGTATGACGCGCTGGTGCGCCTGGCGCAAGATTTCAACATGCGCTACCCGCTCGTGGACGGACAGGGAAACTACGGCTCGGTGGACGGCGATCCTCCCGCGGCGATGCGTTACACCGAAGCGCGCCTTTCGAAGATCGCGGAAGAAATGCTCGCGGACATCGAAAAGGACACCGTCGAGTTCATTCCTAATTTCGATGAAAGCGAAAAAGAGCCGGTCGTACTGCCCACGCGCATTCCCAGCCTGCTGGTCAATGGCTCTTCGGGCATCGCGGTGGGCATGGCCACGAATATTCCGCCGCACAACCTGAAAGAAGTGGTAGAAGCCGCGATTCTGCTGGTCGAAGAACCCGAAGCCAACCTGAAAAAAGTGATGAAGCTCGTTCCCGGCCCCGATTTTCCCACCGCCGGCTACATCTACGGCCGCGAAGGCATCGAGCAGGCCTACAAGACCGGGCGCGGCTCCTTCCAGGTGCGCGCGAAAGTCGCCATCGAGCAGCGCGGCAAGGATCGCCAAGACATCGTCGTCACCGAACTCCCTTACCAGGTGAACAAGGCGCGGCTGATCGAGAATATTGCCAGCCTGATCCAAAACAAAAAGATCGAAGGCATCGCCGACATTCGCGACGAAAGCGACCGCGACGGGATGCGCATCGTCATCGAAGTGAAGCGCGACGAAGAGCCGCAAATCATTCTGGCGCACCTGTTCAAACACACCCAGATGCAGGAATCATTCAGCATGATCCTGCTGGCGATTGTGGCCGGGCAGCCGCGCGAGTTGGGCATCCTGGATTTGCTGCGCCTCTTCATCGAGCACCGCGTGGACGTGGTGCGCCGCCGCACGCAATACGAGCTGCGCAAGGCTGAAGAGCGCGAGCACATCCTGCTGGGCTACCAGATCGCCCTGGATTATCTGGACGAGGTCATCCGCGTGATCCGCGGTTCCTCCAGCCGCGCCGATGCGCGCGAGAATTTGCACGAATTCTTCGCCAACAAGACCGTCAAAATATCGGAAGACGGAAAAGCGAAAAGCATTGCCGGCGTGAAGCTGGTCAACAAGAAATACGGCATCCCCGCGGAAGTGGCCGGCCTCAGCTTTCCGCAAATTGATGCCATCCTGGAACTGCAGTTGCACCGCCTGACGCAGCTTTCCATTGACGACATCCTGAACGAGCTGACGAAAATCCGCGAGCAGATTGCCGAGCTGCGCGAGATTCTCGCCAGCGAAAAGAAACTGAAAGCGGTGATCATCGCTGAATTGCGCGAAATCATAAAATCCTACGGCGACGAGCGCCGCACCCAGATCGTGGACCGCGTCGAGGAGATCAAGCTCGAAGACCTGATCAAAGACGAGGAAATGGCCATCACCGTGAGCCATGCGGGCTACGTGAAGCGCACGTCGGTGGAGACCTATCGCCACCAGTCGCGCGGCGGCAAGGGCCGCATCGGCGCGAAGACGCGCGAGGACGATTTCGTCGAGCATTTCTTTGTCGCTTCCGCGCACAGCTACATTTTGCTCTTCACTTCCAAGGGCCGCATCTACTGGCTCAAGGTTTATGAAATTCCCGAAGCCGCGGCGGCCACGCGCGGCAAGGCCATCTCTAATCTCGTCCGCTTCCAGGAAAATGAAAAGCTCACTGCCGTCGTTTCGGCGCGCAATCTCGAGGAAGCCGACCGCTACGTCTTCCTTGCCACCAAGAGCGGAACCGTGAAGAAGACCGGCCTTGCGGAATTTTCCAATCCGCGCCCCTCCGGGATCATCGCGATTAATCTCGACGGCACAGACGAGCTGATTGGCGCGAAGCTTACCGACGGCATGCAGATGATTTTCCTTGCCAGCCACGACGGCCAAGCCATTCTTTTCCGCGAGACCGAAGTCCGCGCGATGGGCCGCGCCGCCGGCGGCGTTAACGGCATGGATCTCGCGTCGGGAGATTTCGTCGTCAGCATGGACGCGGTGCAGCCGGATTTCGGGATCATCGAGAAGGAATACAAGAAGGAAACGCGCAATCTCGATGAGCTGGAAAGCGACCAGATCCGCGAATCGCTCACCTCGCTCATGCTCACCGTCGCCGAGAAAGGTTACGGCAAGCGCACGCCGCTGGCCGAGTACCGCGTCACCTCGCGCGGCGGCAAGGGCGTGATCAATCTGAAGTCCACCGACCGCAACGGCCCCGTGGTCGCCGCGTTGCAGGTGCGCGAGGATTCCGACGTGATGATCATCACCGGCCAGGGCAAGGTGATTCGCGTCCATGCCGGCGAGATCCGCGAAGCCGGCCGCTCGACGCAAGGCGTCCGCCTGCTGCGTCTGGAAGAAGGCGACCGCATCGCCGCTGCGGCTGCCATCCTGGAAGAAGACGAAGCCACCGCGGTGGTCGGAGCGCCACCCGAACCGGAGAAGAAATAGCGATTCGCCGCGTCACCACGACGATTGGTCGCGGCAAGCGGTTCGTAGCGCCGGCGTCTCGCCGGCGCTTTGCCTTGGTTTATTGCGGTGCGCCAATACCAACCCAAGGCCAATCGTGCATCCCTGCCTCTCGCGGATTTTCCAATACGTATCGCACGACGCGGTGAAAGTCGTCCTCGTCGCGAACAAGATGATCGTAATATTCACGTTGCCAAAAAATGCCCGTACGTGCGAGGAGCCGATTGGCGTCTTTTGCCGTGTACGACTTCCAGGCATGCAGAATTCCAGAAAGCGCGTAGTCTTTCAGCGGCTGAAAGACGACATGAACATGATTCGGCATCACACACCAAGCGAATATCCGGTATCGAACGCCGTCGAAATGACGCAGAGCTCGAACCACGCTGTTTGCGACCAGACTCTCGGCGAGACAGCAAGACCCGCTTCCGGCGTCCAGATAGGTTCCGATCCTATCCGTGAACAACGCGGCCAATCGTTTCTGTTCATGGGGCGACAAATCACGATGCATTGCCTTCGCCGTCGAAACGATATCTTGTCGCTCCAATTCGATCTGTTGTAGAACCCTTTTCGGGAGGGAGTCAGCAAGCCGGAAGGTTACGAAGTATGTCGCGTGCTTGTCCTCCCAATGAGGGAGTTTGCTGCGGCTTCGGATCGTAGTCACAATCTGACCTTACACGGAAAACCAAAGAGCCGGCGGGACGCCGGCGCTACAACACCATTGCACCATCGGTGGTATGCAGAAGGTTAAGACGACGGCGGCGCGACGTAATATCCGGGCCGGGTGCGCACCGAAACATTCGGCCGGTCCACCACCACTTTGATCTCGTGGTAGCCCTCCGGATCATCCCCCATCGGACGATACCCAATCGTGTACTGCGCGTGCAGCTCGCCCCCGATTTCATCAATCGCTTTCTCGATCGAGCGGTCTCTCACCGTATCCACGTGCAAACCGCCCGTGGCCTGGCTGGCCACCGCCAGCGAATTCGTACCCAGCGCGTTTCTCCCGGTCTTCACCAGAAAAACGGCCAGCGCCAGCAGGTCTGGAGAATCGTTCACGTGGTCGGGCTTGGCGCGCAGGTCCGCCATCGCCGTGCTCAGCCCGATCGAGTAGATGGTCACGTTCGCCAGCTGTGCTTGGCGCAATACTTCGCCTAGGCGGTTCTCGCTGCCGCTGTCGTGTGCTTCGCCGATCACCAGCATGATCCGCCGCCGCACCGCGGGCCGCTCATCCAGCATCGCGACGCCCTTGGCCATCGCGTCGTAAAGCAGGGAATCGTCCACGCCCAGCGGCAGGTGTTCGATGGCGTATTGCACGCTGTCCGGATCCGTGGTGAATTTCTGGCGCAAGTCCACCGTGCTGTCGTAGCTGATCACCGCCGCTTCCGAGGTCAGCGCCATCACCGCGTCGCTGAACACAATTCCGGCATGCTTGATGGTGGGAAACATCGGCTGGATGTGCGAGCTGGCCTCGATCACCACCACGATGGAGAGCGGATCGCCGCCCAGATCGAAGTGGTCAATCTTCTGCTCGGCGCCGTTGTCGAACACGCGGAAATTTTCCCGCTGCAGATCGAGAACCATCTCGCCCTGCGGATCGCGCACGGTGACCGGCGCGGTCACTTCATTCACGCGCACGCGGATCGCGTGTTTCAATTGCTCCGCGGGAGGCATGGGTTCGGGCTTGGCGTCCGGTGAAGGATGTATGGGCCCGGGCGGCGCACCCTGGCAGCGGGCCGCTGGCGCCAACGCAAGAATCGTCCCCATAGCAGCGAGCGCGGCCACGCCCGGAAATAAACGCCCGAATAACCTGCGATTCATACGTTTCATGCCAATTCAGTGTATCTGATTCGCCGCCGCACACGCGCGTTGCTTCCAGAGCACTGCCGGCGCGACCCGCGGCTGGCATTTCGCCCGCGTTCTCCTAGAATGGAAGCGGCGTAACCGAGTGAGAAGCGAGGCCGCGACGAGAAACCGAATGCCGCGCCTGGCCGGTAACCGGAATGGAAGCGCGAACTGAGGTGTCAACCAAGATGTCAAAGAAGAAACGCTCAGGAAAGCATGGCGGCCAGCAGCCCGTGCCGCCGCTGGCATACCAAGATCCCCATTTCATGGAAAGTCTCGGCGCACGCCCGCTGCGCATCCTCGCCGAATATCTGGATCCGCTCAGCCGCCTGCGGCACGCGAATATCGGCGATACCATCGTCATGTTCGGCTCGGCGCGCATTCAATCGCGCGAAAAGGCGCTGACGCATCTGAAGCAGACGCAAACAGCGGCGCGCGGCCGGCGCACTCCCGCATGGCGCGGGAAAATCTCCGCGGCGCGCTCTCTGCTGGAAATGTCGCGCTACTACGAAGAAGCGCGCGAGCTATCGCACCGCATCACTTCCTGGGCGATGACGCTCGGCAACCAGCCGCGCCGGTTCGTCATCTGCTCGGGCGGCGGGCCCGGCATCATGGAAGCGGCCAATCGCGGCGCGTCCGAAGCGGGCGGGCCGTCGGTGGGACTCAGCATCCAGCTGCCGCACGAGCAGACCTCCAACCGCTACATCACGCCGGAACTGAATTTCTATTTTCACTATTTTTTCATGCGCAAACTGTGGTTCGCGCAGATGGCCAAGGCGCTGATCGTCTTTCCCGGCGGCTTTGGCACCATGGACGAGCTTTGGGAAATGCTCACGCTGCTGCAGACCAATAAGCTCTCTTCGCATCACCTGATCCTGATCTACGGCCGGAAATACTGGGACAAGGTGATGAACTGGCGCCACATGGTACGCACCGGCACGATGAACGAGCGGGATTACAAGCTGCTGCAATTTGCGGATTCCGTGGACGAAGCCTTCAATCACGTGCGGCGGGACCTGGAAGCGCATCACCTGCTGCTCGACGCCGAAGGAGAGCCTTTCGCCCATTCGCACCGTTTGATCCCTAACATCATGAGGCCCTAAAGCGCGCCGGTAGCGGTTCCGCAGAGTCTCCGCGAACCGGATTGCTCTCCGCGTCGTCTGTCTCACCGACTGGCGCCGCAAAATAATCGCGCCGCAAAAGAAAAAGGGGGAAGGGGCTTTGGCCCCTTCCCCCGCTTTGGCTTTCCGGCTGGTTCGTCAGTGCGTTGCATTACATCGCTCGGGACACTCACCGAAGGCGATGCTCGCCGTAGGCCCGAAGTTAGTTGTTGGAATACGGATCCAGGGCAAACACAGCCTGGAAGCGCCGCTTCTCGTCCTGATCATGCAGCATCACTACCGGGACAACCCGCAGCGAATTCTTGCAGTTCCGGCACGTGGTGGCTTCGCCTTCCAGATCCTGTACGAACCCGTCGGTGAAGTGATACGCCGCACGCGGCCTGCGCGCAGCCTTGGTTCCCTTTTCCCCGCACTGCGGACAGGTGAATTCCACGCGGTCTTCCAGCGGATCGCGATTTAACGCGGCCCAGCCGGTGTAGCGGACGCCTACCGTTTCTATTGAGTTGCGACTCATGATAGCTTCCCCCTCCATCCTCTAAGAAAACTGCAACTTAGCGATGATAGGCAATTAGACGCGCGACCAATGGAAAGTGATGCATCCGCACCACGAAATATCGTAAGTAACTTATTTCCAGCGACGTACAAAATGCCCTGGCTATCACACCCGCCTTTTCGCCGTTGCTGTGCTGCCCCCCGGCCGCTAGCGGGCACAACTCCTCGCGCCCCTGGTAACCCAAAGGAGACTAACCCGTGCAACGAGGCGCGGCGTACCGCGCTCGCATCGGGTCGCCCGGTAGGTCTTACTACTAGAAGCGGAAGACGATTCCCGTCGAGAAGCGCGCGTCGTTTTGCGTGCCTCCTCCGAACCGCGTGGTCACATAATCGCCTTCGATAATCCGCCAGGAGAACGCCGACGCAATCTTCGCGTCCACGCCGAAGCCTAAAGAGGTCGCAAAGGAAGTGTTACCGTAGCCCGGCTGGCTGTAGTGCGCTCCTCCGATCAAGAAGTGAGCGAACGGCGAGACGCGCGCGGGAAACGAAACCTGCGGCCCCACGAGAAATGTGTGCACCGACGACCCGCCGCCGTAATCTCCGCCCACCTCCCCGACGGCACCAAACCAGGAAGCCAACTTATATTGGCCCGAGAAAATCCACCCGTTCAGATTGCTCGCGCCCGGAGAATTTTCGAGATGGAAATAGGAGTATCCGCCGTACAGTTCCACCTTGTCCTGCGCACTGGCTCGCGCGCTTACCGCGAGCGAAGCTATAAGTAGTAACCCGAGCGTTAACACCAGCTTTCGAACCATCACACTTCCTCCTTATGATTTTGTTTTGGGTTCGTTGCAAGCGGCTGGGACCGCGCCCGCACGGAACTTCTTATGACCTTACGACGCCTCGCGTTCCCGGGGGCCGCGAAACGCGATGGTGGGCAGGGCACTCTCTTGGATGCGATTTGTCACAGAGGGGTTATCGAAAATTCCCGGTTAGATCAGCGATTCGCCGGAATTTTGCGCAATGATTTCGCGCGTCTCGTCCCGCAAGCGCACGATTTCGTGCCAGTCGCCGCCCGCCGCCGGATTGGGCACAATCGGCGCGCCGAACGTCACCGTGACGTGTCCGGGCCGTGGCAGCCTGGTTTTGTCGCGCAGGATTTGCCGCGCGCCGCGCACCGAGACCGGGCAAATCGGCCGCTGCGTATCCACGGCCGCCTTGAACGCGCCCAGCTGAAACGGCCGGATGCCGGCCATCGCCGTGAAGGTTCCCTCGGGAAAAATCACCACGGAGTCCCCGCTGCGCAGCGCCGCGTTCACTTCCTCGGATTGCCGGATGCGCGCTTGTGGATCGCTGCGGTCGAACGCAAACTGGCCGCTGCGGTTGGCCAGCCTGCTGAAGAAAGGCATCTCGCGGATTTCGCCCTTGGCGACGAAGCGCACGTCGGGCGGCAAAAACGCGAGCATCACCAGAATATCCAGATAGCTGGAATGGTTCGGTGCGAAAATCCACGGCCCGGTCTTGGCGCGCGCCGCCAGAATTTCCGCACCCACCACGCTTACCGGCACACCGGCTGCCGCCAGCATCAGGCGCGCCCCGCGATGCACCAGGCTCGCCGCGCGCCGCCGTTTGTGCGTGAGCCCGACCGCGATCCACAGCGGAATTAGGATGACCGTGAAGGCGCCAAGCGCGTACACGCCGTACAAAACCTCTATCGTCTGCCGCGCGGTCCGTTGCAGCCAGCCCCACGCCCGCGGCGCCGCGCCGCGTACCGCCAGTTGCGCGATCTGCATCCAGGGTGCCGGCTGCGTCTGGCCCAGTTTTCCTTCCAGGAACAGGCGCCGCGTCTCGCTGCGCCGCAATTTCCCGCTGGATGTTTTCGGAATGGACTGCGGCGCGAGCAGCGCAATCACATCCGGAGGCATGCCCATCGCCTCGTCCACGGCGTGCGCAATTTCACTTTCGATCTGTTTTGCGGCTGCCATGTCGCGCAGTTCGGCCGCGACCACCAGCCGTTCGGTGCCGCTGCGCTCATCCGGCGCGCCGAAAGCCACCACGCAGCCTGTGCGCACGCCGGGGATACGTCCGGCGATTTCTTCCACCTCGTGGGGATAAAGATTCCGACCCGCCTTGATGATCACGTCCTTCGCGCGTCCCGTGATGTAAATATCGCCTTCCGCCCAGTAGGCCAGATCGCCCGAATCCAGCCAGTTGCCGTCGCGCATCAGCTCGCGCGTAGCGGCGGGATTGTGGTAGTAGCCGCTGGTTGCCGAAGGCCCGCGAAACCACAGCCGCCCTTCCCGGCGCTCGCCCAGATTGCGGCCTTGCGCATCCACGATGCGCACTTCCACCGACGGCAAAGGCTTTCCGGCATAGACAAATTCCAGCGCCGGCGCATCCGCGGAAATCACTGGAACCGCGCGGCCCTCCGATTCGAATGGCGCGCGCTCGATGCGGTCCACTTTCACCCCGCTGCCGAGCTTCGGCACCGAAACCGCCAGCGAGCCCTCCGCCAGTCCGTACACCGGCAGCAGCGCTTCGCGGCGAAATCCGTACGGCGCGAAGCGCTTGGCGAACCGCTCCATGGTTTCCGCGCGCACCGGTTCCGCGCCATTGGTTGCGGCGCGCCATGAACTCAGGTCCAGGCCCTCCAGATCCTTGTCCGCGATCTTTCGCACGCACAGCTCGTAAGCAAAGTTCGGAGCCGGGCAAATCGTGGCGCGATGCTGCTGAATCGCCCGCAGCCAGCGTTCCGGCCGGCTAAGGAACGCCAGCGGCGACATCACCACCAGCGGAATGCCGGTATAAAGCGGCACGAACCACGCTCCGATCAATCCCATATCGTGATAAAGCGGCAACCAGGAAACGCACGCGTCGCTGCGCTGGATGTCTATGCCGGAGATGATCGCGCGGATATTGGCCAGCAGGTTTGCGTGCGTCAGCACCACGCCCTTGGGATCGCCCGTCGAGCCGGAGGTGTATTGCAGGAACGCAACGTCCTCGCCGTGTCCATGATGCGAAAAATTCTGCACCGGCCGCCATTGCAATGCCGGTCCGCCGGCATCCGCGGGTGCGCTGGCCAGCTTTTCCGCGTTCAGCACATCGCGCAACGACGGCACGCGCGGCCGCAGCAGCTTCGCCAGGCTCTCGGCCTGTCGCCAGGTCACCAGGAATTGCGACTCGGCGTTGCGCAGAATGTTCGACTGGCGGGTGGCGTACTCCGCGATGCGGTCGGCGCGAAAAGGGGGGTAAATCGGCACAGGAATTCCGCCCGCGAACAAAATGCCCGCAAACGTCCAGAAGAATTCCGCGCAGGTCGGCAGCATGATGGCTACCGTCTGCCCGGGCTCCAGGCCGCGCCGCCGTAAATCCGCCGCCACCGCCGACGAGCGCTCGTACAATTCGCCGAAGGTGATTGCGCGCAGCCGGCCGTCTTCTTCGTAGATTTGAATATGGCAGCGGCCGGGTTCCGCGCGGCCGCGCAGGCGCACGATTTCGCTGAGCGTTTCGGCACTGCGGATTTGTTGCTCGATGTCCAGGCGAATCGCCGGCGAAGAAACGGCGGGCGGCTGCGAAATCCGGGTTGGCGCAGCGGCGCCCGGCGCCAGGCCGCGCGCGCTAGCGCCGTTTCCGCCCGTGTCCGTTTCTTCCCGCAGGATCGCATCCACCAGGTGCTGCACCGTATCGGCTTCGGCCACCACGCGATCCGGCAAACGCACGCCGCAGGCATCGCCCAGGCGCAACATCAATTCCACGCGCTCCAGGCTCCCCAGCCCCAGCTCGCGCTCCAGGTGCGCGTCCGTGCCGCGCGCCACCAGCTCTTCCATGCCGCGCGAACTGCCCAGTTCCACCAGGAGCTGGCGCACTGATGCCAGCGTTTGCGCCGTTACCGCCGACTTGCGATCGAGTTTTGTTCCGATGGCGCCCACAGGACCAGCCAGGAAGCGCGACGCGCACGTCTGCGCGCGACGTCAGGTCAACTGCTTCGGCGAGCCTATCACCCTGTGCTGCACCATTCAATCCCCGCCGTCCCCGACACAGCCCGACCTTGCGACCCCCGCGGCCATGCCCATTTTGCAGCGAAACTGCCGCGAACCTTGTTTCGCGTACTTTCGTACTGGGCCGAAATGGGCCGAGCGGCCCATGGACGCCACCGCTCCCCGCGGGCAAACTGAGTCGTGTTCGGGGCCCTGCAAAGCGCCTCGAATGTCTGCACCTCCATCACCCCAATGCCCATGAGCGGCCGGCACCCCCACCGGCCGCTCCCCCTTCCCCCGCTGAGAACTTTGACTCCAAGTCATTCACTGCAATCGCTTTGATGCTTTCCATAAGCGCTTCTTTCTTGACTTCCTCCACGCGCGGTTCTATAGAGTCCTGCATCGGGGCTGTGTGGGTTGCTGCAATGGGGCGTGATTCGGGGATGCGATTCTTCGGGGCTAAACCGTGGCCCTATTATTTTTTTCTGTTGAACGGTCCCAAACACTCCACGCGCCGCGTGTCCTGGGCAAGCCAACCTTCTACGGAGGTGGGGTGTGAACTTTTCTCGCGGGCTGCTTCATTGTGGCATCTTCCTTTGCTTCGTCGCAGTCCTCAGCGGTTCCGCTTGGGGACAAACCAAGGCATCGCTCCGCGGCACGGTCACGGACCAATCCGGCGCCGTGGTCTCCGGCGCCAAGGTAACCCTGACCAACACTGGAACAGGCATCGCTCACACCACCACCACCAGCTCCGATGGATCCTATCTCTTCGACTTGGTGCAGGTCGGGCATTACAAACTCACCGTGGATAAATCGGGCTTCGAGACGTTCATCCAAGCCGGAATCATCCTTGAACTGAACCAAAACGGCCGCCAGGACGTAGTCCTGAAAATCGGGCAGGAAACCCAAACCGTCGAGGTCACTTCGAACGTCGCGCAGGTGGACACCACCGGCGCCGTCCTAGGGAAAGTCGAAAACCAACGCATGATCAACGATCTGCCGTTGGTTAACCGCGACACCCTTCAGCTCGGCCTACTGCAGGCCGGCGTTTTTAACCCGGATCCCGACGATGGCTCCAACAATCCGTTTTCCGTCAGCGGTCAGCGTTCCGAATCCCTGACGTTTCTGCTCGACGGCGGCAACAACACCGATTTCCTGGGCAACAACATTGTGGCGAGTCCCAACCCGGATGCGGTGCAGGAATTCAAGATCCTAACCAACAATTACGACGCCGAGTATGGCCGCACTTCCGGAGGCATCGTCAATCAGATTACCAAGTCGGGAACCAACGAATTCCACGGCGACTTGTTTGAATTTAATCGCAACGACGTATTCAACGCCAAAGATTACTTTCTGCCGAGCAGCGTTCCTAAGGAATCGTTCAAGCGCAACGTATTTGGCGCGACGATTGGCGGTCCGATCAAGAAGGACAAAGCGTTCTTCTTTGCCGCCTATCAGGGATGGCGGAGCCGTGAAGGCCAGACTTCTCCCATTCTCACCGTCTTAAGCCCTGCGGAGCGGACGGGCAACTTCGCCGAAGTCTGCGGCGCGTATGACTCTGGCGGCAACTGCACGGATGCCAATGGCGAACAGCTCGTCAATCCGTACACGGGAGCCAACGTTCCTTACAACAACTTGGCTGCGCCGGGCCAAGCAGGCACGGGCGCCGGCGGCTCGCTTGTCAATCCCGTCATGCAAAACTACATCAACGCTTATGTTCCGCTGCCCAATCTGGCCTACAACGAATTTATCTCGTCCCCCACCGCTGCAATTGATCAGGATCAGGGCATTCTGCATTTCGACTACAACCTCACCGCCAACGACGCTCTGTCGTTCGTCTATGTAATCAACGACGAGCGCGATAACTACCCGTTCCAGATTCTCAATGGTGCCTCCACGGGTGGCGATCTTCCTGTTGGCTCTGGCTTTACGAATGCCGACCGCAGCCAGATCGGCACATTCGCCTGGACGCACACTTTTGCGGGCGGAAAGCTCAATGAATTTCGATTCGCCGCCAATCGCTTCGCAACTTTGCAAGGCGTGCCAACCACCACAACCTCGCCGGCCGAGCTGGGCTTCACCAACGTGAATCCCGACGATCCCAAAGGTACAGCGCCTCCGATCATGTACGCATCCAGCTTCACGGCCGGCCCGTCGCCGCAAGGACCCACCAAGCTGCACCGCGCCACTTTCGAATGGGCCGATAACTTTACCTGGACTCGAGGTAAGCACGAATGGAAATTCGGCGGTGATGTCACGCGCATCCGCCAGAACTTCGACTACGACTTCTACAACAATGGCAGCTTCGATTTCGATAATTACGGTGTCACGTTCACGAACGACCCTCTGGCGGATTTCGTAGGCGGCTTCTGGGATAACTACTATCAATTCTCCAATGCCGTTTACGGCATTCGTACCGGGTCCCTCGGTCTTTATGTCCAGGACACCTGGAAGGTTCTTCCGAGGTTGACGCTCAACCTCGGTCTCCGCTACGACTACTACATTCCCCAATATGACACCCACAACGAGATTCTCGGCTTCTTCCCCGGGACGCAATCCACCGTGTTTCCGGACGCCCCCCCTGACATCCTGTATCCGGGTGATCCCGGCACACCCAACCGCGCGCTCGTCTATCCGGACAAAAACAACTACGCACCGCGCTTCGGCTTTGCCTGGGACATGCTCGGCAATGCCAAGCTGGTCATGCGCGGCGGTTTCGGCATCTTCTACGATATCGAAGATGGAGCGCTCAACCTGCAGTTCGGCGGCCAGCCGCCGTTCGGCGCGGTTTCCAACATCCTTCCCACTTCGTTCGCTTCCGGCGTGGACCCCATCGCCGACCCGTTCAACGCTACCGGCTACACAAACCCGTTTCCCTTCGCTTCGCGCGGACTCGTCGGCACTTTCGAGAGCCCGGCGATTCCCTTCGCCTATACGACGGATCCGCACTTCCGCACGCCCTACTCCGAGAATTTCAATTACGGCTTCCAGTGGCAAGCGACAAGGAACATGATGCTGGAAACCGTTTACGTCGGCAGTTTGGGCCGGAAGCTCATCTCCAGCGGCGAGACAAACTTTCCATCCGTCACGGCCGAGCAGTATCAGCTCGCTACCTATCTGCCCGCCTACGACGCCGGATTGATCTACTCACCAATCAATCCGGAATGCGCTCGGCCGTTGGCCGCTTGCACGGGAGGTTTTCTGAACCCTGCGGATCCCTACGATCCATCCGGTTTGCCGACGGGCATTCAGCAATTATTCACGGATTTCAGCAACGGCCTGTCCGACAGCGATCAACTTCAAATCACTTTGGATCAGCGCCTCTCTCATGGCATCTCGTTTCGCGCCGCGTACACCCGGGCGAAGACGATTGATCTCACTTCGGGCTTCCGCTCGCGCTCCTCTACCTACACGGATCCCTATGATCACCGTCTCGATCGCGCTGTGGCGGATTTTGACGCCCCGCAACGTTTCGTTTTCAGCGGAATTTGGGAACTGCCGCTCGCGCGTAATACCAGCAACGAGGTGCTCGAAAAGGTTGCGCAAGGATGGCAACTGAACGCCATTACTACTTTTCAGGCAGGGCAGCCCATCAACATTTACGCCAACACTAACGCCAGCCAGCAGGATAACTATCTCGACCGGCCGAACGTCATCGGGCCAGTGCCGCTCACTCATCAGCCCAGAAATCCGAATCAGATGTTTACCAGTCAGTGCAACGGAACCACGTCGGGAATGGAAACCGGAAACTTCTGGTTCGATCCCAGCAACCTGGTTTGCAACGCTTGCCCTTACGACGACGCCACCTGCGCTGATCCCGCCGACCAACCGGGGATTCCGTTGTTCGGTTACGGGAATATGGGCCGCAATGCTTTGCGCGGTCCTGGTATCAACAATTGGGATCTCTCCATCGTGAAGAAAACCAGCTTCATGGAGAACAAATCGATCGAGTTCCGCGCGGAATTTTTTAATGCGTTCAACCACGTGCAGTTCGAGGGTGTGGATAATTCCGGATATCTCAGCCCCACGTTCGCGCAAGTCATTTCAGATCGCGGGCCGCGCCTGATCCAATTCGGCTTGAAGCTCTATTTCTAACGAATCCGGCGTGTTCCCAGAAGGAAAAAAGGCCCGAGGCGGATTGAGCGCCTCGGGCCTCTTATTCCCCCCCAACGCTCCCTGAGTCCGGAAGCAGCGCCTCAATCTGCAGAAAAACTCAACGCCCGCGCCCCATGGGCCGGTAACTCCGCATCGGCCGCGCGCGCATGCGAAAACGCGGCGGCAGCGGCGGCGGCACGCTGTGCAGCGGAGCGCCACAACTGTTGCAGCGCTCCTGCGGGGCGTCGTGCAGGCGCAGCCAACGCCCGCGCGCCAGGCATTCCGGGTTCAAACATTGCACCGTGCCACCAGCTAGATTCAACATCGTCCCTCTCGACTTGCGAAAATTTGTTCGGCCGTGGGAAGTGCGGCTCGCCGGAATTCCGCCACGCAGGGCAAGCCGCCCGTGGATTCGCTTCGCTAGCGGCCACTTGTTTAGCCGGAGAGCCCGTCGCTGCCGAGCTGGAAGGGCAGGGCTGGCCCAAGAGTTTGGCGATTGGCGGCGCGCCGCCCTCGATGATTCGCAGACCTTATTGTGGCGCCAGCACCATCATCCTCCGCGCCGAGGGCCTCGAAGAGCAACACGCCAGTAACGCAGCGTTAACGTGCGAGATTCTGCGCTCGCGCGTCTAGTGTGTCAAGAAAAATATATACTATTAGTAGGGGTATCGTTCCGAAGCGGCTCAGAGACGCCAAAGACCGTCGCAGCGCACTAACCGAGCCGGCGCTTACTTCGAAGTATCGCTGCTGTCGCCAGCGCTTTCAGGTGGGAGTTTCGCCTTCTCGGCTTCCAGGTCGTCAATTTTCTTCTGCTGATCGTCCATTTCCTGCTGCTTCGCCGCGATCTGGTCTTGTTCGTCCTTCAGTTTGGCTGCGCCATCGGTGTCGGTGGAGTAGTCTGGCTTGCCGTAATACATCTGCGCGTCGAGCGTATAGGTCCGCTGCAGCAGGTCCAGGTCAACCTTGATGGTGGACAGTTTTTCCTTGGCATTGGCGATATCGCCGTCGAGAGCTGCCCGGCCGGGGCCAGGCGCGGCGGGGGCGCTGCCATCGGTCGCGGCATTCGAACCGTCACCTGCGGGAGCGGTAGCGTTGGCATTGTCGTCCGTCGCGGCGGCGGGATTATCTCGATCGGCCTGCGCGGGTCCTTGCCCTACCACGCTGATTGCGGCATCTGCCTTGGGAACACTGTCGTTATCCCACACGCGCGCGGGCTTGGCTTGATCCTTCTTCGCGTCGCGCGCCTGCTTCGCCGCTGCCGCCAGAGAATCGGCCGTTGCCGGCGCTGGCGTTGGTGCGCTCTGCGCTGGGGCTTGCGACTGCCCTGCCGCGAACCCCGTCGGCAGAGCCAGCAAAATCCCGAGGCCCCAATGTGCGATTTTCATCGAGCTTCTCCCTGGTGGCAGCTTCCCAAGCTCCAATTCTAGCCGCGCCCTTGCGGCCGTGGCAATTGGCGTTCTGTCCCGCGCCCAAAGAGGTACCCTGTCCTTCCCGGCAGGTACAAGCGTATCCACGCCGTTGCCGCCACATGGGGGCGGATTCTCCAGGGACTCATCAGCCGTGCCGCTACGGCCTTGCGCGCCTTCGGCTGCCACGTCATAATTTGCGCCGGAAGCAGAACTTGGGGCTGCGCCACGAGCCGTTTGGAGCGATGATGAGATCTCTTCCACGATGGGTTTTGCTCTTGCTGGCGCTGCACGTCGCCGCGCCGGCTTCTGCTGGCATTCCGTCGCCCACGCAGCCTCCCAACGTCTCCACGCCTGTCACCGTAGCTGCCGCGCCGCAATCATCGCCACCGCCGGCCACTGAGCCGAACGCTTCTGCCTCGCCCGCTCAAGCCCCGGCGTCTTCGTCCTCGGAAAGGAAGGTCACGGCCTACACGCTCCCGCCCGACCTCGACCGCAAGGCGCGCGACCTGGGCCGCTTTTACGCCCGTTTCGCTTGGATTGACTTCTTCTACGGAGTCTTCGTCCTCTGGGTGATTCTCTACTGGCGATTCGGACCGAAATTCCGCGACTGGGCTGAATCCGTTTCCAAAAATCGCTTTGTACAGGCCGCCGTCTTCGCGCCGCTCTTGCTCTTAACCATGAGCATTCTCGGCTTGCCCTCCGACATCTACGAAAACTCCGTCGAGCGAAAATACGGCCTCAGCATTCAAAGTTGGCGTTCCTGGTTCTGGGATTGGACCAAAAGCCAGTTCCTCGCCATCATCCTCGGAATCATTTTGATCTCGATCCTCTACGCCGTAATTCACCGCAGCCCGCGTCGCTGGTGGTTTTATTTCTGGCTGGTTTCTCTGCCTATCGGCGTCATTCTCGTCTTCGTTCAGCCCGTAATCGTGGATCCCATGTTCCACCAATTCGAGCCGCTGCAGGCGAAAGACCCGGCGCTCACCGCCAGCCTGGAGAAAATGGTCCAGCGCGCGGGAGAAAATATCCCGCCGCAGCGCATGTTCTGGATGGGGGCTGGCGAAAAAACCACGGAGCTGAACGCCTACGTCACGGGCATCGGCGCGTCGAAACGGATAGTAGTGTGGGACACCACGATAGCCAAAATGAACACGCCGCAAATCGTCTTCGTTGCCGGGCACGAAATGGGCCACTACGTTCTGGGGCACATCTGGAAAGGCATGTTATTCGGCGCGCTGTTCCTGTTCGTGCTCTTCTATTTTGGATTTCGCACCATTGGCTGGCTGCTGCGACGATGGGGCGCGGAATGGGGCATCCGCGGCGTTGACGATTGGGCCTCGCTTCCCGCCCTGCTGCTGCTTCTCTCGATTTATTCCTTCATCGCCGGGCCCATCAGCAGCACCTTCAGCCGCTACCTCGAGCATCAGGCCGACCAGTATGGCCTGGAAGTGACGCACGGGCTAACGCCGGATTCCGCCCAGATCGCCGCGCAATCGTTTCAGATTCTGGGCGAAGTGGATCTTTCCGACCCTGCACCCAATGCTCTCAACGTCTTCATGTTCTATTCCCATCCGCCCATTCCAGACCGCATTCAATTCGCGCTTCATTACGATCCCTGGGACAAGGGAAAACAACCCGAATTCGTGAAGTAGCGCCGGCGCCGTCTTTCGGTGCCAAGGCCACGCTCGCCACGCCCTAGCTCATTCGCGCGCGTGCATCGTCATGCGAATTCCATACTTCGCGCGCAACGTCACCAGCGGCTCCGGAACCACGCGGTGCCCAGGCACCAGCTTGAAGCTAAACCTCTGCGCGACCGTCGCAATCACCATCCCCAGTTCCAGTAGCGCAAACGCTTGCCCGATGCACCGGCGCGGTCCATCGCCAAACGGAAAGTAAGCTCCTGCCGGCAGCCGATCCTCCAAGCCGTCCAGCCAGCGCTCCGGCTGGAACGTCTCCGGGTCCTTGAAACAGCGCGGATCGCGATGCATCACCCACTGCGCCATGATGAACGTGGTATCCGCGGGAAAATCGTATCCTCCCACCGCGCACGGCGCGATGGAGGTCCGCGCCACAATGTACGCCGCCGGGTACAGCCGCAGCACTTCGCTCACCACCGCGCGGAGATAGGGCAATCGCTCCAGGTCTGCGATTTCCGGCGCGCGTCCCGCCAGCACTTGTCGCAATTCCTCATGCAAACGCGCTTCGGCCGCGGGATTTTCGCTGAGCAGATACCAGGTCCACGAAAGCGTCAGCGCCGTCGTTTCGTGCCCGGCCAGAAACAAGGTCATCGTCTCGTCGCGCAATTGCTTCGGCGTCATCTGCGTGCCGTCTTCGTCCATGGCGCTCATCAGCATGGCCAGCAGATCATTGTGATGATTCGAGGTTCCTTCCGCTTGGCGTTCCCGGATGATCCCGTACACCAGGGAATCCAGAAACTGCGTTTCGCGTTTCGCCCGGCGATTGTTCGGCGTTGGCCAGCTTTCCGGCATCTTCACCGGCGAGCGCGCCTTGCGCAGCGAATAGCGCATCAGGAATCCCAACGAAGCCCCCACCTCCCCGGCCTTCACGCTCAGCGTCGTCCCAAAAAGCGTGCGCACCGCGATATCCAGAGTCATCCCCATCATTTCCTGCGCCATGTCGCGCGTCTCGCCATCGCGCCACGCCAGCATGTGCTTCGCGGCGCACTCCACCATCGTCTCGCCATATTCCGCGATGCGTGTGCGATGAAATGCCGGCTGCGCCAGCCGTCGTTGCCGCCGCCAAAAATCGCCTTCGCTGATTAAAAGACCCTGCCCCAGGAGCCGCTGGGTCACGTCTTTGGTCAACGTGCTTTTGTGAAATTTGCCCTGCTGGATGATGCACACCTGTTCGATGTAATCCGGACGATTCAGCAGGATGCGATAGTGGCGGAAGACGGGGATGCACACGATGTCGCCGTATGCGCGCGCCAGCCGCAGCAGAGTGCCCAGCGGATCGCGCAGCACGTGCAACGCCAGGCCCAGCAGCGGCGCGCCCTTCGGTCCGGGCGGAAGCCGGAGCCCGCTCGCAGCGGGTGCAGTGGTGGATGCGGCTGTCGAGGTCATGGGATCGCGCGCCTTCGGCAGGCGGGGAGCACAGCCTGCATCGTCTTCACCTATTATTACGCTTCCTCGCTCCGTTTGATTGCATCAAATGTGCCGGAACCTGTAAAGAAGTGTCGCCCGAGCTTTAGCGGATTTCTCCTGAATTGGGTAAGATATCCGGACCGCAGCGGAATCGTGCAAAGGGGATCTTCAGTGGAAGTCGAGCAGCCAGATTGGCTCCAGCAAATCGAAGGCGTTCTTGGAAGTCTTAATGAGGGCATCATCATCGCCGACGATTGCCAAACCATCATCTTCGCCAACTCCAACCTCGAGGAAATGACCGGCATGGACCGCAGCGAGATCGTCGGGCGCAACGTGTACGCGCTCTATGCCCAGGACGAAGCGGATTACATCACTCAGAAGCGCGAACAGGGTCGCCAGATCGGCCACAACCGCTTCGAGTTCGTGCTGCCCAGAAAAGACGGCACGCGTTTGCCCGTCATCGTCAGCGCTCGCACCGTCGAAGATCCCGACGGCCGCCAGTATGCCATCGTCACTTTCACCGACATTTCCGACCTCAAGCGCGCCGAACAGGAATTGCGCGCCGTGAACAAGCAACTGGAAGAGCGCCATCAGGAAATCCAGGAAGACCTTACTCTTGCGGCCCGCGTGCAGCAGAGCCTCGCGCCCAAATCGCTGGTGTGGGGCGGCGTGCGCGTCGAGACCTTCTATCATCCCGTACGCACGATCGGCGGCGATTTCGGCTTGGTCAGTTCGCTCGACGATCGCTTTCTGAATCTGCTGGTCTGCGACGTCTCCGGGCACGGCATCGGCTCCGCGCTGGTCGCCAATCGCATTTACACCGAGATGATGACCCAGTTGCGCGCGGGCTCCGGGCTGGACACCATGCTGCGCCAGCTCAATCGCTTCGTGATGCACAATATCGGCAGCTCGGTCTTCTTCTTTACCGTCGCCGCCGCGCGCATTGACCGCGCTGGCCGCCGCATGATTTTTGCGGGCGCCGGTCACCCTCCCGGCATGATCGCGCACGACGGCGCCGCGCCGCGCCTGCTGGAATCCCGCAGCATGGTGCTGGGCGCGCTGCCCGAAGCCGTGGAGACCGAAGCCACCCTCGATGTGGACCTCAACGCCGGCGACCGCGTGGTGCTCTACACCGACGGAATCACCGACGTCTTCAATGCCAATGGCGAAATGCTCGGCGTCGAAGGCGTGCAGAAAATCGTGCGCGAAACCTCGCTCCTGCCCTTTGGTGAAATGAAGCAGGGCATCCTGGATCGCGTAGCCGAATGGCGCGAAGGCCCGCCCACGGACGACGTCTCGTTAGTCCTGGTCGAAGTCTAAATCGCTCCCGCGTCCCGCAGCGCCAGTCACAAATAGCCCGCCGCCCGGAAACTTATGGGATAACCTCCCTATCACGATGGCCCGGATCAACCTCGCCTGCGAAATCGCCACTACCCCCAATGAAATCTTCGTCTTCTTCGTTCCGCAGCGCATGCCTCTCTGGTACGGCGTCGAAATGGACGCGCACTTCGAAGTCCAAGGCGGCGCTCCCGATTTCGCCGTCGGCCAAAAAGTTCGCATCACCGGCAGATTGCAGCGCCACGACGTGACGCTCACCGCAGTCATCACCGTGTATCAATGGGAACAGAACCTCGAATGGCAATTTCAGGACGCCTACGGTGTGCGTGGAATGCAGCGGTGGGATCTTCAGCCTCTGGCAAGCGGAAAAACGCGCGTCACGATGCGCGACGAATACCAAATGCCAAGTACTTCAGGAAAAATTTTCGACCGCCTGGTCACCAGCCGCGCCGTCCGCCTGCGCGACCGCGCGTGGCTGGATCGCCTGAGACATTTTGCAGAGCCCCCAAAGAAATAACACTAAACGCCGACGCCTTTCTCTACGAGCCTTGCGTCCCTGCGGTAATTCCGGATTCTCCGTGTCCTCGTGCCCTAAACTCCGTGATCTCTGTGTTAGATCCTTTCGGTATCTAAACCCCAACGACCCGCAAAAATTTCTTCTTCCCCACGCGCAAAGGCACCATCTCCCCGGGATTCAAAGCAATCGTCCGCTTCACGTCCTTCTCAATCGCGCCATTCACCTCCACCGCCCCGGCCTTGATCAACCGCTCCGCCTCGCTGCGCGAACTGGCTAGTCCCGCTTCCGTCAGCACCGAATACAGCGCCCGCGTCCCCCAAGCCAATTTCATTTCCGGCATGTCGGTAGGGGCCTTGCGGTCGCGGTACACCAGACGGAACTCGTCCGCGGCTTCGCGCGCCGCTTCTTCACCGTGAAATCCCGCCACAATCGTGTGCGCCATTTGCATTTTCGCGTCCATCGGATGCAGCACGCCCATGCGCACTTCCTCGCGCAAGCGCACGATCACCGGCGAGCCAAAGTCCGTCAGCAGTTCGTAGTAAGACCACATCAATTCGTCCGAAATGGACATCAATTTTCCGAACATCTCGCCCGGCGATTCCGTAATCCCAATGTAATTCCCCAAGCTTTTCGACATCTTCCGCTCGCCGTCGAGTCCCACCAGTATCGGCATGGTCAAAATCACCTGCCCCGGCAAACCGTATTCGCGCTGGATTTCGCGGTGCACCAGCAAATTGAATTTCTGTTCGGTCGCGCCCAGTTCCACATCCGATTTCAGCGCCACCGCGTCGTAGGCCGTCAGCAGCGGATACAGCAACTCGTGCACGGAGATCGGCTGGTTCGCTTCCAGGCGCGAGCGAAAATCCTCGCGTTCCAGCATGCGCGCCAGGCGATAATGCGCGCAGAGCTGCACCACTTCTGTGCTGCTGAGTTTTCCCAGCCACTCGTTGTTGTAGCGCACCTCAGTCTTGCTCTTGTCCAGGATTTTGAATACCTGCTGCAGATACGTCTCCGCGTTTTTCTGCACCTGCTCGGCCTTCAGCGGCGGCCGCGTCTCGGATTGCCCCGTAGGGTCGCCGATCATCGCGGAAAAATCCCCGATCAGAAACACCGCCGTGTGCCCCATATCCTGGAACTGTTTCAATTTTCGCAGCACCACGGTGTGTCCCAGATGAATGTCCGGCGCGGTGGGGTCCACGCCGAGATATACGCGCAGCGGCTTGCCGGTCTTCTCCGCTTGCTCCAGCTTCGCTTTCAATTCCTCTTCGCGGATGATTTCCGCCACGCCCTTTTTCAGGTACGCGAGTTGCTCGTCCACGGGTTTGAATTTTGCGGATGACACTATTTTTTCTCCATCTTTCCTGGCGGTTGCAGCAGCACTCGCCGCCCCGCGATGCGGTACCGCCCCTCCAGCACGATTCGCACTGCTTGCGAATAGATGTGGTGCTCCTCGCGCAATATCCGCTCGGCCAGGGTTTCCGGCGTGTCCGCATCCTCGATCGGCACGCACGCCTGCAGCACGATCGGCCCCGCGTCCAGATTTTCATCCACGAAGTGCACGGTGCACCCCGAAAATTTCGCGCCGTGCTCCAGCGCCTGCCGCTGCGATTCCAGCCCCGGAAAGGCCGGCAGCAGCGACGGGTGAATATTCAGGATCCGCTGCGGGAATGCCGCCACGAACTGCGGCGAAAGCAGCCGCATATATCCCGCCAGGCACACCAGATCAACTTTCTTTTCGCGCAGCGCCGCCAGCACCAGCCGGTCGTACGCCTCGCGCTCCAGCCCCTTCGACGGAATCACCCGCGCTTCGATTCCACGCTCGCGCGCCTTCTCGATTCCCGGCGCGCCCTCGCGATTGCTCACCACCAGCGCGATTTCCGCGTCCGGTATGCGCCCCGCCGCGACGCTATCGGCCAGCGCCTCGAAATTCGATCCGCGCCCCGAAAGCAGCACGCCAATCCGTTTGTTCATGACCGCCCGAAATTAGCACAGTTCCCCAAACCCGCAAAACCTCGCCAGAGCGCGCGGCAATCTCGCGCGAACCTCCAGGCGCGGCCCTCGCCATTTCCGCCACCGCGCGCCCCGCTTGACTGTTTTTCCCGCGCGAGGCATCTTGTCTCTCGCGAACATCGCCGAAATCACCCTGAGGAGGTTTCCTATGCTGTGTTTCCGCTCCATGGCGCCGCTTCTCGCCGCGCTCGTCGTCTCCTGCTTCGTCACGGCCTGCACGAACTCCGTTGAGAAAAATGCTCAGGCCGAACTCGAACGCGCCCGCGTGGCGCAACTTTCCCGCGCCGCCGACGAAGCCGCCATCCGCGCCGCCACCATCGCCTGGAGCCAGGCCTCGGTGGCGAGAGACCTCGACAAAGCTGTGTCCGTGTACGCCGACGATGCCGTGGTGCTGGCCCCTGGTTCGCCCATCTTGCGAGACAAGGAAAGCATCCGCAAAGATTGGGCCGGAGGCTTCGCGCTGCCGGGACCGGGACTCAGCTTTCAAGCCCAATACGTGGAAGTGTCGCAGGCCGGTGATCTTGCCTACGAGTACGGCACCTACGATTTCGTCACCACCGACAAAAAGGGGAAGCCCACCGACGCGAAGGGCAAGTTCGTGGTCATTTGGAAGAAGCAGCCCGACAATTCGTGGAAGGTGGTCGTGGACACCGACAATCCCAGCCAGTAGCGGGGAAAAACCGCGATTTCACGATCGGCGCAGTCTTCTCCGCGCACTCCGGGACTCTGCCGTAGAGAATTTCGAGCAGACGCCACTGCGCCACGCCGCGACCGCTTCGTGCTAGGCTTTAGCCGTTGCCGCGCCCTGACGTTCAATGCGGGCGGTCACTGCAATTTCTAAAGCGCCAGCTTTCCGCTGTAATTCACGCGCGGCTTCCCGCGCACCGCCCGCTCGATGCGCCCGATCAAATAAAATTTCTCGCGCCGCCGCTTCAATTCCGTTTCCACCCGCGACACGTGTTTCGCCGGCACCACCAGGATCATGCCCACGCCCAGATTGAACGTCCGCAACAACTCGTCGCGGTCAATTTCCCCGATTCGCGCCAGATACCGGAAAATGGGCAACACCGGCCAGGAATCCAGTTGGATCACGGCCTGCACGTTCGAGGGCAGCGCGCGCGGCAAATTCCCGGTGATTCCGCCGCCGGTAATGTGCGCCATGGAAGTGACCCAGCCGCGCGCCAGCACACTTTTCAGCAGCGGCCAGTACGAGCGATGCGGCTTCAGCAGTTCCGCCCCGATCTTGTTGCTCACTTCCGGCACGTAGGCATCCGGTCGCAGCTTCGCCACGCCAAACACCAGTTTGCGCGCCAGCGAATATCCGTTGGTGTGCAATCCGCTCGAAGGCAGCGCCAGCAACGCATCCCCCGGGCGCACCCGCCGCGGGTCGAGCTGCATTTTCCTCTCCACCGCCCCGACGATGAAGCCCGCCAGATCGTATTCGCCCGCCGCGTAGAAATCCGGCATTTCCGCCGTCTCTCCGCCGATCAGCGCGCAGCCTGCGTGCCGCGCCGCCCGGCTCATTCCTTCGATGACCTGCTCCACGATGCGCGCGTCAATCTTGCCCATCGCCAGGTAATCCAGAAAAAACAGCGGCTGCGCTCCCTGCGTCAGAATGTCGTTGATGCAATGATTCAGAATATCCGCGCCCACCGTCGAATGAATTCCGGTGGCGAACGCGATTTTCAGTTTCGTGCCTACGCCGTCCGCGCTTGATACCAGGATCGGCTCGCGCCAGCGCTTCTTGTCCAGCTGAAAGAGCGCGCCGAACCCTCCGATGGGCGCCAGCACTCCGTGCGTGAACGTCTTCCGCGCCATGGCCGCGATGCGCCGCTTGGCTTCATCGGCCGCTGCAATATTCACTCCGGCATCGGCATAGCGCATGATTTGGATTCTGCCTTCTGAAGGAGACGGACTGGGTTCCTGCAGCCTACGGCTTCTCGCGCATCAGAAAATGTGGAACAGCCGCTTCCAGCGGATTTCGCCCGGATGAATCACGGCGTTCAAATACGTGGCGAAGCGCTCGCCCACGTGGCCGGGCTCCCACACTTCCTCCGGCGCATCAATGGACATATAGATCAGCACCGGCGATCCGATAATATTCTCCCGTGGCACGAATCCCCAGTAGCGGCTGTCGTTCGAATTATCGCGGTTATCGCCCATCATGAAATATTCGTTCGGCGGCACCACCAGCTCGCCGTTTTGCACGTCCTTGTCCAGTTCGGTCCGCCAGTCGGGATTGTCGGCGAAAGCCAACTCCGCTGCGCGCGCCGGATAATTCTCCACCGCGGAATCGGCGGCGTTCGGATTGTGCAGCGTGTAAGGTTCGTTCAGCAGCGTACCGTTCACGAATACTTGCCCGGCCACGATCTTGATGTGATCGCCCGGCACTCCGATGCAGCGCTTGATGAAGTCCGGAAATCCCTGGTCGGCCAGCGGCGCGCGAAACACCATGATCTGCTGCCGCTTGGGTGCGCGCCACAGCGGCACGTGCCACGCCGTGAACGGAATCCCCGCGTCGTATCCGAAGCGGCTCACGATCAGGTGATC
>JBAQJS010000089.1:0-94017 GCA_049300435.1 Candidatus Acidiferrales bacterium | reverse complement strand
GGTCATACACACCACCTTTGAACAGAAGCTTTATATTAGATGGTGTTGCATCGACCCATTGAGACCACCTCTATAAAAGGAGTCAAGGAGAAAACACTTCTCCTTCGGCTGGATTTTTTCTTGGCTTCCAGCCCACCGCGTCGAGCAGAATTGTTGTTGCTTCCGTTCCGAAAGCTCGGGACGCTACGCACGTTGCGCAGCGGTTTGGTTTTCTCTGCCAGCGGTTTTCATCACCTTTGCGCGACGAAGCCAGTCCGTTCGGAGACTCACAAGCAGCACGGTTGTCAGGTGCCAACCATGGTTCTATTGGGGACTCGTGGCCCATAGCTTTTTCGGGTAGTCCGAGGGGGACTAGCGTCGCGTGAGAGACTGAGGTGCCCGAGGCACGCAGAGCCTAACTTATCAGCTGAGACTCGCCCTCGAACCCGAATGTCTCCAGAACCCGACGGACCACCGCCGGAAGAAATTCCAGGACGGAACGGATTGGCTGGAGACATTCAAGCTGTTTGTGGTTTCAGATGTTGGGCGTCGAAGCGCACTCCTTTCTTCCAGACGATCAACGTAATGGCGGCCATCTTGCGCGCCAATGGCAGACGCGCCATCTCCCGCCGGCTTCCGGAGTACCTGGATACGTGGGCAATTTTTCCGCGGCGGCGGCGCGAAACCAGTCGGGGATGCCTCCGCTTCCGGCCTACGCAACCGGCGCGGACAGCAGCAGACTCGCCGCCAAAAACACGATCCCGGCCCTTACTTCAATCACCCTTGGCCGAAGTGTGTTGAAACACGACCTGTAGGTTGTCATTGGATTTCACCGAATTGAAGAAAGCCCGCAGAGCTGAGTAATACTTCACCTCGAAGAGCATAACGCTGTTCACCAGGTGGCGCTGGATTACAACGGTGTTGCCCTGCAGCGTCGGCTTGAATTCATACGACATGGCTCCTGGGTTCTGCGTCTGTGCTGGAGGCAGCGACTCAACGACAAAACCTGGTGGGACATGGATCGTAATGCTGTCGGAAATCTCGAACGGGTAGTGAAAGTAGACGTCATTCGAGCGCTTCTGCGACTCGAAATTCCTAACCACCGCCTCTTGAAAGAGAGTGGAGGGAACGAGCAGGCGGCGTCCCGTCGGAGTGCCGAATCCGTCCGCTTTCAAGGTAGCCTCGATGTGAATGGGCTTTGAAGTGTCACCCCAATCGTCGATTCTCGTGATTTCCACGTTCCCTCCGGGCAATCCGTCCTGCAGAATCTCCTCGAACTTTTTCTTGCGGCCGGCTTCGTCTTCTTTGCGGTATTCCTCGCGGTAACCGATGGCAGGGTACCCCGCATAATCAACGGTCACTTTTCCGTTGGCATTCCCGTCTTCATCAATTTGTAAGTCGGCGACGCGGACCGTAGCGGCATCGGAAGGCTTGGGGGGAGGCGTTTGCAAGAACTTGCCGCCTTGCTTGTTGACGACCAGACCCGAAGTGGCGGTTTCGACCCAGGGAAGCATGGGGAAGGGGCAAAATATGGCGGCGGGATCGAGGAAATATGTTTTATTCCCCACACGCACCCACACGATGTCATCGCTAATTTCTCTAGGATCCTGAATTGTTGGATAGAAAGCGTTGAAATTGCGCGGGGCCACGTAAACACTGGTTGCCTCGAAACCGGCCACGCGCGCCAAGGCGATGAAGAGGTAATTGATTTGCCTGCCGTTCGCGTACCCATTCTTGAGGACGTCCTCGACGTTGGATTCTTCCTTGAGATTCTCCTGTCTCATCTCCGTTTTGGAGCGGCCTTCTTCGTAGGAGAGGTCGCGAATCTTCTGGACTCGCGCATAGATCTTTTGCAGCTTGACCTCTGGAGCGTCATTGGGCGCGATCGTCCGGGCGAGGTCGCTTTGCAGTGCGGATTTCTTGTTGATGAAATGCTCAAGATCGTCGTTCCACTTCTTGTCCATGCGCGCCCAGAACTGGTCGGCCCCCTCATTTTGGGGGGCGTCCGAGTCTCTGTGAAAAAATTCGACTCGCGCTTCGACCTCTTGACGGGGAGGCATGAGCGGCTCGTCCTCGACTCCCGGAATATCTCGAACGGCCATCGTGTAGGACCCGTCCGGCTGCTGCTTGGGAGCGTCCGAACTCGGCAAGAGGAAGAGCCGGAAGAAGAGGGGATAATGGGTACCGTAGGAGGAGGGGACGTAGGGGAGGATTGAGAAGTGAGCCTCCCGCGTGAAAAGCTCCTCCGAAACGATCCACTCTTCGTTGTAGAGGTAACGTGGCTTGTACTGTAATCGGTAACGGTATTCAATGATGCAGCCGGGCTTCACTTCGGGCAGGGTAAAGGTTTTCGCCAGAAATTTATATCCGCTGGCCCGTACGATCGTCTTCTCAAACGGCTGGCCCTCGAAATTCACAATGGACCCGTCCGGGCGGATCGTTCGCGCCTTTAGATCCTTTACGTCGCTGTAATTCTTATTAAACTCGATTTCGACGTCTCCCCATCTCTCGCCCTTTTCGGTGAAAATCTTAATGCGGGCGTAGTCGTCCACATACGGGCCGTCGGTATCCACGTATATTTCGTTAACAAAGTTCTCCCGGTAAAGAATCATTGCTGCAGCGCCGGGGCTGGCCGGGTTGTCCTTCAAGGCCAAGTCTTCCCGAGAGATCGGCTGCCAATCTTGGGTTGACGTGCTAGCGATGGGTACGCCACCCGGGATCGCCCCTAGAACTGCTATGGCCGGTACTAGCCATATCGCGCGACGCATGAGTAAATTAAAGTCCTCCTGTAGCCTGGGGTTGACTCCCACTTGTCCACAGCCTCGGGCGGACGCAGCGGGCGGCCCTAATTTACAACCAGTGAATTGCCTACGACGGTATCTGTGAGTTTCGGCGATGTCAATAAGCCCTTTTTGCAGTTTCCGCGAAGGTGTCGTCGGGGCTGGCATTCGTGCCCCTTGTGATTGCGGCAGTGTACTGTTCGACAAAGGCCGAGATTCACTCTTTCTGGCTGTCGTTGCGGTACAAGCTCAAAGGCAGCTCGCTGAAGGTGCTGGAGGTCGCACCTCCATGAATGCAGACGGACTTGATGAACAGCAAGAGCGAGGCTCGGGCAATGTCGCTCGCACGGTTCATCGACGAAACGATAAAGGTGCTTGGAACGGATGCGGCGGAGGCGCTCGTGAAGAGGGTCAAGATGCTCCGGAATAACCCAGGTCCTAGTGAGGCTGCATTTGTGACGCAGTTCAACGATTTACTGGCGCAGGCGTATTAATCAGTCGCTGTCGTGGAGTGATTCACTTCAATTTTGTAACCCATTTGTAGCCCAACTGAGGGGCAGTTTTCAGAGCGCTTGTGCCCGTAAGCAACCGACGATAAGGCGTTTAGGATTTCCCGCCCCCAAGCTTCTAAGCAGAGGGTCGGGGTTCGAATCTCTCCGGGCGCGCCATCTCGTTTTCAATGCGTGGCTAGCGATCAAGGCGGGTCGCCTCCGTAACAACGAGAAGAGGACCGTCGTCGCCCGACTATGAAAAAAAATGCGCCGCCGAGAACTGTTGAGGAATTCATCCGCGCGTTTCCGAAGAATGTCCGAGAGATTTTGCAGGAAGTAAGGCGCACAATCAGGGAGGCAGCGCCCGAGGCCAAGGAAACGATCAGTTATCGGATGCTGGCATTAAAATTGAAGGGCGCCTGCGTGGTGTATTTTGCTGCATTTAAGAACCATATAGGACTCTATCCACCGGCTCCCCAAGCGTTCAGGAGGGAAGCATCTCGATACGAAGGTCCCAAGGGTAATCTGAGATTTCCGATTCAGGAGCCAATCCCATTGGATCTTGTGAAGAGAATTGTGGAATACAAAGTGAAAGAAATTCTCGAAAAAAGCACACTGAACAATTAATGAGGATTGGCGACGAAGTAAAGGATCGCGGAAACGAAGCGTGAAACCGCGGCGCGCCTTGGCGGTCCGCGCGGGGATGTCGGTTGGCGGCAATTCAGTTCCGCGCAGGGCCACAGCCTCTGTCTGAGTTGCCCGCACTCGCGTGCATCAAGATCTCAGATGTTGCTGCTCTGCGCGAATGCCAAGCTGTTCCGGTGCAACCTTCGCGCGAACTCCTGATGAACGCATTTTGCGAGGATGTGGATCCGCTGCAAGATCAATCGCATTGACTTAGAATGTCGGATGTCGCGCCCGCAGATTGTTCGGGCGAAAGGAATGGAGAGAGGCTGCTCCGATTGCCGGCGGCCATCGAGGAATCAACCATGAGCGTTTCTGTCTTCATCGGCACCAGCGTTGACGGGTTTATTGCGCGACCGAACGGCGATCTCGACTTCCTGCCGTTTGGCGGCGGTGAACCGCACGGCTACGACGAGTTCATAGCGAGTGTTGATGCACTGGTGATCGGCCGTAAGACCTTCGAGACGGTTTTGGCCTTCCCTGCGTGGCCGTATGGTGACAAGCGCGTAGTGGTCCTGAGCAGCCGGCCTCTTGACTTGTCGGTGGCGCGGGGTGCGGTTGTGGAACAAATGTCCGGACCTCCTGCTGAGATCGTTTCGAAGCTCGCTGCTAGCGGCGCCCAGCATCTGTATGTGGACGGAGGGATCACGATTCAAAGGTTTTTGCAGGCAGGCCTCGTTCAACGCCTCATCATTACGCGAGTCCCCGTGCTCATTGGAGACGGCATACCGCTCTTTGGCACCCTGGCGCGCGACGTGCGGCTGCGGCACATTGCGACGCAGCAGTATCCGAGCGGTTTGGTGAAGAGCGAGTACCACATTGTGGACTGAGCCTCGTCCATAACCCAATCGCGCGTGCCACGACGCCGTCCGCCGGTTTGACTTCCTCAATTTCGGACGGTCGCCACTGGCGCCAAGAAGCGAGTTCGCGCTCGTGCATCGCCGCTCTCCTCGAATCGCCGCCTGCGACGCACTGAAATGTCCAAAGAATGAATGAGGGTTCGCCTATTTTTGCAATTAATTGCAGCGAAGGAATGAGGCGAATGCCGGCGGCCCTAGCCTTCTCGCATTCACACCACTGAAGATTTTCCGGTGTTGAGGCCAGCCTTTGCGTTTGCCGCGCATCGGAGTTCGTGGGACACTGTGCGCTCTCAAACTGAAGACCACTGCTGAGTTCGTTGGCGGGGGATAAATTTGGCGCAAACTCTCCCCAATCCTTCCCGGGTGCCCCACAGACGTTGGAGAATTGGATTTCTCCTTTCGCTGGGGGTGCTGGTGAATTTCTTCGATCGCGTGAATCTTTCCGTCTCCCAAAATGCATTGCAGGCTTCTTTCGGGCTCTCCTTGGCCGCGTTCGGCGTTCTTTCCAGTGCTTACAATTGGACCTACGCGCTGTCGCAGATACCGGCAGGCGTGCTTCTGGACCGGTGGGGCGTGCGGCGGGTGGGGTGCGTCAGCACGTTTTTGTGGAGCATGGCATCGTTCGGTGCCGCAGTGTCCCACGGAATCAGCGCATTCTTTGGGGCGCGATTTCTGCTTGGGATCGGCGAAGCTCCGACGTTTCCGGCGAACGTCAAGGCGATCGGCTACTGGTTTCCCGAAAGCGAGCGCGGCTTGGCCACCGCCGTTACGGACGCAGCGGCAAAATTTGCCACGGCGATTGGCGTGCCCTTCCTCGGATTTCTTCTGTTGCGTTTTGGCTGGCGCTGGAGTTTCGCGGCCACTGGCTTGATCAGTTTCGCCTACTTCCTCCTCTTTTATCGGACCTATCGCAACCCCAGCGAGGACGAAGGCCTGTCCGAGGAAGAACTGCAACTGATGGCGCGGGGCGGGGTGCAGCCGGAGGGCGTCACGGGTGCCGCGCATGGCGCTTCGCTGGGCTACTTGCTGCGGCAACCGAAAGTGTATGGACTGGGGCTGGGCTGGGGCGCTTACAACTATAGCTTCTATCTTCTGCTGACGTGGCTTCCCACATATCTGGCGATTTCTTTGCACGTTGACTTGTTACATTCGGTGCTGTACACCAGCGTGCCGTGGTTGTTCGCTACGCTCACGGATCTCGTTGTCGGCGGGTGGCTAGTGGATGCGCTGATTCGCAGGGGCTACAACGCGAGCCGTGTGCGCCAGACCGCGCTCGTAGTTGGAACTGGTTTTGGACTTGGAATTCTGGGCGCCGCGCATTCGCGCTCTCCGCTTACGGCTCTGATCTGGATCAGCATTTCCTTGGGAGGATTGGCAGCGGCTGCGCCGGTGGCGTGGACGGTGCCGTCGCTGATCGCGCCGCGAGAGAGCGTCGGGCGAGTCGGCGGGATCGTCAACTTCTGCGGTCAGCTGGGCGCGATCTCCGCGCCGATCGTCACCGGTTTCGTGGCAGAGCGCACGCATACTTTTGCGGCGGCATTTGTTGCTGCTACCGTCATCTTGCTGGCGGGCATAGCGGGATACGTCTTCCTGTTGAACCGTATTGAAAGAATCCCGGAGCCCGAATGAGCGGAACTCCGCATACGGCCCGGGAGGCATTGAGTGATTAGGTAGTTGCGAGGGCGCAATGAATGGACGCATGTTCCCCGGTACCAGGCAAATGGCCTGGCTGTTGTTTTCGATCCTGACGGTTGCGGCGGCAATTTCCACTCACGGTGGTGTTGCCGCAAAGTATCTGGTTTACATCGGAACTTACACAGACCAGGGCAGCCGGGGCATATACGCCGCGGATTTCGATGCTTCGACTGGCCAGCTGACTTCCGTCCGGTTGGCAGCGGAAACATTGGCACCGTCCTTTCTGGCGATAGCGCCCGGCCAACACTTTCTTTACGCGGTCAACGAGCTCGACCATTTCGAGGGCCAGTCGGCTGGCGCCGTAAGCGCGTTCACTATGGATTCTGCCACAGGCAAGTTGACCCTGCTGAATCAGATCTCTTCGCGCGGCTCGGGCCCTGCATTCATTGCTTTGGATCGAAGCGGACGTTACGTGTTGGTAGCGAATTACGGACAGGGCAGTGTGGTGGTTTTTCAGCTCTTGCCCGGCGGGAAGATCGGGGAGTCCACGGCGTATGACAGGCACCACGGCTCCAGCGTGAATTCCGAGCGGCAGGAGGGGCCGCACGCACACGCGATCGCGATATCTCCTGACAATCGCTTCGCGGTCGTCGCCGATTTGGGCCTCGACAAGTTGTTCGTTTACCCCTTTGACGCCGAGAACGGCACGCTCGGTGAGCCGCGTATCGTCAAGACCAACCCTGGAGTGGGGCCGCGCCATCTGATTTTTTCGGCGGACGGAAGATTTCTCTATGTGATCAATGAAATGGGCTCGACGGTCACAGTTTACTCCTTCCAGGCGAGCGACGGAGCAATTGAGCCGCTGCAACAAATCTCCACGCTTCCTGGCAATTTCGCGGGGAAGAATACCGCTGCGGAAGTGGTGCTCCATCCCTCGGGCAAGTTTCTCTACGCTTCGAATCGCGGCGACGACAACAGCATCGCCGTTTTCGCCGTAGATTCCGGCAAAGGCACGCTCACTGTGATCGAACACGTTCCGACGAGCGGAAAGACTCCGCGGAGCTTTGCCGTTGACCCCTCCGGCAAATGGCTCCTCGCCGCAAATCAGGATTCCAATAGCGTTGTCACATTTCGCATCAATAGGGAATCCGGTCGCCTTACGCCCACTGGTCAGACTGTCGAGATTGTTTCACCCGCCATGGTGGATTTCGTGTCTCCGCAGCACAAGAAATAGTCCGAAGTTATCACCGCGGCTGCTGCACGATAAATGTACGGAAGTAGGAAATTAAAGCGAGCGTAGTGGCGTCGTCGTAATCGGGATTGCCGGGCATCCGCGCGTGCGGATTTTCCGACTGGGGGTTGCGAACGTAAGCCGCAAAGTAGTCCGGGGCCACGGTGGCCCAGGCCGCCAGCACGAGCCAAGGGCGGTGCGCCTTTTGTCCGCCGACCTCGCCGTTATTATGGCAGTGCAAGCAGTTCTGTTGCGCGATGCGATAGCCGGCTTGCACGGAGGCATCGTTGGCATGCGGCCCGCGAGGCGCGATCGCACCGAGAACCGTCTGTTCGTCAAGGAAGTCCAAGCGAACGACGCCCCAGGGTATTTGCGCTTCATCCGCGTGAGACAGTACCCGAAAGCTGGGCGTAAAATCCGGATGCGAAATTAGATAGGGCCTCATATCCTGTCCCTCCGCCTTGGGCCAGTCTCGCGGGGATTTTCCGTTGATCGTGAGCACCAGCAAGGGATGATGCGCGGACAGATAGGAACGAGGGTAATTGGCCTGGTACAGGTCGTCGCAGATTGCCACGACCAAATCCGAACCGGGATGCGCGCTCCAGCGCTGCGCCAATTCATCGAGGGGCACGCCACTCACCTGGGTGGGGCCGCTGAAATTCGAATCGCGGGTTACCGCGTAACTGACCTGCGGCATCGCCAGTAAATCTTCGCGCGTGATGTAGCGTACCGTCCCCGGGGACAGTCCCTCCAGATCCCCGCCGATTGCCAGGTTAAGCGGCGAACTGCGAGCTTCGTGCAAATTCACTGCTGAAACCGCGGCAGAACCGGTTGCTTGCAAGCGCACGGAAGCAGGTGGACGAGATGCGCCGGCGAGAATCAGGCAGGTTAGGACAGCGAGCGACAATCCACGGAATCGAATCGGCATGGCGTATGCTAGCGCACCTCGTTTCACTCGGAAGCGGAAAAATCAACGCAGCCACATGCGAAATTCCGGGGTGTGCTGAAGTGTCGCGATATTTCAACGGTGGCAGCGCGTCAATTTCATGGCAACCGGACCAGAATCAAGAATGCGGGAACTTGGAATCGTCCTGCCGGCGCCGCCCGGGCCAGGTGGCAACTACGTGCCCCCCGAGACCGTCGGCGCGATGGTGTGCTTGCGGTTGATTGTTAACAGGTGGAGTGCTTTTGTTCTTGGCCTAATCCACGGCTATGATTTGAGTCCGGCGGGAATCGTGAACAAAGTGCGGATCTTCGCGACTCCACATTCGCTGGCAGTTACGCGGCTGCAGCATTGTTCCTGGTGGCATGCCGCTATTGCAACCGGCATTTCCCGTCTTCCGCGCAAGGTTCGGAATCGGCCTAGGCCGGCGCGTCCCCGGTGCGGAAATCAGCCCGATTTGCTGCGAGGACTCGCTACCGGACTCAGCGCTTCTGCGGCAAAGCCGCTTCGAAGTCCGCCGCGGCTTTGTTGATGCCCGCGGCTACGTTCTCGATCACTTGCGCGACTTGCGGGACCTGCGCTTCCGCTTCCTTCCACTTTTTTTCGTCCATATACTCGCGAACCGCGGCTACCGTCTTCGCGCCGTAACCGGTATAGGCCCCGGGCGCGTAAATCTGGTTCTTGAACCAGGGACGTTCCGGAAGCCCTTTTTCGTTCAGGAAGAGGCGCGAAATCCGGAGCAAGTCTGCATCGAGAATTTCGAGAGATTGCGGAGGAAGAGCCGGAGAACCGCTTGCTTGCCACTGCGACAGCGCTTTGGAATAGCGATCCGCGCTGAGCTTAAGGGCCTCGATGGCGTTCTTCATTGGGGTAAAATTCATGAACGGCGGCACGGCCTCGGTGGGTGGCGGCACGAAGGTCTTGCGCGGATCCGCCGTAGCGGTGAAGACGCCTTCCTGCAATTCCAGATTACGTTCAGTGATTTCGTCCTGCTTGTCTTTCAGCAATTTTTCCAATTCGGTTTCATACTTCGCGACAGCCTCCGCTTGGGGTGCGTAATCCACCGGAATTAAATCCGCGTCTGCCAGCCGCAGGATGGTCGTACCGGCCGTTTGCGCCAGGGCGCGGCCATACGAAAAATCGGTGTCCACGAAATGCGTGTACCAGTAAAAATCGTCGTAAATGGAATGATACTGGTCGCCGTCGTCCTCGCCGCCGAATCCCATGTCCAGCGTCGAAATACCGGCGAAATCCTGAAAGGCGGTGTAATCCGACCCGTCTCCCAGGGCGGAGACTTCCAGATCGCTGCGCTTGCGGGCTTCGGCGCGTTCTGCGGCGTCTTTGGCCTCTCCGATCGCCGCAAGATGCGCGCGCTGAAAGACGGAGAAGTGTGTTTCCGGGTCCTGAACATCGCGCGTCGCGCCACTGACAAGCCTTTGCAAATCCTGTGTGCCACCCGCAAAGAAGTGGCCCCTTTCGTTGCTGTCTGAATTGAGATAAGCGACGGCGTGCTTTTGCAGGTCAGCACGATGTGTTTCCACCCATTCGACAGATCCCAGCAAGCCGGGCTCTTCGCCGTCCCATGCGCAGTAGATGATCGTGCGCCGCGGCGTCCATCCCTGCTTGTGGAGGTTGCCGATCATCCGTGCTTCCTCGAGCATTTCGGCCTGCCCGGAAATGGGATCGTCGGCGCCGTTCACCCAAGCGTCGAAATGATTCCCTCGAATCACCCACTGATCTGCTTCAGCGCCGCCGTGCATCGTGGCGATCACGTCATAAATTGGCTTCAGGTCCCAGTTGGAAGTGATCTTGAGGTGTACTTTCGCAGGTCCCGGACCGATGTGATAGGTGATCGCCAGAGCTCCACGCCAATTTTCCGGCGCCACAGGTCCCTTTAGCGCAGAAAGCAATGGAAGCGCATCAGCGTACGAAATCGGCAACACGGGAATTTTCGTAATGGTCTTGGCGTCCTTGATCGCGAGGCGCTTGGCGTCCGGCGTGGCGCCGACACCGGGCGTGAGCGGGTCGCCCGGATAATCGGTGTCCATCACGCTGCCACGCTGCACGCCCTCGCTTGGGCGCCAACCGCCCGTCGGATATGCGTCGCCGTGGTAGTACCCGTCTCCGCGGGGATCCGAGTAAATGATGCAACCAATGGCCCCGTGCTCTCCCGCAACTTTGGGCTTTGTTCCGCGCCAGCCAGATCCGTAACGAGCGATCACGATCGCGCCTTTCACCGAAATTCCCAGGCGATCGAGCTGCTCGTAATCCTCGCGATTGCCATAGTTCACATACACCAGCGGTGCGGTCACGTCTCCGTCAATCGAATAGGCGTTGTACGTCGGAAGCTGCTCGTCGGTCTGGTTGGTCGTTGGATCGCTGGGAATAACGGGCTCCTGCAGCTTGGCGCGGTATTGCGTCGGTTCCAGCAGTTCAACAACGCGCTCCTTCGGCGTGGGAAACAAGACATTGAACGATTCGATATGCGCGTCGAATCCCCACTCCTGGAATCGAGCCAGAATCCACTCCGCGTTGTCTTTGTCGTAAGGCGATCCGACGTGGTGAGGGCGCGCGCTGAGCCGGCGCATGTTTTCGCGAATATTCTCGGGCGTAACGCCATCCCGGAACTTTTTTTCCAGGTCCTTTTCCGGCGGGGATGTCTGGTTGCTGAAGCCGGCAATCGGGGCAGAAGTTTGCGCGCCCGGCTCCTGACCCGGGCTGGACTGCGCGGCAAGCAAAGCCGCAATCGTAAGCAGCGAACAGCACGTCGAGCGCAAAGACATGCAAAGTCTCCTTTGGACCGGATTGGCCGACTCGAACCGCCGCTGTGCACGCGGATTGTCCGCGTATCAAGACTGACAAACGGTCTGCAATCGGCCCGTTCGAGTCTTCGCATTCTCATCCCATCGAGCGGGACATATCCAGCACATTTTTGAAGTTTCTCAGGTGCATTGCGTGCCGGAGAGCTCTATTCGCTGCTAGCCTGGGGAACACTGGCCTTTTTCTTATCCCCGGCGCGATCCAGGCCGTACACAGGGTGGTCCTTCGTGCCGGTAATCTTGATGGGAAGCTCCGTGCCGCCGTTCTTGCCTTTGAAGAAGGGATCCAGCGCCTTCAGGAAAAAAGATTTCGCGCCAGTGGTGGTTTGCGAGAGCTTAGCCTGCATCAAGAGCTCTCCGTGGAAATCCATCTGCGTGGAGTCCAGGTTGTATGTTCCGTCCAGGTGCACGGAGGCACCCGCGACAATAAAATTCAAGTTCGAGAACGCCATCACCGCATTGCTGAGCTTGAAGGTTCCTCGAAGTTCCGACGTGACGTCGCTGATATCCATATCCTTCGGCTGGCCCTGGGCCTTTCGGCTAAGCGTATCAATTTTCGCCTGAACCGTCGGGCTCGTGAACTGCGCGTGGCCCACGCCGAATTGCCCGTCGAGCTTCATGCGTTCCAGCAGGTCCTCGTCGCCTTCGGGGATATCAATCGTGGTTCGAAGTGTCGCGGCCCCAGTCATCAATGGCTTGTCCGAGTCCACGACCAGGCGAAGCATGTCTTCGATTCGTGCGTCGTCGGATACGGCGTCCAGAAGGATCGTGCGACCCTTCACTTGTTTGTTCACGTCCACGATGGAGCCCTTGACGTCCAGAGTTGTATCGAGAAACTTCGCCCGCACGCTGTTCAAGATCACATTTCCGTTGGTCCCGTCCACGAGAGCATCAAAATCCGTGTGCAATGGCACGGGATGCCCGGTGGTGCGCAAGCCGAAGTCGGGCGTATCGGTATATCCCTTCACTGCCAGGTAATCGAGGGGCCCATCGAACTGCCCTTTCGACGAGAGAATCCCTCGCAGTCCCTTCAGCGTGCCCAAGTCCGCGTTCTGGAAGGAATAGTGGCCGTCCGCGGGCGTCTCGCTCGGCTCTTCTGCCAGCCAAGGCCCAAATTCGCCGGTCGCATCAATCTCGCCTACGGGCACGGCGTTCGTCAGCAAAGCGTGGAATTTTGCGGGGCGGTCGAAGCTCACATCATGAAGGTCGAGGTGACGAATGGGAAACTCGCGCGGGGGTTTGTCGGGTTGCGCGCGCAACACCACAATAATCGCGTCATCGGCGTGTATTTCTCCGATGGACAACGGATACTTCTTCGCCAGATCCAGGTCGGTCTTGCGGATCAGGGGCTGCCCGCCCGGCACGCGCGGCGGCGTGTGAATCTGCAAGCCGTCCAATTGCACGTAGGAAACATACGGTCTGGGACGCAATAAGCTCAACAAATTGCCATAAAGCGAAACCACGCGAACCTGGATGAGGGGAGGGATATCCGTGCGTCCGTTGTGGCGCAGCACCAGCCCGGTAATGGTCACGTGCAGTCGCGGAAAAAGCGTGATGCCGAAATCCGAAAACTGAACTTGGCTCGCGAAGTGAGTCTCCAGCATCCGCTGCGTACGTTCGCGAATCAGCTTGTGAATCGCGGGGCGCAGCGCGACGATCGCCGCGAACAGTAACACCGCAATAATCGCGCAGGCTGTCATCCACTTACGCAAGGAACTCGACCTCTCGCTGACCGTCTTGACGCGAGCCAAATCGTTCGCGCGCGCTTGATATTAACCGATGCTAACGATATTCCGCTTACTGGAAATACTCGCCGGCGCGACGGCGACGCTGGCTGCCCAGGCTTGCCCCGCGGATGATGGTGCGTCCGGGAATTGGACCCAGATTTTTCGTTGGCCATCGAGCAAGCGTTGCCGGCGCAGGGGCGGTGTCCGAAAGGGTTAAATGTTCTGCAAGAGGGGCAGACTTGAATGGGTATGGACCGGACGGAAAATCATCCGAATTACGGGCAGGTTTACACTCCAGCGTGCGAGTTCGCGTTCGCGACGATCATCTCCGGGCTCGACGGGCCGGCAACAGCGGTGAAGTAATTGACGCTCACGGTCGCCAAGTCGGAAGCGGGAAACCTGGCGTGGTAGCGGTCATCCGCCTGCAACCCAGCCTCGCGCGCGCACTCCAGAAAAAGTGGCAGCTCAACCAGGTATTGATCGGAATAGCCGTGCGTGCCGTCATACGCCACTACGGGTGTATGGCGCAGATTTGCGGCAGCCAACTCGGGCGGCAAGGTGTGCAGCTCCAGCACTAGCAAGCCGAAGCGGCCCACGTACGGCGCCCAGCGTCGCAAGTAGCGCACCAGATTTTCTTCCAATTCATCCGCGGAAATCTCCTCGCCCAGGTACGCAAACGCGCCGCTGGACTTTCCCGTCCGGCTGCCACGGGCATAATTTGCGGGCGGCGAGTATGGCCGATTGTGATCGAGAAACGAGCGCACGTGCAGCAAGTCATGCACGTCCAGCCCCAGCGCCTCCAGATCGCTGCCAAGCTGTGCTGGGCGATTGATGTCGCCGGCGATGATATGGCACGCCGGGACATTCGCTTTGCGCAGGCGCTGTTTGGCGACACGGCGTGCCACCTTGTTAAAGTCGGCTCCAACCAGCACCAGGGGATGTTGATCCAACACTTTGCCCCGCGCGGTTTTTTGTTGCACCACGTCATACAGGTGCTCAAGAAACGTGCCATCGCCGCAACCCATATCGCAAATGCCCTGGGGCTGTTTATGCAGCGGACGATTGAAAATCTCGATGATGATCTCGTCCACTTTCTTGAAATAGGTTTTGTGCGCGCCGCCGCTGCCCCAAACGTTCATGCCGCGATTGACCAGCAGTTCCACGCCGCTCTCATCCACGCGCGGCCCGCGCGCATTTCCAAAAAGCAGCGTGCTCAACGAATTGAACATGGGCAAATACGAGACGGTGACTCCGTAGGAGGTCGCAATCTGGGCCGCGTAAAGCCCGCGCGGAGTCAGCCGCACAGTTTGATTTTCGCGCTCCAGCCAGCCTTGAGTGGCGAGCAGGTCGAACAGGCAATTCAGGCTGACTTGATTGCCGGCGAGGCTGCTCGTCTGCACGGGCTCCCGCTCCAGTCGGGAGAGCACTCCGCCGCGCGCCAGTGCCACCATCGCAGGACCGACGAGCACGCCGTCCAAGTGGCCGCGCACGGATTCGACCACTTTTAGCGTGATCGGGTCATCTTGCTCAGGAGCGAGCCATCGTTGCGTGGCGCGAAGCACCAGCGATTGCAGGGAAGGGAGCACCGGGTCGTCGGATTTGCCGTAGAGGAAGTCCTCCAGGAAGAGCGCCTTGGGAATGAACGAAATCACTTCACGATAAAGCGGCGGCGCCAATCGAACGGCGATAGTTCCTTCGGGGGTCAACGCGTAACGCGGGCACTCCCCCGTCTCGCCGGTCTGTTGCTGCAGCCAGCCGCAGGAAGTGAGCAGGCGAAGCGCGACGCGCAAGTACCCGCGGTTCGCGTGAGTGCGCTCCGCGATTTCGTCAAGCCCGATCCACGACGCGCGAGAATCGAAGAGCTCGAAGACGCCGCGGTCGGCAAGGGCCGCAACGGTAGGAGCTAGTGCGATTCCCGACAGATGAGTGAAGACTGTCGCTCGGACGGCTGCTTTGTCGTCTTCCACCGTCAACGCTCCAACCCGGCGAATGAAACCAAACTCTCGGACAATCTCTCTTACTCGCGTCCTTCGAACAAATTTCTTCCTTCGACCAACGCACGCATCTTGCGGTCCACCACGCTACGCTGCAGCATCCAGAAACCGCAGTCCGGATGAACGTAATGCAGCCGTTCCACTCCGATTGCATTCGCGATCGTTTCGATGCGTGAGGCGATGAGTTCGCGCGACTCCACTTCGTTGTCCTTGATGTCCACCACGCCGATTCCCAAACCGATTTTAGGGTCGAGGTCGCTGAACGCAGAGAGTTCCTCGTACCCCCGCCGGGCAAACTCCAGCACCAGGTGGTCGGTCTGCAGCGAATTCAGGAACGGAATCAAATCCCGCCAGAAGCCGCGCAGCATGGGCTGTCCGCCGTAATTGCCGAAGCAAATGTGCACCGCTTTCTCGTTCAAGATTCCGCCCAACGCGTGATTGATCGCCTGCGCGGCCCACGGTGCATCCTGTGGAAAGCCGACGATGCTCGCTTCGTCCAACTGCACCGTTTCCGCCTCGATCAGCTCGAGTTGGCGCCGCAGAATGCCGGCAATATCCATCGCCAACTCCGCGGTGTCCTTGTAAAAACAATTGGTAAGCAATCTGGACAGCATGTGCGGGCCGGTACAGGTGAATTTCAGCGGCGACTTCGTCAGCACGCGCGAGAACTCATAGTCCCGCGGCAGGTTGAGCGTGCCCTCGGTGATGCGCTCCACCACCATACCGGCAGTCAGCAGACGAAACCCCGAAGCGCGGTCTGCGCGGAAGCGGTCAAAGTCCGAAAGCGAGAAATGCTTGCGGATGCCTTCCATCTGCGAGACGAAGTAATCAATCATCCCATTGGTTTCCGGATGGCTGGGATCGAATCGCATCAGCTCGCCGTCGGAAATCAGGTCCAGTCCGGCGAGTTCCTGGGTCTTGAGGACGGACATCACTGCGTCCCGCAGCACTAAGCGCGAGGTATTTCCTACCAGCCACGACGGAACCGGATAGCTGCCCACCACGGTAGTCTTGATTCGCGGAATCACGCGGTCTCCCCCCGTCCGCAGGACGGTGCGAGCGAAAACAAAGCGCTCGATGACACCGATGATACCCCCGATGAGACTTTGCGCGAGCCTGGGCACGCCCGAATCGGGGCGCGGCCTGCAGGCGTCGTTCGCAAAAATCGGGCGATCATCGGCCAACGCGATTGCGGCGCGCGAGCGCAGATGTATACTGAGCGCAAATCTGGCGCGAAGACGCGCTTTCTACCGTGCGATGTTCGCGCACTGAGAAGTCCGGAGGTCCCCATGGCCATTGTTGATGCCAAGAGCAGTTTGGCTTCAGTCATCGAGGAATACGCCCGTCCCGAAGCGCACATTGGCGCCGGCGAAGATGAATCCCCCTATGTGCCGTTCAAGGAAAATGTTTTCATCCGCCATCTGGCCTTCGACGTGCGAACCAATTCCTTCGCTAACATTCTGTGGGTGAAAAAGGGCGGCATGCTTGGACGTCATAAGCATCGTGGTCCGATTTCCGCTTGCACCTTGGAGGGAAGTTGGCGTTATTTGGAATACGACTGGGTCGCTCGGCCTGGCAGTTACATCCGCGAAAACCCCGGGGCGATTCATACGCTCGTTTCCGACGACCCCAACGGCATGAAGACCGTTTTCTTTTTGAACGGCTCGCTGGAATTCTACGATGACAACGACGTCTTGACCGACACGCTCGACGTTTTCTGGTTCATGGACCACTACCTCAGCTATTGCCGGGCGCACGGCTTGAAGATCAACCCGAAACTCTGGATTTGATTGCGAGGTGGCGCGCGTGCGCGCACGCGCGGTCACGTTCTGCGCGGCCGGCGAGGTCATGCGGTCCTACCCCCGCGCCGTGCAAGTTCGCGTTCCATGATTCGGCGGGCGTGTACGCCGCCGGCGTCAATTTTCAGGTTGAGCAGCTCGCGGTCACTGCGCAGCAGGATGTTTTGCTGCTGGGCCTCCAGGATATCCAGGTCCTCCGCGAACACTGCGGCTTGCCCGTCGCGAATCCGGAACGTCAAGCCACGGTCATCGGTATGGAAATTGCGTGCCATGCCCCAGTGATACCACGTGGAATGCTCCGTCTCCGGCGTCATTAGGTTCACGACGATACCGGTGACGCCCTTCGACCGGTCCCCTTGCGGCGCGCCGGTCCCCGCCAGCGCCACCCCCACATCAATCATTACGTTCGCCGGAAGCGAATACCGGCAAATCTGCCAGCGATCGCACTTTTCCTGCGATCTCAGGTTTGCGGACCAGAAGGGAGGCGGATCAATGTTGTACATCCAGCGCGTAACGGTAACGGACGTGTCGTCGGAAATCGCCTTGATGGGCGCTTCGACGATTTCATGTTGCCCGATGCTGGATGGATGCACGTAGGTTTCGTGTGAGAGGTCCATCAGATTATCCACCAGCAGTTGATAGTTGCATTTCACCTGATAAGTGCCGCCCTCGAATACCCAGTCCGGATCGGAGCACCAATGCATGTCCGGAATCGCTGCTTCATCGGCCCTGGCGGGATCGCCGATCCACACCCAGACGAAGCGATGCTTTTCCGCCACCGCATAGGTGCGAATCTTCGCGTCCTTGCGCACCCCTTCCTGTCCCGGCATCCAGACGCATTCGCCGCAGGCGTCGAATTCCAGTCCATGATATTTGCAGACCAGGTGATCGCCTTTCAGGTATCCCTTGGAAAGAGGCAGCATCCGGTGCGGGCAACAATCTTCGAAAGCGGAAATGGCGCCGTTGGTCTGGCGGTAAACCACCAACGGTTCGTCGCAAATAGTGCGGGCCAGCGGTGCGTGTTTGACTTCGGAATCCCAGGCGAACGCATACCAGAACTCTTTAAGAAACATCGGACTTCTCCTGCACAATCTATGTTTCACATAATGAAATACTCTTTCATATTGACACTCCTCGGATTTTATCTACAATGCGTCGAGGGTCAAGAGCAAAGTTCGGGCGGCAGCGCGCCCCGGTCAAGCGAAGGAATCGGTGCAGCATCGGAGACTTTGTGCTAGCCAAACGGGCACTTAGAAAAACACGCGCATCAGCCTCGAAACCGACTGCCCCGGGCTCCAGCAAGTCATTGCAAAAGGCTCTGCGCATTCTCCTGCACCTCGGGCAGAACGGCCCGGAACTGGGCGTCACGCAACTCGCGTCTGCTCTGAATCTTGATAAAGCCACGGTCCACCGCTTGCTGAACGCCATGGAAAAGTTCGGAATGATCGAGAGAAACGCGGACAACGAGCGATACCGTCTGGGGTTGAAGCTGCACGAACTGGGAACCAAAGCTGTGGAATCACGGACCCTGCAGAGCGAGGCCCACCGTTTCCTCCTCGAGATGTCTCGGCGCTCGCATGAGACGGTCAGTCTTGCAGTGCCCGGCGCGGGGGGCGTCATTTGCCTGGACCGCGTCAACTCGGCGCACACCATGATCACTCTGCGCACCAGCGTGGGCGCGCAGTTTCCGGCCCACTGCACGGCGGTCGGCAAAGCGGTCTTGGCGTTTCTGCCCGACCAGGAAATTGACGCGGTTCTCTTGCGCAACGGACTGCCGCGCTTCACGCCATCCACCCTTACGCGTCCAGCGGACCTGAGAGAAAACTTGCGGCAGATACGCCAGCGTGGCTACGCCCTTGACAATCAGGAACTCGAGAGGGGATTGAGCGGCGTCGCCGCGCCGGTGCTGTTGGCGGAAAACCGCGTTGCTGCTGCCGTAGGAATTGCCGGCCCCACTCTGCGCTTCCGTGGAAAGGAGCTGGCGCAAAAAATCGCACTGGTGCGGGAAATTGCGGCGAAACTTTCCTCCAGCCTCGGCGGCGTGCTTCCCTTGTCTCAGGCATCGTGAGCGGAGGCTTCAGATAAAAGGAGCACAACCATGTCCACACAATACCGGGCCGACCACGTCGGCAGCTTTCTTCGTCCGGCGGAGCTGCTGGAAGCGCGACGCACCGCCGCGAAAGATCCCGAGCACCTGAGAGCCGTCGAGGATCGCGACATCGAACGCGTCCTGGCCAAGCAGAAGGAGCTGGGGTTCGAGATTTTTACCGACGGCGAACTCCGCCGCCGCAATTTCATGAGCGACTTCACCGACGCCGTGGCGGGCTTCGACTTGGGCGATGCCGTAGCGCGCTCCTGGAAAGCGGGTCAGGAAAAGGACGCGCCGGTGAGCAGCGTTACCGGCATCGTCACCGAAAAGCTGCGCGCCATCGAACCGCTGACGGGGCGCGAGCTTTCATTTCTGAAGAAGCACAGCCCCGGCGCGATCAAAATGACGCTGCCGAGCGCCACGCAATTTCCCGCCATTTCCTTCAAACATGGTGTCACGGACAAAGTGTATAAAGACCATTCCGCGCTCCTCTGGGACATCGTCGCGATCATGAAGACCGAACTTGCCCGCCTTTCCGCCGAGGGCGTGAAGTACATCCAGATTGACGCGCCGCGCTACAGTTACTTCATGGATCCGAAGTGGCGCGATTGGATCCGCACGGAAATGAAAATCGAGCCGGACGCGCTCCTCGATGAATCCATTCGCGCGGACAACGCCTGTTTTGAAGCGGCCCGGCGTCCGGGCGTCACCCTCGCCATGCACCTGTGCCGCGGCAACAATCGCAGCCATTGGTACGCCGAGGGCGGCTACGACGCCATCGCCGAGAAACTGTTCACCACCATGGCAGTGGACCGGTTCCTGCTTGAATACGACGACGATCGTTCGGGAACCTTCGAGCCCTTGCGCCTGATTCCGCGCAATAAGACGGTGGTCCTCGGATTGATCAGCTCCAAGAAGGCTCAGCTGGAGAACTCGGATGACATCGCCCGCAGAATCCAGGAAGCGTCCCGGTATTTTCCGGCCGAGAATCTTGCGCTCAGCCCCCAATGTGGCTTCGCTTCCACGATGGAGGGCAATCTTCTCACGGAAGATGAACAGTGGGCCAAGTTGCGGCTCGTCGCCGACGTGGCGCGCCGCGTGTGGAGTTGATAGCGCACGTTGGTGGCACAAATGATTTGGCTCGTTGCGAGAGTGTGCCACTCGATCCTCCGGCCATCCCCGCATTTCCCGGCCGGTTTGTATCAGCGCCACTTCTGATCCGCGCTTGCGAAGTTGTCTGCGGACGCGCCGATACCCTGAGCGATAAAGAATTCAGCTGCGGCGAACCAGCCCGACACCTTGACTTTCCCGCATCGCTGGAGAAGAATCCGCTCGAAGGATAATCGTACGCCTGCGCGATAAACGCGCACTGTGTGTCCGCGTGCGGGCAGTTGTACGCTGCGGGCGCTTCGGGTTCGAACAGGAAGGGACATCATGCTTTCCACCCCCTACATTGGCGGCAAGGCTATAGAAGTCTCACCTTCCGCCCTGGCCGACGTCCTCAACCCTGCCGACCAGACGCCGTTTGCCAAAATCTTCATGGCCCAGGAACAGCACATGCGCGCGGCGATTGACGCCGCACACTCCGCGAAATCCTCGTGGGCGAATTCACCCCCGGCGCTACGCGAGAAAATCTTGCACCGCGCCGCCGACGAACTGGAAGCGGCCACCGGCGAGATGGTGGATCTGCTGATTGGCGAAGGCGGCTCCACTTTCGGCAAAGCCCATTTCGAAGTGCCCTTCGCCGCGAACATGCTCCGCTCGATTGCCGGAGAAGCGCGCCGGGTCCAGGGAGACGTGTTTCCTTCCGACGTTTCGGGTCTCTTGTCTCTGGCGATTCGCCGGCCCCTCGGAGTGGTCGCGGGCATCTCGCCGTTCAATTTTCCGGTGGTGCTGGCGCTCAAGAAAGTAGCCTTCGCTCTCGCCACGGGAAATACCTTCGTCTTGAAGCCTTCAGAGGAGACTTCCCTCGTTGGACTAAAGCTCGCCGAAATCTTCGAAAAGGCCGGCTTGCCCCCCGGGGTGCTGAATGTCGTTCCAGGAGACGGTCCCACACTCGGCCGCGTCCTGTTCGACGATCCGCGTGTGAAATTGATTTCTTTTACAGGCTCGACAGCCGTGGGACGTCACATCGCCGTCGAGTGCGCCAAGAAAGGAAAGCGTGTGGTTCTGGAAATGGGCGGAAAGAGCCCGCTCATCGTGTTGAAAGACGCCGACGTGGATTACGCCGTGGACACCGCCTGCTTCGGTATCTTCATCCACCAGGGACAAATCTGTATGGCCGGTTCGCGAATCATTGTGGAAGCCCCGATCTATGAGACATTCCTGCAGCGCTTCGCAGCCAAGGCCAAGTCCCTCAAGGTTGGAGATCCCCGCGACCCGCATACGGTGATCGGGCCGCTGATCCGTTCCTCGCAATGCCTGATGATTGATCGCAAGATTAAGGATGCCCTGGCAGGCGGCGCGCGCGTGCTTACCGGCGGAACCTACGAGGGGAATTTCTATCAACCTACCGTGGTGGCGGACGTCACGCCAAACATGGCTGCCTTCCGCGATGAGCTTTTTGGCCCCGTGGCAGCGGTGACCCGCGCGGATAACGCCGATCACGCGCTGGCGCTCGCGAATGACTCGTCCTACGGCCTTTCCTCAGCCGTTCTCACGAACGATTTGCAGCTCGCCATGCGTTTTGCGCTCGAACTGGAAGCGGGCATGGTGCACCTCAACGGTCCCACCGTGCATGACGAAGCGACTGTTCCTTTCGGAGGCGTCAAAGACTCAGGAAGCGGCCGCGAGGGCGGGCGTTGGTCGGTGGAAGAGATGACCGAAGTGAAGTGGGTGACGATTCAGATGGGGCGCCGCCAGTATCCGTTTTAAGCAATCCCAGCCGCGGCCATCGGTTTTGCGCCGGTCGCAGCGCCTCGGGGGTGCCGTTTCCTCGAGGTCCGTGCCTGAATCACATTCCGCAGTCGAAGAACGCCGTCTCCTCCGGCCCTTGCAAAACCACATTCCATTCCAGCGTGCCGGCTTGTCCCGCCAGTCGGCGCGCAATCAAGGTTCCTCGCCGCGCAGGCTCGATCCGATTCAACGCAAAATCGTCCGCGTTGCCCGGCTCGCCCGGAAAATAAATCCGCGTCACCAGCCGCCTCATCAATCCGCGCATAAACACCGAGACGACGATGTGCGGCGCCTGCGGCTTGCCCTGCGGGTCGGGCACCGCGCCGGGCTTGATCGTTGTAAATCGGAATTTTCCGTCGGAGTCGGTCGGAATTCGCCCGTAGCCTTGAAAGTCCGGCTCGAGGGGCTTGTCTTGCGTGTCTTCCGGATGAGCGTACTTCCCGCGGGAATTCGCCTGCCAGATCTCTATCATCGCGTCGGGCACGCCGACGCCGTCGCCGTCGAGCACCCGCCCCTCGATCGTCACGCGCTCGCCGCCGACGCCCGGAGCTGCGAGGTCCGCCTGGCTCAAGCGATCGAGGCCGATGATGAAGAAGGGTCCAACCGTATGTGATGAGGTCGCGTGCAGAGTCATCTGAAGTTATTTCTCCATCGGCGTCGCTTCACGTCCGCTCAGGATGATGTCGAATCTGTAGCCCAACGCATGTCCGGGAATCGTCGTTTCCCAGTCGAAGCTCGAAATCAGGCGCTGCCGCGCTGCCTCATCCGCCGTGCAATTGTAAATCGGGTCGAAGGGCAACAGCGGATCCCCGGGAAAATACATCTGCGTAACCAGGCGTGTGGCAAACGCCGGGCCAAATAAAGAAAAATGAACGTGCGCGGGCCTCCACGCGTTGTGATGATTGCGCCAGGGATATTCCCCGGGACGGATGGTCACGAAGCGGTAGCTGCCTTCGCCGTCCGTCATGGTGTAGCCGCTTCCGCTAAAATTGGGATCGAGCGGAGCGGGATGTTGGTCCACTTTGTGCAGATATCTTCCGGCCGCGTTGGCTTGCCAGATTTCCACCAACGTGTTTCGCACCGGCCGTCCGTCTTCGTCCAGCACTCGACCGCGCACGATGATTCGTTCGCCGAGAGGTTCTCCGGAATGTTGGCGCGTCAAATCGCAGGCCTTCACGTTAACGGTCTCCGGCGCGAATTGCGGTCCCGTGATTTCCGAAAGCGTGTGTGGGAGGTAAATCAGCGGCTTCGTGGGCGCGCGCTTCGCCGATGACACGTAGGCTGGATTCAAATGATTCGGCTGCGTTCCGGGAAGCGGACGCCGGTAACCGGGGGGCGTTCTCATGCAACTTTTCTCCCTGTCAATCATACACGGCAACGCGAGGCGACGAACCGTGTTTACTCCGCCCCCACGGCGCTGCCATGCGCCGCCGCCGTACGTTCATGAAGATCGCGCAACGCGGCCAGTTCGCTCGCGGTGGGTTTCGGCGTCGTTTCCACATGGGGCGCCACTCGCAAGTCCCAACCTGTCGCGTCTCTTGCTTGCGCGACGGAGACTCCCGGATGGACCGTTGTCAGCAGAAGTTCATTGGTGGCCGGATCGGACGTCAGAACCCCAAGATCCGATATCACCGTGGTTGGTCCGCGACCCCGCATTTGCGCGCCGCCGCCCCCTCCGATCGGATGGAAATAGCCAGAGGAAGTGACGAAGTCGAGCTTCTCGACGAACGTCTGCTTATTCTGCTTCAAGAGAATGGCCACTTCCTTGACCGCCGTGGCTATTTCCGGCGCGCCTCCTGCGCCGGGCAGGCGCACCTGCGGCGCTGCGTAGCTTCCGCCAATCACCGTGGTATTGATCTTGCCGTACTTGTCTATTTGCGCCGCGCCGAGAAAGCCCACGTCCACGCGTCCTCCCTGCAGCCAATAGCTAAAAATTTCCGGGACCGAGACGACCGTTTCGGCCGTCTCCGCCAGCTCACCGTCGCCGATGGATAGTGGCAACACCCGCGGTTTCGCGCCGATCGTTCCGGATTCGTAAATCAATACCACATCCGGAGCGTGCGTGACGCGCGCCAGGTTTGCCGCCGCGCTCGGCAGGCCGATGCCCACAAAACACACGCTGCCGTTCCGCAGCAGGCGCGCTGCGGCGATGGTCATGATTTCGCTCGGTGAATATTCCAGTTCAGCGATGGCTGCCCACCTTGCTTTCCGCCTCGCTGCTGCGGCGGTATTCCGCAAAATCCGCGGTATTCACTACATGCCGGTTCATCCAGGCCCGGAAAGCTTCCCGGTCCCGGGAAATCTCGTCCCACGCTTTGCAGAATGCATTGTCGCGCTTGTAATAGCCGTGTGCGTAGGAGGGGTGGGCGCCGCCGGGCACCGCGCAAACAGCAGACACAACCCATGCCGGCAGCACGCAGGCGTTCAGCGGAGCGTCCAGCTGCTCCACGATTTCTTCCACCGTCACAATCACTTTCGGCGCGGCCAGCGCCGCTTCCTTCTGAATTCCCAGGATGCCGTAAATCAGCACGTTGCCTTTGCGGTCGGCCTTCTGCGCGTGCACGACGGTCACGTCCGGATGCAGCGCCGGCGTCGCGGTCAATATTTCACCGGTGAACGGACACTCGATGGACTTGATTTTCTTATTGTGTTTCGGCAGATCCGATCCCACGTATCCCCGCATGATGGCGAAGGGCAATCCCGAAGCCCCCGCCTGGTAACGCGCGGCCATGTCCGCATGGCTGTGCTCTTCGATTTCAAGAGGTGCGGGCCAGCCGGCCTGGATCGCGTCGCGAAACCGATGCAGGGAACCAACGCCAGGATTCCCGCCCCAGGAGAAAATCAGGCGCGATGCACAGCCCATGCCGATCATCTGGTCGTAAATCAGATCGGGGGTCATGCGAATCAGGGTGAGATCGCGGCGGCGCTGGCGGATCAGTTCGTGCCCTGCGGCGAAAGGAATCAGGTGAGTGAAGCCCTCCAGCGCCACGGAATCACCGTCATGCACGAGCTCCGCGACTGCGTCGCGCAATGAAAGGAACGCCGCCAACGATTTCTCCTTGCACGTTGCGAGCTACGAATACCTGTCCGCTGGGATGCATCGGCGAATTTAGGCAGGGGGGCCGGGTTCTGTCAAGGCCGATTATCGAAATAGCGTGCGCCTATCGCCCAATTCGTGTATCCTGCGCCGTTCCCGCTAACCTCCAAGGGAGATTTTCGATGCCTGGCAACAGTTCCCGCAAGCCCGACAAACAGAAACCACCTGCTGCGCTGCCGGAGTCCGCCGCGGATGGCGCACCACCCACTCCTTCCGCGCAGATTGACGCACTTACCGGCGACCCTGACTTCATGACTTCACTCGCCCGCGGACTCGCGGTCATCCAGGCCTTCTCTCAGAAAAAGCGCCAGCTCACCATTTCGCAGGTAAGCGGCAAAACCGGATTTTCTCGCGCTGCCGTGCGCCGCTGCCTGTACACGTTGGCAAAACTCGGCTTTGCCGGCTCCGACGATAATCGCCACTTCTTTCTGCAGCCCAGAGTCCTGGCGCTCGGCCACTCCTACATTTCCTCGATGCCCTTAGCCACGGCGGCGCAGCCGATCCTGGAACGTTTCAGCCGCGTGATGCATGAATCCTGTTCCATTGCGATGCTGGACGGCCTCGATATCGTTTATGTCGCGCGGGCCAACGTCACCCGCATCATGGCCATTGATTTGGGCATTGGCAGCCGGTTGCCCGCATTCTGCACCTCGATGGGACGCGTGCTGCTTGCTCACTTGGCGCCCGACGAACTGGAGTCTTTTCTCGCGCGCATTCGCTTCACGCGGTACACCGAGCGAACCATCGTCACCGCCGATAAGCTCCGGCCAGTGCTGCGCATGGTCTTGCGCAACGGCTATGCCGTTGTGGATCAGGAATTGGAATTGGGGCTCCGCTCGATGGCCGTGCCTATCCAGAGTCCCAGCGGCAAGGTGGTCGCGGCCGTAAACGTCGGCGCTCACGCCCAACGAGTCTCGAACCAGGAGATGCAGACTAAATTTCTTCCGCACTTGCGCGCCGCCGCGCAGGAACTTTGCATGCTGTTGCGCTAGCCGGCGCTGCGTTCCGGGGCCGCCGGGAGCACCGCGCGTTTTGGGCAACCCGAAGGGAAGCTCGGAATCATTACGGGCGCAGGCGGAACGCAGCGTCTGACGCGGCTCTGCGGCAAGCGCGTGGCTTACGAGATGATTTCGACAGGCGACGTGATTTCCACCGAGGAAGCTCTGCGCATCGGGCTAGTGAATAGCGTGGTCGAGCCTGGCGATCGGATTGCCACTGCCGAAGCGCCGGCGCTCCAGGTGATCGCCAACGCGCCCCTCGGCGTGCAGTTTGCGATGGGGGCAATCGAGCGCGGCTTTGACAGCGGCCGGGACGAGGGCTGGTTTCTGGAATCCTCGCTCTTCGGATTGCGCTGCGCGACGCAGGACATGCGCGAAGGAACGCGGGTTTTCATCGAAAAGCGTGCTGCAAAGTTCCAGGGGGCGTTAGGTCTGCGCCTCTCGGATTTGCAGCGGTTTGGCAGCGTTGTCGTTTCGCCAGCCCTGCTCCATGCGCCGAAAGGGATTCTCGGGGACCTGCGGATCAGGGAATCCGCGAGACCGCCGCGGCCGGCTCGAGGAATTGTGAGCGTCAACCGAAAGGCGTTTGGGTTGCACAAGCGTCACGAAAAGGCGTTCAGTCCATGCGCGCTATAGATTATTTCGACAAGCAGGCGGAGATTGTCCCTGATCGGATCGCCATCATTGCCGGCTCCGTCCGCTACTCGTATGCCGACGTGCATCAAGCCAGCCAGCAGATTGCTCGCGCCATGTGGGCCTCCGGCCTGCACGGCGAGGAGCGCGCGGCGATTTATTCCATCAACGACGCGCGAGTCTTGCTCTGCATGCTGGGGCTGATGCGCGCCGGCGCCGTCTGGGTACCCATCAATTATCGTAACGCGGCCGATGCCAACGTCGCCTACATGAATTACGTTCACACCTCCTGGCTCTTCTACCACAGCAGTTATCGCGACCGCGTTCCTGAGCTGCGGGCTCGCGTTCCGTCGCTCAAGCACCTGATCTGCATTGACGCCGAAGACGGAAATAACCCATCGCTCGAAAAATTCGCGCAAAGCGGCGCGGGCTCGGCGGATCTCGACTGGGGAGATGCGGGCGGAAATGCGGATCGTCTCATGGGCTTAGTCCCTACCGGCGGCACGACCGGTCCCGCAAAGGGCGTGCGCGTCACCAGTCTCTCCTGGGGAACCATGACCGAAATGGCCTCGTTCTATTGGCGCTCGGACGCTGCCGACCTGGTGTGCCTGAATGTCGCGCCCCTTTCGCATGCGGCGGGCGTGGTAGCGTTCACCATGTTCACCCTGGGCGCCACCAACGTGGTGATGCCGGGTTTCGACGCGCCGGAAGTATTGCGAAATATCGAACGATTCCGCATCACGCATTTATTCCTGCCGCCGACGGCTTTTTACGGTCTGCTGGCGCAACCCGAAGTGCGCAGATTCGATTACTCGAGCCTTCGTGTGTTCCTGCTGGCTGCTTCGCCCGTGTCTCCCGACAAACTCAGGGAAGGCGTCGAAATCTTCGGACCGTGCATGTGTCAAAGTTACGGGCAGACGGAAGCTCCCATGTTGCTCACATGGCTTGACCAAAAGACGGTCGCGGCCGCAGCCGCCGGAGATCACCCGGAACGGCTGCGCAGTTGCGGCAAGCCCACCTCCGCGGTGCGGCTGGCAATCATGGACGAACAGGGCCAGCTCCTGCCCCCCGGGCAGGCCGGGGAAATCGTCGCGCGAGGGTCGCTCGTAAGTCCTGGTTATTACGATATGCCGGAAGCCACTGCGGAAATTCGCGCCTACGGTTGGCATCACACCGGAGACGTCGGCTACCGCGACCAGGATGGATACTTTTATATCGTTGACCGGAAGAAGGACATGATCATCTCCGGCGGTTTCAACGTGTATTCTGCGGAAGTGGAAGCAGTCGTCATGGCGCTGCCGGAAGTGTACGAATGCGCAGTGATTGGTGTGCCGGACGCCAAATGGGGCGAAGCCGTAAAGGCGTTGGTGGTGCTGCGTGCGGGCCAATCACTTACGGACCGGCAGATCATCGCGCACTGCAAAGCAAAGCTCGGCGGTGTGAAGGCGCCCAAGTCCGTAGAGTTTGTCGCCGAAATCGCCAAGACGCCGGCGGGAAAGATTGACCGCAAGGAACTTCGCAAGCCCTATTGGGCCGGGGCAGATCGTGCCGTTCACTAAAGACAAGAAACCGCCCGCGCCGAGCCGAACCGGCGAGAAAGGCGCCAAATGACCGGCGAAGTTTTCATCATCGGCATCCACAGCACCCCCGCAGGCCGCTTTCCCGATCGCCCGCCGAAGGATCTTGTCCGCGAGACGTACCTCGGCGCGCTGGCGGACGCGCGCATCGAACCCGTTGCGATTGGCCAGATCTCGTTCGGCAGCACGCTTCTCGATTTTTGGGGCCACGCCAACGTGAAAGGCCAGGTGTGGCTGCTCCGGCTCGTCACAGTAGAACTGCTGCCTGCCGGCATTGCAGCTGCCGTCTAAAACTCGCGAACCGCTGAATTCTCAATCGCGGAATTCAATTTTTGGGACGGCCGCCGGACTCTTGCGCAGCCGCAGTTCCGGTTTCCGCGAGGCTCTGATTCGCGCGGAAAATCACGTAGGCGCGTATCGCCGCGGCGTCACTGTGCGAGACCTCTTTTGCAAAAGACACCATGCCGTTCGGCCGCAATAGCCCGCCCAGCACGATGCTGAACCATTGGTCGTTCCCCAGGGTGCTCGAATAGCGAAGGTCCGGCAACAAGCCGCCGCTTACGGCTGCATCGCCGTGACAGTTTCCGCAAAACCGTTGATAGAGCTGTTCTCCGTGGCGCACCGTCGCGGAGTCCGCCGTCGCGGCAGGCGGATGCAACACTTCCGGTTCGACCTCCGGAAGAGGCGGCAAGCTGAGCTTGCCTCCCAGCTTGAACGCCAACATGCGGCTTACATTTCTCACTCGGCCACCCTTCAACGCAATCTCGCCCGCAGCGAGCGGGAACACGCCGCCCCATCCCGCCAGTACCGCGACGTATTGCTCGCCATTCACCGTGTAGCTCACCGGACCGGCCATCGCGCCCGTCTGTATCGGGTAGGACCACACCGTCGCCCCGGTGTTCGCCAGATAAGCCTCAAAATCCCCTTTGGCGGTGCCCTCGAAAACCAGATTGCCGGCGGTGGATAAGACTCCGCCATTCCAGGGTCTCGGCCGATCCACGTCCCACACTTGTTTTTGTCGAATCGGGTCCCAAGCCACGAGCCGCCCTCTCACGGAATCAATAATCGCCTTCTTGACGGCTGGATCCTGCGGCATCGCCGCGGCCACGCCGTCTATTCCGTCATCGAACGCCAGACTCTTCATGTGAAAATCTGTATCGGACTTGTACGAAAAACCCGAATCCTGAATCGGAATGTACACCAGTCCTGTGAGCGGGCTGTAGGACATGGGCTGCCAGCTGTGCGCGCCCAGCGGACCCGGCACCACGATTTCTGCATTGCGCCCAGGATAGCGCGACAACGCCGTATCCACCGGTCGTCCCGTCTTCATATCAATTCCACTCGTCCAGGTAACGTGCGTGTAGGGTTTCGCGGATATCAGCGCGCCGGTCGCCCGGTCAATGACGTAGAACACCCCGTTCTTGGGCGCGTGCATCAACACCTTCCGCGGTTCGCCCTGGATCGTCAGATCGGCCAGGATCATTTGTTCGTCGGAATCGTAATCCCACGCTTCGTCCGGATTTTCCTGGTAGTGCCAAACGTATTCGCCGGTTTCCGGCCGCAGAGCCACAATCGAACATGTGAATAAATTATCGCCGCCGTGCGGGCTGCGGATTCGTGGATTCCACGGCCCGCCGTTGCCGATGCCGATATAAAGAAGATCGAGTTCCGGATCGTAAACAATGGAGTCCCAGACGGTTCCTCCCCCGCCGTATTTCCACCACTCGCCGGTCCAGGTTTTCGCGGCTTTTGCCAGGATGGGGTTCTCGAACGGTTTTGCTGGATTGCCGGGAACGGTGTAGAACCGCCATACCATGTCACCCGTTTCCGCGTCGTACGCTGAAACGTAGCCGCGCACGCCCATTTCCGCGCCGCCGTTGCCGATAATTACCTTCCCCTTCACCACGCGCGGCGCTCCGGTGATGGTGTAGCGGAACCGGCGATCAATCGTCAGCTTTTCCCAGCGGAGTTTTCCCGTTGCGGCATCCAACGCCACTAAGCGTCCATCGAGCGTGCCAAAGAAAACCTTGCCACCCCACACCGCCGCACCGCGATTGACCACGTCGCAACAGGCATTCACCGCCCACTCGGGCATCACTTTCGGATCGTAGGACCACAGCGGCGCGCCGGTCGCCGCGTTCAGCGCGAATACTTTGCTCCACGCCGTCGTGAAGTACATCACCCCGTCCACTACGATGGGCGTCGCTTCCTGACCGCGCCGCGTGTCCAGATCGTAGAACCATGTCAGTCCGACCTGGCCGATATTCTTGTCGTTGATCTGTTTCAGCGGGCTGAAGCGCTGCTCGCTGTAAGAGCGTCCATGGACCATCCAGTTTCCGGGTTCTTCATCCGCGCGCAGTATGCGCGCTTCGTCCACCGTCCGATTTTCACCCGCTCCGGAATTCTTCTCTTGTGCGGCGTGTGACGCGGACTTGCCGCAACCCGCGCCGCTTGCCAGCGCGATGCTCAGCGCCAGCAGCAGAAATACCGAATTTCGTATTCGCGTCGCACGTGCTTCCGCGTTCGGCATTTTTCTGGGTTCGCTCCGCTGCTTCGATACTGCTTTGCGCGCTGCAAGTCAAGGCAGCTTTCCAGGTGCTCGCGGCGATATTCGCACAAGCGCTCGATTAAAGGCTTGACAAAGCCTCAGCCCGGCGTTAGACATTCTCACCATAACGGGCGCGAATGCGGGCTATCCGACAATCAAATCGCACTCGCAAAAGGGGTCAACCATGAGGGCACGTTTGCCGCTGCTCACGGTCCTGGTAGTTGCGGTTCTCTTCGCTTACGCCAGTTCGGCCTTTTCTCAAATCAGCGTCGCCCAGTTGAACGGTGCGGTACGCGACGAAAGCGGAGGCGCCGTAAAGAACGCCACCCTGACCCTGCGTGACACCGCCACCAACGCCGTCTATCGCGCTTCTTCCAACGACTCCGGTCTGTACGCAATTGCTAACTTGCCGCCGGGCACCTATGACTTGACCGTTTCTTTCACCGGATTTGCCACCAGCGTTCACAAGGGAATCGTGTTGTCCGTTGGCCAGACGGCTACGGTGGACATTGATCTCAAGGTCGCCACCCAGAGCGAGCAGGTTGTGGTCACCACCGAGGTTCCCGCGATCGAGCCCACCAAGGCCGAAATCAGCCAGGTCATCGGCACCCAACAGATCCAGGACTTGCCCACCAGCAACCGCCAATTCACCGATTTTGCGCTATTGACTCCCGGCGTCGCCACCAGCCGCACCAGCCTGGGCAGCACCTTCACCGAATACGAGGCAACACAGATTTCCTTTGGAGGGATGCGTTCCTTCAATAACCAGGTCACCGTGGACGGCGCGGAATTCATCAACGTGCTCACCGGCGTGCAGCGCTCGACGCCGCCTCAGGAATCGGTGCAGGAATTTCGCGTAGTGAACAACAGTTTCGGTACGGAGTACGGCCGGGCGCTCGGCGGCATCGTCAATATCGTCACAAAATCCGGCGGCAACGACTTTCATGGCTCGATATACGAGTATTTGCAGAACAACGCCACCGATGCTCGTTCGGTGCTTCAGCCCGCGCCGCTTCCCAACGTCTTGCGGCAGAACCAGTTCGGCGCCACCGCCGGAGGCCCCATCCGCAAGGACAAGACCTTTTTCTTCATCAATTATGAGGGCAAGCGCCGCGGCGAGTCTCCCACGTACGCGCCGGACCTGGTTAACAACATTAACGAGATTGACCAAGCCAAGGCTTACATGGGCCTTGCGCCCGAAGGAAACATTCCCGGCTTCGCCGGCCTCACTAGCACTCTGAAAACCGCGGACAACGACTACGGCTTCGTCAGGATTGACAATCAATTCAACTCCAACAACCATTTGTCTGTCTTCTATAACATTGAGGACGGCCGCGACTTGAACGAGTTGGTCGGCCAGACGCTCGACGGCGGCGGCATCGGCACGCCCAGCGGCGGACGAAATCTCTTCGTGCGCGACCAATCCGTCGTAGGCACCCTCAGCACCACCATCAAGCCCGATCTAGTCAATAACGCCCTCTTTCAATGGGCTCGGCGACACTACAATTTCCCGGGCGCCACGGGCCAACCCGACTTGAGCGTTGTAAACGACCTCGAGTTTGGCCACAATTTCGGCACGTACGACGCCACCTACGAGAGCCGGCTTCAGTTTTCGGACTCAATGGCCTGGGTCAAAGGCAATCACGTCGCAAAGTTCGGATTTGACGGAAACTACGTTTGGGATCACAACAATTACCCCGGCTTCACCCCCGAGCGGATGTTGTTCCCCAACCTTGATTGCATGTACCTTTTCGCGAACACCTCGGAGGCCTTCCAGACCGGCACCTACGGAACGATTCCCGTTCCTAGCGGGAGCTGCCCCCTCGACCCGGCTGCTGACGGCCTCTCATTTCTGTATTGGGGCGTCGCCGTTCCCAGGACCGGTTTCACCAACGGTTACGTTCCAAACCCGGCCACAGGCGCCGGATTTAACGGTGGTTGGCCGAGCGCCTTTCCTACCAACATGTATTCGAATTACGCCTACAATTTGAATCACGGCTACTGGGGGCTGTTTGCACAAGATCAGTGGCGCGTGAATTCCAAATTGACTCTCAATTACGGCCTCCGTTGGGATTTCGAATCGGGCTTGGGTAACACCATCAACGCAGACTACCGGGCCTGGCAGCCGCGAGTCGGCTTTGCGTATTCTCCTAACAGTAAAACCGTCATCCGCTCCGGCTTCGGCATATTCGATGACCGCAACAACATGACTTTCTTTTTCACTACGGGGAACCAAAAGGCGATCCCGGGGTACTTCTGCAATCCGCCGAGCGCAAATGCCAATTGCACTTCGGCAACGCCGCCGGTCGTTGTTCCCTTCATTCGCAATGGAGCCGAGGGTGCCGGCTGGCAACTCGCCGCACAGCCGGGGTTTCCTGGCACGCCGGCGCTCGGATGTCCGCCTTTGCCTGCTGCTTTGTGCACGGGTCAGCCGGGCGGCACCCTTAGTTCCGCAGCCCTCACCGCCCTGGGTATTCTTGCGGGCGCTCCCTATGACTCGGTGACCCTGTCGGGCCCTTGCACGGATACTCCCGCGGGTCCAGCGGGAGCGTGCGGTGTCGGCGTCGGTGGAATTCAAAGGACCGGCAGGCTTCCCTATTCCGAACAGGCCAGCCTGGAGGTTGACCGGACCATTGCAAAGGGCCTCACCGTCAACGTCGGATATCTTTTCGTCGCCGCCCACAAATTGGTCCGCGGAAACAACGTCAACGTCCCCTGCGCCGCCGGGACCAGCAAGCCGTCGAATCCTTCCGATGCGCAAGGCTTGCTCAATCCGGACGGCAGCTTCAGCGATTGCGTGGGAGCGCCGACCATCGGGCCCCTCGGCTTGGGTCCCTTCTTCAGCAGTCTGGCGAATCCCGCGGGTTTGGAATTTGGCGTGCCCAGCGTTATCGGTGCGTCCACCCTTAGCGCCGGCCTGATGGACTACAACAACAACGTCGCGAACGCCGCCTACAACGGCTTGACGGTTACGGTTCTCGAGAGGGCCGGCCAGTATTTCAATTTGACGGCGAACTACACCTACTCCCACGCCATAGACAACGGAAACTTCACCACGTTTATCAATCTTCCGGAGAACCAGTTCAACTATACCGCCGAACGAGCCAACTCCAATCAGGACGTCCGCCAGCGCTTCGTTTCAAACTTTACGGCCAGCACACCGGTGCACAGTGTTCTGCGCAATTTCCTGTTTAGTAGCATCATCACTCTGCAATCCGGCCGTCCCTTCACCTTGTTTGCCGGCAACAATACCTTCGGCGACATCGCCGGCAGCTCTACCGATCGCGTCGGAGGTCCTCCCGTCGCAGTGACGCAGGGCTGCGCCGTATCAACGGCCGAATGCACGACTACCGTCGGGCGCAACACCTACTTGGGCGACGCGCTGTACTCTTGGGACGGCCGCATCTCCCGTTACTTCCAGCTCCGCGAGCATCTCCGTCTGGATCTGATGGTGGACGTGTTCAATTTCTTGAACCGCGCGAACGTGGACGAAGTCACATCCGTGTACGGCTCGCCCGCTTTCTGCGGCGCCACTCCCGTCGTTCCTCGGCATTATAACGACGCGGCGACTCGCGCCATCCAGCAAGGTTTGGTGTCGTGCGCGTCGCAGCAGGCCGCCGGCGCGCCGGGAAACTGGCTCGCCCTTGGGCTTCTGCCCGTCTCCATTCCAGACGCGCCCAATCCTGTCTTCGGAATGCCCAGGACCGCGCTGAATCCGCGCCAGTTCCAATTCGGAGCGAAGTTCTCCTTCTGATTTTTCGGCGTGGAGAAGCTGCCGTTCGAAGATTGTTGTCGGTCGTGGCCTAGCGGTGTGCGGAAGGGATAAGCAACGCGGTCCTTGCCAAGGGCGAAGTTTACCCGAGGAATCTGGTTTTTGTTCGGCGATTGCATAGCGTCGCGCTCTGCCGCCGTATTGGCGCGTGGCGCAAGTCCGAGACTCTGATCTTGGCGTTCCCGCAGCTCCTCAGGAGAACTCTTGGCTGCCTTCGTCCCGGTCCACGAGAATCCCGCTAGCACCCGGCGACGTGTTCAGAGCTCGCTGCTTCGGATGGGCGATGAAATCCGGTAATCTGGCGGAGAATCTAAAATTGCAGGCCGGGTGACGCGCTTGTGGACCGTGGACATTGACGTCGGCGGAACTCTGACGGACGCCCTGTTCACCAGGGCGGAGCAGTTTCTGTGCGTGAAAGCGGACACCACTCCGCACGACCTCACCGTATGCCTGTTCGACTGCCTGTCCCAGGGCGCCGCGAAGCTTGGCTTTCCAGACACCAAGGACTTTCTCGAAAACGTGGATCTGATCCGCTGGTCCACCACCATCACCTCCAACGTGCTGGCCGAATCACGCGGCCCGCGCATCGGATTGCTGGTGTCCGAGGGCCATCAGCAGGATCTTTACGGGCCGGAGGCTCGCAGTACCGTCCTGAATCGTCTGGTCTCCGAGCACGATGTGATTGGCGTCAGTTCCACCGCGGATGAGCCGGAAATTATGGACGCCGCGCGCAGGCTGCTCGAAAGTGGCGTGCGTCGCATTTGCGTCAGCCTGCAATATTCGCATCGCGATCCGCGCCAGGAAATTGCCATCAAGCGCATCATTGACCAGCAGTATCCCGATCATTTCCTCGGCTCCGTCCCGGTCTTGGCCGGTAGCGACATTTCCAAGTCCGCCGAGGACCGCACCCGCACCTACTGCGCCCTTATCAATACCTACACGCACGGGGCGCTCGCGGCGACACTCTTCAAGGCGGAGGACGAGCTGCGCGAATCCGCCGGCTACACCGGCACGTTCCTGGTGAGCCACATTAACGGAGGCGTCGCGGGAATCGCCAAGACCCGCGCGATAGACACGATCGAATCCGGCCCGATTCTGGGGATTCACGGCAGTGCCTGCCTGGCGAAAGCCTACGGATTCAACGATGTCATCGCCATGGACATCGGCGGCACTACCGCGAAGATCAGCGTCCTGCGCAACGGCGAGCCGGTGTATCGCAAGCCGTCCGATTTTTTCGGCATTCCCGTGGCAATCTCCCTGCCCGATTTGCATTCCATCGCTCTCGGCGGCGGCAGCATAGTGAAACCGCTCGTCGGCGCCGGCAAGCCAGACGTTCAATTGGGCCCCGAAAGCATGGGCTCGTATCCCGGACCGGCGTGTTATGCCCTCGGTGGCGAGCAGGCCACGCTCACCGACGCGTTCGTCACCACCGGCCTTATCAATCCCGATTATTTTCTTGGAGGAACCAAAGCGATTGACCCAGAACTGGCCCGCAAGGCGATTTCTGAATCCGTGGCCCGGCCGCTCAATATATCCGTCGAGGAAGCTGGACACATCATTCTCAATCGAGCCTTCGAATCGGTCGCGAGCCTGGTCATCGCCGCGAATAAGTCCCTGCGCCGGGATTTGTCGCATTCGATTCTTTTCGCCTACGGAGGTAATGGCAGCCTCTTCGCCTGCGGCGTGGCCGAACGCGCGGGCATCCACCGCGTGCAGTTATTTTCGCTCGGCCCGGTGTTCAGCGCATTCGGCTCGTCCATCTGCGATATTGTTCACCTCTACGAAGGCTCGCTCGCAGGCGTCCCGCTGTCCGAGAGCGGAGTCGCCCACATCCGCCAAATGGTCGAGGAAATGAAAGCCGAAGGTGTGAAAGACTTGCTCGGCGAAGGCATCCGCCCCGAGGGCATCACGTACGTTTGCGAACTGGACGCTTCGTCCAATGGCCACGGCTCCGTCGCGGTCCCTTGTTCGGAATCGTCTTTGCACAGCGAGAAAAATCTGCGCGCGGCGCTGGCCGGAGCTCTGGGAGGTTCTGCCGCCGCGCTGGACACTCAAATTGCTCTGGAAATGCTCCGCGTCTCGGTAAAGAAAGAGATGGCCAAGCCGCGCCTGCCGGAACGCCCGTTGCAAGGATCCGATTCTGCGCATGCCCGCAAGGGCGCACGCAAGATTTCCTGGGGCAGCAGCAAAGGCGAAGCGCAGCTCTATGATTGGCAGTCTTTGCAACCCGGCAATCGTGTCGCGGGATGCGCCATTCTCGAAGATGTGAACACCACGTATTTCATTCCCGAAGGCTGGGAACTGGTGATGGACCGTTTCGGAAACGCCGCGCTCGATCGCGTATCCAATACGCGCTAGCGCGTTTGCAGCAGAGGAAAATTCAATGGCAACGCAAAACGACAATCGTCTGCGCGTCACCGAGTACCTCGATCTGGATCTGGACAACGAACAGTGGCTTTGTAACCGCTGCCATCGAGTGCTCGGCCCCGCCCGCGAAAACTACAAAAAGGGCTGTCTCGTTCACCACCGCGATCCGCGCGAAATTCATCCGCCGCTGGTCACCGGCGCATTCAATTTTTCTCCCGACCCACTTTGGGTGCGCATCGTCGAATTCTATTGTCCCGGCTGCGGCACCCAGGTCGAAACCGAATACCTGCCGCCCGGGCACCCCATCACCTACGACATCGAAATTGATGTGACCCGGCTGAAGGAAAGATTGCAGAAGGGCGAGTTCGTTATTCGCGCGCAGCGCCTCGAGGCCACCGAATGAACTCCATTGATATAGACGTCGGCGGCACTTTCACGGATCTGGTCCTCAATTACAACGGAAAGGCGCTCATCAAGAAGTCTCCCACCACTCCCTACGACCTCTCCGTCTGCTTCACGCGCGTGATTGAAGACGGCGCCGGTGCCCTCGGCATGAAGATCGAAGATCTCCTGCCCGGCATCGAAATGATCCGCTACTCCACGACGATTGCGCTGAACCGCCTCATCGAGAAGAAAGGTCCGCGCCTCGGCCTCATCACCACCGAAGGCCATGAAGACGTGGTCCTCATCGGCCGCGGCGCGCAGTGGATTGACGGCACCCGCGTTTCCGAACGCCGCAACCTTGCCGTCCAGAACAAGCCCGATCCGTTGATCCCGCGGGACATGATCGTCGGCGTAAAGGAACGCGTGGATTCGCGCGGCACGGTGATTCGCCCGCTCGATGAGAACGACGTTCGCGAGAAAGTTCGCTATCTCACCAGCCGCGGCGCGCGCGGATTTGTCGTCGCCCTGCTCTGGGGGTTTTTGAATCCCGTCAACGAGCGCCGCGTGAAGGAAATCATCCGCGACGAGTATAAGGAATTTCACATCGGCTATCTGCCCGTCGTCCTCGCCGGGCAGGTGGTCGGCAAGCTCGGCGAATACGAGCGCACCATGGCCGCGATTCTAGATGCCTATCTGCAGCGCTCCATGCAGATCGAACTTTCCGCCATGTGGGATAAGCTGCGCGAAAAGGGCTACAGCAAGCCACTGCTCATGATTCAAAGCTCCGGCGGAATCGCCGAAGTGTTCCGCACCGCCGCCAGCCGCACGTTCAATAGCGGTCCGGTTTCCGGCCTGATGGGCGCGCATCACGTCGCCAAAATCCTCGGCTACCAGAACGTAGTCATGACGGACATGGGCGGCACCAGCTTTGACGTCGGCCTCGTCGTCAAGGATAGCGTCCGCAGCTACGATTTCCGCCCCATCATTGACCGTTGGATGGTCGGCATCACCATGATCAAGACGCTCTCCATCGGCGCGGGAGGCGGCTCCATTGCTTCCGTCAACAAGCTCCTCGAAAATCGCGTCCAGGTCGGCCCGCGCAGCGCCGGCTCCATTCCCGGTCCGGCCTGTTTCAATCTCGGCGGCACCGAGCCCACCGTCACCGACGCCGACGTCGTCCTGGGCTACCTCAACCCCGAATATTACTTCGGCGGAAAAATGCGCCTCGATAAGAATCGCGCGCTGCAAGCGGTGCGCGACAAAATTGCCAAGCCGCTTGGCGTAAGCGTCGAAGAAGCCGCGGTCATCGTCCGTAAGATCGTCAACGGCAACATGGCTTCCGCCATCATGAAAGAGGTTCATCTCCGCGGGTACAGCCCGGAGGATTTCATTCTCTTCGTCGGCGGCGGCGCCGGCCCCACGCATGCCGAAGGATACATGGCCGACATCCCCAAGGCCGCCACCTTCGCCTTTTCCCCGGTCTTCTGCGCTTTTGGCTCGTCCACGATGGACATCATGCACGTTTACGAAGTCTCCAAAAAGCTCACGCTCATGGAGCCGCGCACCCAGCAGCTTTCCAGCGAATTTGCGGTCTTCAACGAGACCGTCGAAAGTCTCATCGAACAGGCCCGCCGTGACCTGACGGGCGACGGCCTGAATCTGAACGAGGCATCCTTCGTCCTCGAATTGGACATGCTGTACGGCGGCCAGTTTCACGTGAAGCGGGCCCTCTCGCCCCTTCTCGCCATTCATTCGGTCGAAGATGTTCGCGCGATCTGCGACGCGTTCAACAAGGAATTCAGCGAGGCCTTCAGCCCCTTCGTCGTTAATCCCGAAGGCGGCATCTTCATCGAAAGCTTCATCCTGAAGGCCATCGTGCCAACGAAAAAAATCGAATTGCCGAAGCTGGCGCTCGAAGGTCATAGCCCGGCCGCGGCGCGCAAGGGCGAGCGCCCCGTGTACTGGCCGCCCGAGAAGGATTTCCGCGCCACGCCCATTTTCACTTACGAATCGCTGCGCCCCGGGAACGTGGTTGCAGGACCGGCCGTCATTGAAGGCGAATACACCACGCTGGTCGTTCCGCCGGCGATGCGTTTTTCAATTGATGACCGTGGTCTCGGCATTCTGGAAAGCTGACGCGCCGGGAACTCGAGGAGATTTATGCCCATTCCTACACTCGCTGAAAAGCTGGCGTGGCTTAAGCCCGCTCCTGCTACGCCCTATGAAAAAGCCTGTGCCGCCAAAATTCCCCAGGGTGATTACGAAATTGGCGTCCAGGTCACTAACGACATCCTGGATGAAGCCATGGAAGTATTCATTCGCGCCTCGCGCAGCTATTTCGGCGTTTCCGGTGATTCCATGGTCGCGCTGTTTACCGCCGGCGGCGATCTCATTAACGCCTCCTGCGGCACTTACCTCCACGCCATCATTCAACCCATCGTCATTAAATTTATTCAGAAATATTACGAAACAAATCCCGGCATCCGCGATGGCGACATCTGGTACACCAACGACGCTCTCTACGGCGGCATTCACAATCCCGATCAGGTCGCCCTCATGCCCATCTTCTATAAGGGTCAGCTCCTCGCTTGGGGCTCTGCGGCGTTGCACACCACCGAAACCGGCGCTATCGAGCCGGGCGGCATGCCCGTCAGTGCCAAATCCCGCTTCGAGGAAGGTCTGAACCTGCCCCCCATCAAAATCGGAGAGAACTTCGAGATTCGCCAGGATTTTCTAGAGTTTTACATGGTCTATGGACTCCGCGCCCCGGCCATGTTCATTTCCGATTTGCGCGCGCGCTGCACCACCGCCGATCGCGTACGCGTCCGCGTGCTCGAACTCGCCGAAAAGCGCGGCCCCGATTTCGTCGTCGGCCTGATGCGCAAAATGTGCGAAACCGCCGAAGCCGGCGCCAGAAAGAAAATCACAGCTCTACCCGACGGTAAATTCCGCGCCGTGGTTTTCAACGATGCCATCGGATGGACGCCCGCTCTCGTTCGCGCTTGCAACCTGACCCTCACCAAAAAGGACGGCGGCATCGTTTTCGACTTCGCCGGCACCTCGCCTGAAAATCCTTCCTCTTATAATGTTCATCCCCAGGCCGTCGTCGGCCACATCGCCAATTTCATGTACGAATATATTTTCCACGACCTGCCCATCGCCAGTTCCACGTTCGCTCCTATTGACTTCGAATTTCCCGAAGGCATCATTCTCAATCCCGATAAAATGGCGGCCACCAGTTGCTGCGTCTTCATCGGCATGCAGTGCCGCTGCGCCACTCACAACGCCTTCGCAAAAATGACGTTTTCCAGCAACGGCCTATGGAAGCAGGTCGCGGCGGCGCCCGGCAGCCAGCACACTTCCCAGATCTGCGCCGGCCACTCGCAATGGAACCTCGCCGTTTCGGACGTCCTTTCCTTCTCGCTGAACACTCAGGGCCAGGGCGGCCGCTCCTCCCAGGACGGCATGGACGCCTACGGTTTCGCCTGGTGCGCCTTTGGCCGCGCGCCCGATACCGAACAGGTTGAAAGCGAGCTCCCCGTCACTGTCACGCTCTCCCAGCACTGGAAAGATTCCAGCGGCCCCGGACTTCATCGCGGTGGTTCCGGCGGTGTGCAGCACTGGATGATTCACAAAGTCCCCAAGCTGGTTTCCATGTGTATGGGAAACGGCAGCAAAGTTCCCCTCGGCCAGCCGCTTTTTGGTGGATACGCTTCCTCGCCTATTCCCGGCGTCAGCATTCGCAAAGCGGATTTGCTGAAGCAAATGGCCGACGCCAATCCCGCGCTGACCATGGATTTCCGCACGATTTTGGAAGGCCACACCATCCAGGGTGATTGGAATCTCGAATTGGTCGCGCGTACGCCCAAAGTGTACGACGAAGGCGATCTGCTCTTCGGATTCAGCGGCGGCGGTCCGGGCTATGGCGATCCGCTCGAGCGCGATCCCGCCGAAATCCTCGAAGACGTGAAGAAACATATCATCTCGGACGCCACCGCGCAGAATATCTATCGAATCGCCTACGATCCGGTGCGCCGCAAGCTCGATCCCGAGAAAACCAAGCAGCTTCGTGAGGAAGAGCGCCGCGCCCGCCTCGCGCGCGGCAAATCCTTCGACGAATTCCAGCAGCAATGGAGCAATCTCAGTCCCCCCAGCGAAATTTTGCAGTGGTACGGCACTTGGCCGGACGCCAAACCCACCGGCCCGTGCTTCCGCCCCTGATCGCGAGCGATGAATGAAAGTCTCACTCCGCGGCAGATGCTCAAGGGACTGTTGCAGGGAACTCCGCCGCCGCGCCCCCTGTTCCTGCCTATCGTGTTCTCTCTAGGCGCCAAAGTCGAAAACCTTCCGTTGCGCGCCTTTCTTGGCAACGCTACGAAAATCTCCAATTCCCTGAGGCAAATCCGCGCGCATCTGCGCTCCGATGGTGTTTCCTGTTATTTCGATCCTTTCCTCGAAGCGGAAGCCCTTGGCGCCGAAGTGCGATGGACGGCCGACGATCAACCGCCCGCGCTACACTGGTCGCACCCTTCGGAAATGGGCGAGCTCCCGGAGAATCTGCGCTCCCCCGAAGACGCTGCCAAGAGCGGCCGCGTCAACGTTGCCGTAGAAGTGATTCGTCGGCTCAAATCCCTGCTACGTGACGAACCCCTATTATCGGCCGGCGTCGCAGGGCCTTTCACGCTCGCGGCGCGCCTCACGGGATTGCAGCAGGCGGATGCGCCGCAACGGGAACACTTCTCCGACGCCGCGCTCGAGCTGGCGACCGCCACAATCACGCAGGTCGCCTCCAAACTTGTCGAAGCTGGTGCCGGCGTGATTTTCATTCAAGAGGACATTCTTCCGCCGCTGTCTGCCTCGAGCTGCGAGGCCTGGGCGTCGTCGCTCGCGCCGGCGTTCAATATCATCCGCTTCTACGAAGCGCTTCCGGTCCTCCAGATCAGCGATGGCGACGCCTTCGCGCAGAACAAGCCGGTAATTTTCCGGCAGCAGTGGAACTGCATCCTCTGCCCGCCACTGGCCTCATCCGCGCCCACCGCAGCCGCGCTAGCTCCTCCGCCGGACTGCGCGAATATCGGCATCGCCGTGCCCCCGGCGGTATTTCAGCCCGGCGCGGCATCGTCACCGGAAAATTTCCAGCAATTGCTGCATACTATCGTTGTGGAACTGCGGCCCGCGCTCGTCACCACCGCGGGCGATGTCCCCGCGACCACGGACATAAAGCTCCTGGCAAAGACATGGGAGGCGATCCATCGCTAAAGCTCCCATCGCGCAAAGCGGAATGGATGAAGTGACCAGCAAACCTCAAACCAACGATCGCGTCCGCCCCGTGCGCTTGCGCACTTCCGGCGCCACTCTCCATTCCCTCGCCGATGGTGCGCTCTTGGTTCGCCCCGATGAAGCCTTGGGCCCTTACCCGAAGGTTCTCACCGATCGCCTCGTCCACTGGGCCAGCACCGCGCCCGATAGAATTTGCATCGCCAAGAGGGAAGGGAACGGCGAGTGGCGCGAACTCACCTACGCGCAAGTGCTGTCTGCGGTTCGCAGCATCGGCCAGGCCCTCCTCGATCGCGGCCTTTCGGAAGACCGTCCGGTGGCGATACTTTCTGAAAACGATATCGAACATTTCCTGCTGATGCTTGCCGGCCAGCATGTCGGCGTTCCCACCGCCCATATTTCGCCGGTCTATTCCCTCGTCTCGCGCGATTTCGGCAAACTGCGTCACACTCTGGGGCTGCTCACGCCCGGCATGGTCTTCGTCTCGCACGGAGAGCGCTATCGTCGCGCCATAGACTCCGTGGTCGCCGCCGGCACCGAAATCGTCGTCACCTCCGCGCCCGCACCCGGCAGCACCGCGACCCTGTTTGCCGACTTGCTCGCCACCACTCCTACCGCCGCTGTTGATTCCGCGCACCGGCAAATCCAGCCCGAGCGCGTCGCCAAGATCCTCTTCACCTCGGGCTCGACCGGCATGCCCAAAGGCGTCATCAATACCCACCGCATGATCTGCTGCAACCAGCAAATGATCGCCCAGGTTTTCTGTTTCCTCCAGGACGAGCCTCCGGTTCTGCTCGATTGGCTGCCTTGGAATCACACTTTCGGCGGCAATCACAATACCGGCATCTCCGTGTACAACGGCGGCAGCTATTACATTGACGATGGCAAGCCCGGCCCCGCATTCATCCACGAAACCATCCGCAACCTGCGCGAAATCTCCACCACCGTTTATTTCAACGTTCCCAAGGGCTACGAAGATTTGCTGCCCGCCCTGCGCGCCGATTCCCAGTTGCGCGAAAAGTTCTTCCGCAAACTCTGCCTTCTGTTCTATGCCGGCGCGGGCCTCTCGCAACCGGTCTGGGATGCCTACCGCGATCTCGCGCTGCAAACCTGCGGCGAGCGCATCGTCATGGCCACCGGGCTTGGTTCCACCGAGACCTCTCCGATGGCGATTCAGACTACCTGGGAAACCGAGCAGGCCGGAGTCATTGGCATCCCCATTCCCGGGGTCGAAGCCAAGCTCGTCCCCCGCGCCGGAAAACTCGAAGTGCGCGTCCGCGGCCCCAATATCACGCCAGGCTACTGGCGCCAGCCCGAGCTTACGCAAAAAGCTTTTGACGAAGAGGGCTTCTACATTTTTGGCGATGCCGTGCGTTTTGTGGATCCCGCGGACGTCAACAAGGGCTTCCTTTTCGACGGACGATTTTCGGAAGATTTCAAGCTCGCCAGCGGCACTTGGGCCAGCGTCGGGCCGCTGCGTTCGCGCATTCTCAGCCACTTCGCCCCTTTCGTGCGCGACGTCGTGCTAGCCGGTCACGACCGCGACGAGGTCGGCATGTTGATTTTCGCCGATCCCGACTCGTGCCGCGCTCTTTGCCCGGAGCTTCACCGCGACGCCACCGCCGCGGAAATCTTCGCGCACCATCGAGTTCGCGCGCGTTTTCAGGAGCTCCTCGAGAGCTGCGCCAGGGCCTCCACGGGCAGCTCGAACCGCGTTACCCGCGCCATGCTGATGGCAGAGCCGCCCTCGCTCGATGCCGGAGAAGTCACCGACAAAGGTTCGCTCAACCAGCGCGCCGTGCTGGAGCGCCGCGCGGCGATTGTCGAAGAGCTGTACGCGCCGGAGTTCTCCCACCGCGCTTTGCGCATCAAAGAATGGAAGGATCCTAAGGAGAAGTAAGGAATGGCCACTACGGCAGGCGGTTTGTTCATCAACTACGAAGACATCTGGCTTCTCGACGGCGTGCGCACCCCTTTCGTGGACTACAATTCCGCCCTCGGCCTGGTCTCGCCCACCGATCTCGGGATCAAGGCGGCCCGCGCCGTCTTCGAGGGCGCCAAAATATCCCCCGAAGACGTCGGCTCCGTCATCGCCGGCAGCGTCGCGCAAGCCAGTTTTGACGCCTACGTTTTGCCCCGCCATATCGGCCTGTATTCCGGCGTTCCACTGGATCGGCCTGCGCTTCTGGTCCAGCGCGTTTGCGGCACGGGCATCGAGGCCATCAGCCAGGCTGCCGACGCAATCTCCCTGAAAAAAATCGAGTTGGCGCTCTGCGTCGGCGCCGAATCCATGAGCCGCAATCCCATTGCCGCCTATACCCATCGCGGCGGTTTTCGCCTCGGGCAGGTCGAGTTCAAGGATTTTCTTTGGGAAGCGCTGCTAGATCCCGCGCCGGGCATCACTATGGGCGACACGGCGGAAAACGTCGCCCGCCAATACAAAATCACCCGTGAAGAAGTGGACCGTTTTGCGGAGTTGAGCTTTTCGCGCGCCGTCGCCGCGCAGCAGGCCTGCTTCCTTTCCGGCGAGATCGTCCCGCTCGTCAGCGAAAAATTCGAACGACAAGGCTACAACCCGCGCGGCATCCAACTATCGAGCAAGATCGAAAGCCTCGCGGCCGATACGCACATCCGGCCTTCATCCTACGAAGTCCTATCCAAAATCCGCCCGGCGTTCGGCGGCGTGCAAACCGGTGGCAACAGTTCCGCCATCGTGGATGGCGCTGCAGCCGCTCTGGTAGGCTCCGGTCCGTACGCTAAAGCGCTCGCCGTGCAGCCCCTGGCGCGCATCGCCGCGGTCGCTACCGTGGGCGTTCCGCCAGAAATCATGAGCATCGCGCCCGCCCCGGCCATCCGAAAGCTCCTCGACGGCGTCGGCCTTCCGCTCGAGGCCATTGACCGCTTCGAAATCAATGAAGCTTTCGCGGCGCAGGTCATCAGCGTCGAACGTGAGCTGGGTCTTGACCGCAAAAAGCTCAACGTGAACGGCGGCGCCATCGCCATCGGCCATCCTCTCGCCGCCACCGGCATCCGTCTCGCCGTCACTCTATCGCGCGAGCTGCGCCGTTCGAATTTGCGTTACGGCATTGCCTCGGCTTGCATTGGCGGCGGTCAGGGCATCGCCATGCTGCTCGAAAACTCCCGCTGAAAAATCGTGCCCGCTCGGGGCTCGCGTCCCGTTCCGCCGGGTTGCAGCGATGCAGCCGCTTGCAACATCAATAATTCTATGCGTTCCATTTGCAAGGTCATGCGCGCGCATCGCGCCCGTCCCGGCAACAAACTGATGTAAACTGAACTCATCGCAAGCCAACGTTAACCACCAGAGTCAGCCGGAGGTGCATCTCATTCATGAGCGACACGGCGCTGAAATCTTATCTATTCGTCAGCGATTTCGATCAGACCCTGACGTTCAACGATTCCGGCTACGTCCTCAGCGAAATCGTCGGAATTCCCACCGCGGAATTCGAACGCAAAGCTGCGGGAATGGCCAAACTCAATCTCGTCCAGCAGGGCGCCGAACTGGCCTACCTGCTGCTCCACGATCCTGAATTCCGTTCTCGCGTGCGCAAGGAACACCTGATCAAGGTCGGCAAGCAGATTCGTCTGAAGGCCAATATTGGATTGCTGAACGAAATTCTCGACCACGGCATCCAGGGCTATCACTTCGATTTTTACGTTCTTTCCGCGGCGCCCGTGGAAGTCATCCAGTCCGCCCTGGAGGGAATCCTCCCCCTCGATCGCATCCACGGCACCGAATTCAAGTACAAACCTTCCGGAGAAATTGACACCATCGTTCGCGCCACCGCAGGCTACGGCAAGGTCGCCTTTCTCGACGAGCTGCAAGCCGCCATGAAAATCGGTCCGGACCATGTGGTTTATGCCGGCGACGGCAGCTCGGACATTCACGTGATGCTGCACATCAATGCCCGCGACGGCTTCACGATCGCAGTCTCCGAAACGAAGCACGTTACCCAGATCGCGCAACGCACCATTCTCAGTTCCAGCGCGCTCGGCGTCCTCGTTCCCATCCTCGAAAAAATCGTCGGCATGGGCCGCACCCAAATTCGCGCGTTCCTGGAATCCTACGGTTTTCTGATTCAGGAATGGGACAAAGTCCGCACCGACTGGCTCACGCTCCGCCCCGCGCATCAGGAACCTGTCGAAACTTCCGCATCCGAAGGATCATCCAAATGATTAGCTCGATCGGTTGGCTTGCCACGGCCCTCGTCACCGCTTCCTACTTTTTTCGCAACAACAGGACGCTGCGCGTACTGCAGGCCCTGGGCGCCGTCGTCTGGCTCACTTACGGAATTCTCATCAATTCCAAGCCCGTGATCGTAGCCAATGTCATTGTCGCCGTCGTCGCCCTCTACTCGACCGTTGTGCCAGGTCGGGCCGCTGCGCCGGTAGGCGAAGTCACCGAGTAGCGGATAGGCGCGCTTCGACGTCCGTTGCGGCGCCGATCCGCCGGCTCTTTGCATTTGATTTTGAAGCTGAAGTCGCGGCTGTCGCACATACCAACTCGCACCAACGCCATGCTACTTGCGATAGACCGTTCCGGCTTTCATCACGAAGGAAACCTTCTGCAGTTCGCTGATGTCCTCGAGCGGATTGCCCGGCACGGCAACGATGTCCGCCTGGTAGCCGGGTTTGAGCGCGCCGATTTTATCCTGCCAGCCCAACAGCTTCGCGCCATGCAGCGTGCCCGCCTGTATCGCCTCCAGCGGCGACATCCCGAATTTCACCATTAGCACAAACTCGCGAGCCTGCGTTCCATGCGGAAACGGCCCCACGTCCGAGCCCATCGCGAACGGCACGCCGGCTGCCAGCTGCTTCTTGAATTGCGCGGCGTGCAGGTCCAGCAACTGGTGTTCGTGCGCCTCCTCTTCCGGAGTATCGGCGTGCTCTGCGAAATATTCGGAGATGGTAAACGTGGGGACGGCGAAGATTTGCTTTTCTCGCATGATGCGCATCGTCTCGTCGCTCAGCTGGTACGCGTGATCAACCGATTCCACCCCCGCGCGCGCTGCATACAGCGTTCCCGGCTCGCCGGTTGCGTGCACCGCCACGCGATGGCCCGTCCGCGCGGCCTCGCGCACCGCCGCAGTGAGCTCCTCCTCGCTGTACTGGAACGGCGTCGCAAGCTCCCCGTTGACCACCGAATCCGGGCCCGTCTCGTAAATCTTGATGAAGTCCGCGCCCTCTTTGATCTGCTCGCGAATCACGGTCACGAGCTCGGCGATGCCATTCGCGTATGTCGCGTTCGGCAGCACGTGTTGCTCGGGGTTATAACCGATGGCGTCCTCATGGCCGCCAAGAATATTCACTGCGTTACCGCTGATGCGCAGCCGCGGGCCGGGAATCTCCCCGCGATTGATGGCGTTGCGCACCGCGGTGTCCGCGGAGCCCGCGCCCTCCGTGCCCATATCGCGCTCCGCCGTAAATCCCGCCATCAAATCGTTGCGCGCCGCGATCGTCGCCATGATGGTGCGCTGCGGCACGGATTCCTCGATCGTCTGCAAATCCTCCGCGCCGGGGTGCAAAAATAAATGAACGTGCGCGTCTATCAGTCCCGGTAGCAAAGTCGTGTCGCCGAGCTCAATCACTTCCGCCCCGGACGGTCTGCTGACCTTCGCGCCCACTTCGGCGATCGTGTCGCCCTGCACCAGGATTTCGCCGGGTGCGGTGATGCGCCCGGATTCCACGTCGAGCAGCCGCGCCGCGTGCAGCACGATGGCGTGCGAACTCGCCGCGGGTTCCGGCGGCGATGATTGTGCGCCAAGCGGCGCACAGATCAGAAACGCGAAAACCGCGCCGAAACCAGCGAAGAGAGTTGCGCTAGGAATGAAGTTGAGAGCAAAGCTGAGAAAGCCGCGTGGTCTGTTCATAGGTCCACCGAGATCATAAACCATTCCGCTGCGCTGTCTTAGAATTTTTCGCGAGGGTCCACGCTCTTGAATCCGTACGTTTCGTAGCGCCAGGAAATCTTCCCATCGCGCAAGCTCACCACCGTAAATCCCTCCGGAAAGCCCAGGCGCGGTCCGTGCCACCAGTTGCCGCACACCGCGCCGCGCGTCGCATACTGGAAGCCCTCGTAATTCACCAGCTCGTTGATGTGCAAGTGGCCTTGCAGTACGGCGAGCACGTTGTGCCCTGTAAAAAGGGCTCGCACCTCGGCGGAATTTGCCACCGACACTGTGTTGTGCGCGCGCCTCTCGTCGGCGAGATAGCCGGTAACCAGTGCTACGTGCGTGATCACGATCACTGGCGCGTGTGCGGGAATCCCACTCAAATCCGCGCCCAACCACTTCAGTTGCTCGTCGTCCACCCGCGCCTCCCACTGCCGGTCCGGCGTCGGAAAAATGGAATCGAGCACGATGAAGTGATAGCCCTGGCGATCGAACGAATAATAGGTCCGCGCGCCGTACCGGTCTTCGTACATTTTCTTGCCGTATCCGGGGTCGCTCGGCGTCGCGCCGCTCTTGGTGAGGATCCCAAAAAGATCGTGATTGCCAATGGTGTGATACAGCGGCACTTTCAGTTGGTCTTCCGCGCGCCGGTAGAGATCGAACAGCATCTCCGCGCGCCCCCGATCCACCCCCAGCGCGTCGTACACCACGTCGCCGCCGCAAATCGCGAATGCCGGCTTCGTTTGCGCGATTTTTGCGAAGGCCATCGCGCAGCCGTGCGCCGCGTCCAACTCCGGCTGGATATGCGTGTCCGTGAAAAACACAAAATCACAAGACCCAGCGGGCTGCGCCGCGGCCATCCCCACATTCAGGAAGGGAATTGCGGCGCCGGCGCCCGCAAGGGCCAAGGTTTTCAGAAAACTTCTGCGATCCTGGATCACGTGCGTCCCTTCACCTTACATCGCGCGCTCGCGCCCACGCGCACAATTGAGTATAACCAATCGGTATGCGCTGTGCAGGAGCGAGCGATGAATATGCTTCTCTCGTTGATGATGGTTTGGCTGATTGTTCCCGCAACCGGCCCACTGCCGCAACAGCAGTCTCCCGCGTCACAGACTTCGCAGGCCAACCCTTGCGCCTCGGCGACGACCCAGGCCGACCTGAATCGTTGCAGCGGCGAGGAATTTCTAAAAGCAGACGAACACTTGAACGCGATGTACCAGAACCTCCTGCGAATACTGCAACAGGCCGTGGACGAGGCCAAACAGCGCAAGGATGAAACGGAGACGAAGCACGCGGAAGCGGCGATACGGAATCTGCGCGCTGCGCAGAATGCCTGGAACCAGTATCGTCAGCTCCACTGTGCAGCAGTGAAAGACCAATTCGAGGGCGGCACGATTAGTCCGCTCGAATGGGCCACCTGCATGACCGACACCGCCAATCACCGCATCGCCGAACTGAAAAGCGGCTACGAAATCGGCGATCGCAAGCTGGAATAGAGCTTGCTTCTGTCTCTGCGTTATTCCGTCAGTTCTCGCACTGCCGCGCCAAACACTTCCGTGTGCAGGTCAATATCTGCCTCGCTAGTCGCGGGCGACATCAGCGCCATGTTATGAAATGGTGTCAGCAGGATGCCGCGGTTCAGTGCATACAAATGCATGAACCGTTCCAGCTCGAAATCCATCGCGGCGGCTGCTTCGCCACCGTTTCGCGGCGCCCGCGGATGAAACAGGTACTCCACGCGGCATCCCAGTCGCGTCACGTGCCACGGGAGAAGCGTTTCGGCAATTCCCTTCGCCACGCCGTCCGCGAATCGTTCCGCCAGTGGAATCATGTGTGCGAACGCCGCGGGCGTCAGCACATGTTCGAGCGTCGCGCGCATGGCCGCAAGCGATAGCGCGTTTCCCGCGAGCGTCCCGCCGATGCCTCCGGTATCGCAATCCTCCAGCCACACCCTCTCCGATATTTTCTCGGCCACGTCCGCGCTGCACCCGTATGTGGCGGCGGGCACTCCGCTCGCGATCGGTTTGCCGATCACGAAGAGATCCGGCTTCAGCCCGTGCGCATGCGTGTATCCGCCCGGCCCCGTGCAGATCGTGTGCGTCTCGTCAATGATCAGCAGCGTGCCGAATTTCCGCGCGAGCGCCGTCGCCTTCTCCCAATAGCCCGGCTCCGGATGCACGATGCCGATGTTCGTCAGCGCGGGCTCGGCCAGAATGCACGCGACGTCGCCGTGCGCCAGTTCCCGTTCCAGCGCCGCCAGGTCGTTGAACTCCACCACGCGGGTCGTCTCCACCGGATTCACCGGCGGACCGATGTTCCCGCGGCGCGGCCCGGCAGCTCCGTCGTGCAGCGAGATATATGTCTCGTCCACCGTCCCGTGGTAGCAGTAGTTGTACACAAGAATCTTGCTGCGCTGCGTGATTTCGCGCGCGATGCGGATCGCGAATCGATTCGCATCCGTCGCCGTCAGCGTAAATTGCCAGTAAGGCAGTCCGAATCGCCGCGTGAGTTCTTCCCCCACCCATGCGGCGTCTTCCGTTGGCAGCATCAACGTGATTCCGTGTCTGGCCTGGCGCGCGATGGCCTCTGCGGCCGCCGCCGGAGAATGCCCGGTCATCGCGCCGGTATCGCCCAGGCACAGGTCCACGTAATCGTGCCCGTCCACGTCCTGAAAATGCGCGCCGCGCGCCTCCGCCACGAACACCGGAAACTTTCCAGCCCACTTTTTCATCCAGTTCATGGGCACGCCGCCGAGCAGCGAGCGTTGCGTCCGCTCGTAGAGCGCGGCGGAGAGCGGCCGTTCGTCCACGAATTTTTGTTCTTCGCGCGACAGCAGCGCGTGCAAGCGTCCCCGCTCGATGCTCTTCTGATGTTTCCTGCCGGCGGTGCTCATCACGAATTTCCTCGTCCAAACGGAAAAGTTAGCCGCAAATGGGGACCTCGAGCTCTGGACCGCCGCGCCTTCGATGCCACGCCGCCCAATCTCAGCGTCAAGCTCCCAGTCGGCGCTTCCCCGAATGCTCGAAAAATAAAAGGCGAGTTTAACGCAGTTGCTTGAGGATTTCGCGCGCCGCGTTGCGGCCGGACGCGCCGGTCACCCCGTTGCCAGGATGCGTTCCGTTGCCGCAAAGGTACAGGCCCCTCACCGGCGTGGCATAGCGCGCCCATCCCAGCAGCGGGCGCATCGTGAAGATCTGATCGAGCGCCAGTTCGCCCTGAAACGGATGCCCACCCGTCAGTCCGTAAGTCGCCTCGATGTCCACCGGCGTCAGCGTTTGCGCCGCCAGAATCTTCGCCGGGAAATCCGGCGCGTACTCTGCGAGCGTCGCAATCACCGTATCGCGCAGCGCGTCGCGTTGCTGCTCCCACCCGCCGGTCTTCAGATTGTACGGCGCAAACTGCATGTAGATGGACATCACGTGCTTGCCCGCCGGCGCGAGCGATGAATCCAGAATCGAAGGGATCGAAATGTCCAGGTAAGGCGCGCGCGAAAACTCGCCGTACTTCGAATCATCGAACGCGCGTTCGAGATAATCAATCCCCGGCCCGATCTGAATCCGTCCGGCCAGCGCGGCATTGCCGTCGCAGGAGCGCTTCAGCGCAGTGAACGACGGCAGCCCATCGAGCGCCACGTTCACTTTGGCGGCCACCCCGTTGCTCCGGAAATTCAGCATCTTTACCACGAAGCTGGGCGGCAGATGCACCGGATCGAGCAATCCCAGCAGCGTCCGCCGCGGATCGGCTCCGGAAATCACCGCCTTCGCCGCAATTTCCTCGCCACTCGCCAGCGCCACGCCGGTCACCGTGCCGTGCTTCACTAAAATCTGCGCCACTTCCGCGCCCGTGCGGATTTCCGCGCCGGCTTCCTTCGCGGCCGCCGCCATCGCCGCCGTCAACGCTCCCATGCCGCCGCGTGGATAAGCCGAATTTCCCGCGGGGTGCGGGTCGGCGGCGGCGCGCAGCAGTAGCAACGCCGTCGAGCCCGCCGACCAGGGCCCCAGCGATGCCCCAAAGATCCCCCGCGCCGCAATCGCCGCGCGCAGCAAATCCGTCTCGAAGAATTCCGCCACGAAGTCCGCGACGGCCATCGGCCCCCAGCGGACCAGCTGCATCATTTCTTTTTTTCCCAGGCCGCGGACCCGCCGCCCGATTTTCAGCAGCTTCCACAAATCTTCGCTCGACGGCTTTTCGATGACCGGCGGAGTCAGCTCCAGCAGTTCCTGGGCGATGCCCCCGGCGCGCGCCAGCCCTTTGGACAGCTCGAAATATTTTGCGCCATCCTTCTTCGAAAAATTGTCAATCTGCCGCGCTGACGCGGCGGCATCGGTGTGCAGCACCAGCGCCCGGCCGTCCGGCGCGGGTGCGAACAGCCGAACCGGAGATTCCAGCGTTTCCAGGCCGTGCCGCGCCAGTTGCATGTCCTTGGCGATATCCGCCAGCAGCGGGCCGCCGGCATGCGCCACCGTCGAACATTTGAAGCCGGGATGAAATTCCTCGGTCACCGCGGCGCCGCCCACGATCCCGCGCCGTTCCAGAACCAGCGGCTTGTGGCCTTTTTTCGCCAGATAGAACGCCGTCACCAGCGCGTTGTGCCCGCCACCCAAAATTAGAATGTCGCGTTGCGCCGCCACGCTCAGCTTCTCCCCGCGTCTTTCAGGATTTCCAGCGCCGCCAGGCGTCCGGGCGCGCCCATGATTCCTCCGCCGGGATGCGTCGCCGAGCCGCACATGTACAATTTCTTGATCGGTGTGCGATAGCGCGCCCAGCCCGCCGCGGGACGCAGGAAGAAAAGCTGTTCCAGCGACAGCTCGCCCTGAAAAATATTGCCCTCGGTGAGTCCCGTCTGCCGCTCGATGTCCAGCGGCGTGATGAACTGCTTCCCGATGATCAGGTTTTTCAGATTCGGCGCAAATTGCGTAATCGTGTCAATCACAGTGTTGCCGAAGGCCTCGCGCTGTTCGTCCCACGTCCCGGACGCCAGCTTGTACGGCGCATACTGCACGAAGCAGGAAAGAATATGTTTTCCCGGAGGCGCCACCGACGGATCGGTGAGCGACGGAATCACCATATCAATGTACGGTCGCCGCGAAAATTCCCCGTACTTGGCCTGGTCGTACGCCCGCTCCATGTATTCCATCGAAGGGGAAATCGAAATCGCGCCGCGCAGATGATTGCCGGGCCCGGGCAGGCAGGTGAAGTCCGGCAAGCCGTCCAGCGCCAGATTCACTTTTCCTGATGACCCGCGAAATTTATAGCGCCGTACGTCCTCCAGAAAATCCCCCGGCAGCTCGCGCTCTTCGATGAATCGCAGAAACGTGAGGTTGGGATCCACGCTCGAAGATACGATGTCGGCGCGAATTTCCTCGCCGCCCTCCAGCACCACTCCTTGCGCCACCCCGTTCTTGATCAAAATCTTCGCAACGGCCGCTTCCTTGCGAATCTCCACGCCCGCTTCTCGCGCCGCATCCCCGATTGCGTTGGAAATCGCCCCAGTCCCGCCCCGGCTGAATCCCCAGGAGCGGAACGCGCCGTCAATCTCGCCCATGTAATGGTGCAGCAGCACGTACGCCGTCCCCGGCGAACGGATCCCCAGAAACGTGCCGATGATTCCCGAGGCGGACATCGTGGCCTTCAGCACGTCGGTCTCGAACCACTGGTCCAGAAAATCCGCCGCGCTCATGGTCATCAACTGCACCAGGTTGTATTTGTCTTCGGCGTCCAGATTCTGGAACCGCTTGCCCAGGAACGCCAGCTTCTTCAGGTCGCGCGGATCGAGCGACGTCGGATCCGGCGGAATCATTGCCAGAATTGGCTTCACGAAGCGGCACATCGCCACCATGGACTTCCCGAATTCCTCGTACGCCTCTGCGTCCAGCTTCGAGTGCCGCTCCAGTTCTCGCCGCGTCTTGCCGTGATCGTTCTGCCGCCACAGATAATCGCCGTTCGGCATCGGCGTCATGGTGCCGTCCAGCGGCAGTATTTCCAGGCCGTGCCGCGGTAGGTCCAGATCGCGAATAATTTCCGGCCGCAATAGCGAAACCACGTAAGAAAAAACCGAAAATTTGAATCCCGGAATGATTTCTTCGGTCACCGCCGCGCCGCCCAGCACGTAGCGCTTCTCCAGCACCAGCACTTTCTTGCCGGCCTTGGCGAGATACGCCGCATTCACCAGGCCGTTATGCCCGCCGCCGATTACGATCACGTCGTATTTCTTCGCCATGGAAATTTGAGGGTGGTTCACTCGCTCGCAGGATCAACTCCGGAGCCGATGCATTCTACAAGTCCGCGCGGGGAGTCACAAGAAAGAAGCATGTGTGCGGCTGACTTGCAGTCATGCAATTCCGCGCAGGCCGGCTCGCAAAATCCTCGCGGCTGCGTCCAGTCGTTCGTGGGAAATTCCGCGCGAACGCCCGCGCGAAAAATTCAAAATCCTTATAGTGAAATCCATCCCGCCTTGATCAGCCACAGGGAACCGACCCCCACCACGATCCACAGCAGCACTCCCTGCAGCATCGGACGCACTCCCACCTGCCGCACGGTCGCGCGCGAAATTCCCGTGCCGATCAGATATAAAGTCGCCGTCAGCCCCAACTTTCCCATCACGCTCAGCACGTGCCACGCGCTTGAATAGCCCGGCAGGTAAGTTTTCGCCACCGCCGCCAGGCAAAATAACGCGATGAACCACGGCCACTGAATCCGCGTGTTCGAGCGGTGCACCAGCGCGGCGCCCACGGAAACCGGCACGATCCACAACGCCCGCGTCAATTTCACCGTCGTGCCCACCGTCAGCGCCACCGCCCCGTAATGCGCGGTCGCGCCCACTACCGAACTCGTGTCGTGAATGGCCAGCGCAGCCCACAGCCCGAATTGTTGTTGCGACAAATGCAGCATCCAACCCAGCGGGGGAAAAATCAGCAGCGCAATCGAGTTCAAAATGAAAATCGTTCCCAGCGATACCGCCGTCTCTTCCTGGTCGGCATGAATGATCGGAGCCACCGCCGCAATCGCGCTGCCGCCGCAAATCGCCGTTCCCACCGTGATAAGGATAGACGCCGTCTTGTTCACCGCCAGCCATCGTCCCGCCAGCAGTCCCACCGCCAGCGCGAAGCTGATGCTCATCGCGGTGTAAACGAATCCGCTGCGCCCGGCGCGCAATACCTCGTGCAGATTCATGCCGAATCCCAATCCCACCACTGCCGCCTGCAGCAAATACCTCGTCCCTGCGCGGGCTTCCGCCTGGTAGGGATGCACGAAGCTGAATCCGAAAATCAGTCCCAGCGCCAGGGCCACTGCGGGAGAAATCAGTCCACTCGCGCAGAACGCGAATCCCAGCACGAAGAGAATTTTTACAGCCGTCCTCACGTCCGGGCGTCGTCGCGCGACGCGAACGTACACACCCCATCGTTTGATTTCACGCTAATGATGTTAACACCGTCCCGGACACCCGCAATCCCCGCGATGCTTTCGCTTTTAGTCGTGCTTGCCTCTATCGCTTACTACCCCTGCGATCCGCTACCCCTTATCCGACGCTTTCTACTCGCGGGCTCTCGCCGTCGCGTCCACCTATAATTCACGCCCGCCGGACCAATCCCGTCGCTGCACCTTGCCCCCGAAAGATTAGAAAACACTCAGAAATCCAACCCCTCCAAACGCTGCCGTCTTCGCCCACCTCGCTAATTTAGTGTGGACAGGGGCACCCCTTCTCGGTCAAATTATGGGGGTACGTTTGACGTTTTTTTCGTCATCTGGGGGAAACACGCTATGAAGTATATTGCTTTCCTTTTAGGACTCTTTGTTCTTGCGCCCATCCACGCGGCCGCCCAGACGAATGCCGCCAATTCTGTTTTGCTGCCATCATCCTATTTTGCAGTGCCGGCCAGTGCAGATTCCTCTCCAGCCGTTCCCGCCATAACTCTTACTCCTTTTTCCACCGCCCCGGCGAATGCAGCTCCCGGAGTCTTTGCGCCCTCCGCGCCCCTCTCGCTGCTGCCCGCTGCCGCACCCCCGCAGGACGTCACCAGCGTGTTTGAAAGCTACAACTGGCAGGCCTATCTCGGTTACACGTTCTTGCGCTTCTACGAGTTGCCGAATATCACCGAAAATACCAACGGCTTCAATTACAGCATGGTCTATTACTTCAAAGACTGGTTTGGCTTGGACGGCGAGTTTGCCGCCACTCACGGCACTCAAGACTCCGTCAGCTCCTGGTTCCTGTTTGGCGGCGGCGGCCCGCGTTTCCGCTGGTCCGCGCGAAAGGGCATCGAAATCTGGGCGCACGCCCTGGTCGGTTATTCCCACTTCACCCCACAGACTCCCGCCGGCAATCAGCACGCTTTGGCCTACGAGTTCGGCGGCGGTGTGGACTTGCCCTTTAAGCCTCGCTGGGCGATTCGTGTGGAAGCGGACGCCATGGGCACGCAATATTTCAACACCTATCAATACAGCCCGAAGGCTTCCGCCGGCGTCGTCTTCAAATTCTAGCTTCTGCGCGGTCACCCTCTGACCGTGGGGATTCGTCGCCGTCGCGCATCGCGCGATGACCGGGCTCACGGGCGCGCCGCGCGGCTTGCGCTTACCCGCCTACATGCCCGTTAGGCCGCCCCGAAACGCGCCTGCCTTTACTTCTGCCACTTTTTCGCTGGCGCCTACATCCAATCCACCATGAACCTATTCGATGAATTGCAGATTCGCGACGTCCTGCTCCGCAACCGCGTCGTCGTTTCCCCCATGTGCCAGTACTCCAGCACCGATGGCTTTGCCAACGACTGGCATCTGGTGCATCTCGGCAGTCGCGCCGTCGGCGGCGCCTCTCTGATCCTCACCGAGGCCTGCGCCGTCTCGCCCGAAGGACGCATCAGTCCCCACGATTTGGGCATTTGGAAGGACGAACACATCGAGTTCCTCTCGCGCATCGCTCGCTTTCTGCTCGCGCAGGGCACGGTGCCCGGCATCCAACTCGCCCACGCCGGCCGCAAGGGCAGCACCCGGCAGCCGTGGGTCGCGGGCGGCTTCATCCCCGAATCGCAAGGAGGCTGGGAGCCTGTCGCTCCCAGCGCCATCGCCTTTTCCGATACCTATGCACTGCCTCAGGCTCTCGACGTTGCGGGCATTCAGGGCGTGGTCCATTCTTTCGCGGACGCCGCCGCTCGCTCCTTGCGCGCCGGCTTCAAAGTCATCGAAATCCATTCCGCGCACGGCTACCTGCTCCACGAGTTCCTTTCGCCTCTGGCCAACCAGCGCACCGATTCCTACGGCGGCTCCTTCGAGAATCGCACTCGCCTCTTGCGTGAAGTCGTCTCGGCGATCCGCCGCGTCTGGCCGGCCGGCTATCCCTTATTCGTCCGCATTTCCGCCACTGATTGGGTGCCCGGCGGTTGGGACGTGGACCAATCCGTCGCCCTCGCCGAGCTTCTCGGCCCGCTTGGCGTGGATCTCATTGACTGCTCGTCGGGCGGCATGGTCCCCGGCGCGCAGATTCCCGTCGGTCCGGGTTATCAAGTCCCCTTTGCGGACCGCATCCGGCAGAGCGCTGGAATCCTCACCGGCGCGGTTGGCATGATTACCGAGCCCGGTCAGGCCGATGGCATCCTCGATGCCGACAAGGCCGATTTAGTGATCCTCGCCCGCGAATTTCTCCGCCAGCCCTACTGGCCTCTCGCGGTCGCCCGCGAACTCGGCTTTCCCGTCAGTTGGCCCGTGCAATATCTCCGCGCCGCCCCGGACGGAACTCCGCCCCGCGAACCGGTCCAGCTCCCCGAGCACCCCATCGCAACCGCCGCGCACGAGGAAACATTCGAATAGACCCAGCAGAGTCGGCGTCACACTCTGCGGCAACACACTCCCGGGTTACGCTTTTGACTCTGTAACTGCAACCTCTTCACTCTTCGAGCCTGCGGCAGGCTCGAAGGGCAGGCGGGCGCCTTTGCTTTGGCCGTTGCAGCGGCGCAACCCATCGTCACTCTGCCTGCGTCGGAAACACCCCCCGCAAACCCTCTACCCCCGACCTTCCATTCCATCTACCATATTCTCCGTGACGACCACCGCACACCTCCACCGCCGCATCGCTGCGGCCACCGGCATCGTCATGGCCAGCGTCCTGCTCAGCCGCATCCTCGGCTTCTTTCGCGATTGGACCGTCGCCCATCAGATCGGCTCGAATGCCGTCACCGACGCCTACTACGCCGCCTTCACCCTCCCCGATTTCCTGAATTATCTGATCTCCGGCGGCTCCCTCAGCGTTACCTTCATCCCGGTATTCGCGAAGTACGTCGCGGAAAAAAGCGAAGACGAAGGCTGGCGCGTTTTCTCCACCGTTGTCACCGTGATGGGTTGCGTTCTGGTCGTGCTGGTATTGGCAGGTGAAATCTTCGCGCCGCAATTGGTGCGGCTCATCGCCCCAGGCTTCAGTCCCGCCGAACGCGGCCGCGTCATTTTCCTCACCCGCCTGATGCTCCCCGCGCAGATTTGCTTCTATGAAGGCAGCATCCTCAGCGCTGTGCAATACGCCAAAAGCCGCTTCGTCATACCGTCCCTCGCCCCCATCATCTACAATGTCGGCATCATTCTCGGCGGCGTGCTGCTGGCCTCGCGTATCGGTATCACTGGTTTTGCAGTCGGCGTTCTCGCCGGCGCCATCTGCGGTAATTTCCTCCTGCAAATCTATGGCGCCCATCGCGCCGGCGCCATTTTCTGGCCCAGCTTCAATATCCGCCATCCCGGATTCTGGATGTTCCTGAAGCTCTCCGTGCCCATCATGCTCGCGCTCTCCCTGTCCTTTGTGGACGATTGGATCATCCGCGCGTTCGGCTCCTATCTCCAGCCCGGCTCCATCACCTGGCTCAGCTTCGGCAAGACCTTGATGCGCGTGCCCCTCGGCCTGGTCGGGCAGGCTATCGGCATCGCCTCTTTCCCCATCCTCGCGCAGCTCTACTCGGAGAAAAAATTCGACGACCTCAACCGCATTCTCAATTCCACCTTCAAAGCCCTGATCTTCCTGCTCGTGCCCATCTCCGCGCTCACCATCGCGCAGAGCCTGCCGCTTACCTACTTGGTCTTTTCGCACACGCGCCTGCACGGCGCGGACCTGGTTTCCACCTCGCGCGCCCTGGCCGTTTTCTCCATCGGTATGTTCGCCTGGGGCGCACAGAACATCTTTGCCCGGGGCTTCTACGCCACCCGCGATACCGTCACGCCCGCCGTCGTCGGCACGCTCACCACCGTCCTGAGCCTTCCGGTGTACTGGCTGCTGGTCCACCGGTTGGATTATCTCGGTCTGGCCCTGGCCAGCACGCTCGGCATCGTCGCCTATACCATCGTGCTCTTTGTTCTCTTGAATCGCCGCACCAGGAATCCGGACTCCGCCGCCATCTTCCTCTTCTTCCTCAAAACCGCAGTCGCCTCCTGCCTCACGGGTCTCGCCTGCTACTACCTCTCCGGCTGGCTTGAAAATTTCATCCGCTGGCAGCACTTGGCTGGCGCCCTGCTGCTCTTGACCCTCGTCACCGCTGCGGGAATTGTCCTGCTGGGAGTGTTCCTGAAGATTCTTCGCGTGCCCGAACTGGACATCTACCTGCGCCGCGCCTATTCCTTCGCTAGCCGCCAGTAAGCACCAGTTGCCGGCCCTTCGCAACGCGGTTGCTCCGCCCACTTCGCGCGGTTTGCGCGCCCGAATTCACTGCGCCGCCTCCAACGCCGGATGCAACGTCAGTTGGCTATCCTTCATCACGTCCAGATCCCGCTGCCAATCTCGTTTTCCGCTCGCCCGCAATTCGATCCGGTGCGTGCCACCCGCCAAATGCAACGTCGCGGGCGTTTGCCCCACGAAGTGTCCATCCACATAAATCTCCGCTCCCGCGGGGTCGGACGCGATTGCCACGCTGCCGCTTCCCGTCGCGCGCGCCACGTCGCTGTCACTCACCAGTGCAGTCGCAGCCCCGTGCGGATGCATGGGCCCCACGTGCGCATCGCCCGGCCACGTCTCGCTGCTGATCTCCGACCCCGGCGTAAGCTTCATCTCGAAATGATCCGACTTGAGCACGAAATAATTCCCGTGATGCCGCCCGTTCACCGCCACCCACTCGAACGGCCCGTCGGTGATCGTGATCTGCTGCGATGCGTACCCCTCCTTCGAAATCCGCAGAATCATGGCGTGTTCCAGCCGCGTGCCGAACACCGTATGCGTCTTGTGGAAATAACCGCCGGGATAATCCGTATGGAAGGGCGTCGTTCCCGCCAGCACGCCGTTGATCTCAACGTTCGCGCCCGAGGGCACACTGGTAATGTTGAAGGACTCCGCGCAACCGAGCGGCGCCAGCGCCATCGTCGTCGCTAGCCCCGCCGCCGTGCCCGCCAGAATCTGCAGCCATCGCCGCATCGCACTTTCCACACAGCAGGAATGCTCCGGACGATGTCACCCGCCAGCCGCGCTGTCAATCCGCACAACTACCGACAATCGAAAATCGGCATATACCACTTCGTGCGAAATCTATCCCGCGCGCGAAGTATCGTTAAATCAAGGACTTGCCGTCGCACAAAACCGAAACCATCCTCGCCAGCCTCGCATCTTTCAATAGTGGGCGCGTTCGCTACTGTATTTCACGTGCGCGCCTGCGTCCGCAGTAGCGTGAGTGTTACTCGTTCGTATTTCTGCGGAAATTGCATTATTGAATGGGAGACCAAATGAAAATCGGCACAAAAACCTGTCTTACACTAGTCGCGGCTCTGGGCCTCACCCTGCCGCTCTGGGCACGCACGGACACCATCCCCCTGGTCGTGGATCATCCGGTCGCCATCGGCGCCCAGCAGTTGCCGGCCGGCTCGTACAATCTCAAGACCAAGGACAGCGACAATCAAATCACCATCCGCCGGGCGGGAGACGGCAAGGTCGTCGCTTCTGTTCCGTTCCAGTGGATTGACCTTCCCCAAAAAGCTCGCCAATCCGAAGTCCTGCTTCAATCGGACCGCGTCGTCCAGATTGAATTCGGTGGCCAAACCAAGGCGATTCAGTTCCGCTAATCGCTCGCAAACTTGAAAACCGGCGGGAGGCGGACGCATCGTCCGCCTCTTTCCTTTTTCCGCGCGCTACTTCAGATACGTTCCCAGCCAATCCAGAAATGTCTTGTACCACAGCTCGCTGTTCTGCGGCTTCAGCACCCAGTGTCCTTCGTCCGGAAAAATCATCAGCTTCGACGGCACTCCCTGCACCTGCAGCGCCGTGAAAAATTCCAGGTCCTGATTGTACGGCACGCGAAAATCCAGCTCGCCCCCGATCACCAGCGTCGGCGTCTTGTATTTTCCCAGCGCCGCCGCGTACTCGTTGGGCGACCACTTCTTGTACAGCTCCGGATGCGACCACGGTGGCCCGCCGTACTCCCAGTCCATAAACCACAATTCTTCCGTCGCGCCGTACATGCTCACTTCGTCGTACGGCCCCGCGTGGCTGATCAGGCATTTGAACCGGTCCGTATGCGTCGCGATCCAGTCAATCAAGTATCCGCCGTACGATCCCCCCGCCGCGCCCACGCGCGTGCCGTCAATGAACGGATACTTCGCGATCGCCGCGTCCAGCCCCTTCATCAGATCTTCGTAAGCTTTCCCGCCCCAGTCCCGGCTGATCTCCGCCGTGAATTTCTGCCCGTAGCCCGTGGACCCGCGCGGGTTGATCATCACCACCACGTATCCCGGCGCGGCCATCACCTGCTGGTTCCAGCGATAGCCCCAGGAGTCGTCCCACGCCCCTTGCGGGCCGCCATGAATCAAAAATAGCGCCGGATATTTCTTCGCCGCGTCAAAATGCGGCGGCCGGATGATCAGTCCCTCCACCTGCGCCTTCTCCGCGCCCTCGAACCAGAACGGTTCCGCTCCCCGCAGCTCCAGTTGCGCTAGCAGCGCGCTGTTCTGGTGCGTCAGTTGCCGCAGATTCGTGCCGTCGCCGTTCGCCGCAAAAATTTCCTCGGGCAAGGTCAGGCTCGTGCGTCCCAGCACTAGAGTCCGCCCGTCGCGGCTCAAGTCGAATTCGCCGTTGAATCCCGCGCCAATCACCATCTTCGGCGCGCTTTCCGGCGCCGCCGTCACGGCAATCGCATACAGCGGCATTTCCGTCTTGTCTTCCGCTTGGAAATAAATCTGCGCGCTGTCCGGCGTCCACGCGTACGATTCCACGTTGCGGTCGAAATCCTCGGTCCGGTTGACGATGTTCCCGGTTTGCCGGTTGTACAGCATCAGTCGCCACCGGTCCGATTCGTATCCCGCCTGCAACTGCGCCCGATACGCAATCCACTTTCCGTCAGGAGAATATGCCGGCCCCCAATCGTTGCCCGGATTCGTCGTGATCCGTTTCGCCTCGCTCTCGCCGGCCGCCTCCACCGTAAAGAGGTCTCCGTTCGTGCTCCGCGCCTCGTCCTTGTCCGTATTCGCCGTGAAGCACAATTCCTTTCCATCCGGCGAAAACGCGATCGCTTCCGGCGCCCCCTCGTTGAACGGCGGCACGTCGTAGTTCGCTCCCGGCGTCAGATCTCGTGGCGCGCTGCTTCCATCCACCGCCGTCACGAAAAGGTGGCTGCGCTTTCCGTCCCACCAGCTCGTCCAGTGGCGATACAGCAGCTTTTCGTAAACCCGCGCCTTTACCTTGCTCTTCTCCTTCTCGGCGTCGCGCTGCGCGTTGCACGCATCATCCTTGCAATCCGGATACACCGCGGAAACGAACGCCATCGTCTTTCCGTCGGGCGACCACAGCTCGTTGTCCACGCCTGTCGAAAGGGAAGTCAGCCTCGTCGCCTCGCCGCCCTCCAGCGTGATCCAATAAATCTGCGGCGTTCCGGAGCGCTCCGAAATAAACGCAAGCTTCCTGCCGTCCGGCGACCAGCGCGCCCGCGTGTCGCTCCCGCCTCGCGTCAATTGCCGCGCCTCTCCTCCCGCCGTCGCTACCACCCAGATATCTTGCTCCGCGTGATTCGCCGCCAGGTCGGGCGTGGAGACGCCGTACGCCACCCATTTCCCGTCGGGCGAAATCTGCGGGTCGCTCACCCGGTGCAGCAAAATCAAATCCTGGAACGTGATCGCCCGCTTCTCCGCACCCTGCCCCTGCGCCCCCAGCCCCGCCGCCAGCACTGCCGCAATCGCCGCCAGACGTGCGCCGCGCCTCATGATTCCTCCCATATGGTAAAATGCGACCGTCGTCACGAAGACGTGTGATGATCACACTTTCAGTTTTGTTTTCCAAGCGTAAGCTGTCTGCGCGGCAAGTCCGGCTCTCGCATTTTGTGCTAGCCCCGCGCAATCGGTCGCGCTTGCGTTGCGTTCGTGGCAGCCGTCGCATCGCGCGCATTCATCGCGTCAACTTCACCTTCACGGGGCCGCGCTTGCTTCACTCGTGATTCCACCTCGCACCCATGTAGCGCCGGCAAAGAGGTCCCATGGAAAGCGCACTCACCGTTCACCGTCTGCAGTTCGCGTTCACGGTCACCTTCCACTACATCTTTCCGCAACTCACCATGGGCCTCGCCCTGCTCATTCTCATCCTGAAAACCGTCGCTCTGCGCACTGGCGACGAAGTCTGGAATCAGTCCGCTCGTTTCTGGGCCAAGATCTTCGGCATCAGTTTCGCCTTCGGCGTCGTCACCGGCATCCCCATGGAATTCCAGTTCGGCACCAACTGGTCGCAATTCTCCAGATCCGCCGGCGGCGTCATCGGCCAGACTCTCGCCATGGAAGGCGTCTTTTCCTTCTTCCTCGAATCGTCCTTCCTCGGCCTTTTCCTGTTCGGTGAAAGGCGTCTCGGCCCTCGCCTCCACTGGATTTCCTCGCTGATGATGTTCATCGGCTCCTGGCTTTCCGGCTACCTCATCGTCCTCACCGACGCGTGGATGCAACACCCGGTCGGCTTCCGCCCCGGTCCCCACGGCTCCTTCGAGCTGCAAAGTTATTGGGCATTGCTCGGAAATCCCTGGGGTTTCTGGCAATACGCGCACACCATGGTCGGCGCCGCGCAGACCGGCTGCTTCACCATGGCGGCCATTGGCGCGTACTACATCCTTTCGCGGCAGCACGAAAACTTCGGCAGGATCTTCGTCCGTGTCGGCGTCACCGTCGGCGTCGTCGCGGCGCTCCTCCAGCTCTTTCCCACCGGTGACGGCCAGGGCAAGATGGTCGCCGCCCATCAGCCCGCCACTCTCGCCGCCATGGAAGGCCTGTTCCACTCCGAAGCCGGCGCTCCCGTCGCCCTCATCGGGCAGCCCGATGTCCCCAAGCTGCGCCTCGATAATCCTCTCTCTGTTCCGCGCGCCCTCAGCTTTCTCACCTACCGCAATTGGACCGCCACCGTCCAAGGCCTCGATGAATTTCCCCGCGAAGATTGGCCCGACAATATCGCCCTCCTCTATTTCAGCTATCACATCATGGTCGGTCTCGGCACCATCTTCATCGCCATCCTGCTGCTCGCCGCCTGGAAGCTCGTGCGCGGCACCCTGTTCGCTTCGCGCGTCCTGCTCTGGACTCTCATGCTGGCTCTCCCGCTGCCTTTCATCGCCAATACTGCCGGCTGGATGACTGCCGAAGTCGGCCGCCAACCGTGGCTGATCTACGGCCTGATGCGCACCGGCGCGGGATTCTCGCCCATGGTTTCCGCAGGCAGCGTCTGGTTCACGCTGCTCGGCTTTTTCGGCATGTACACCATTCTCGGCATTCTTTTTCTGTTCCTGATGTATCGCGAAATCGAACAAGGCCCAACGCCGGAAGGCTCAACCGAGGCGCGCCCCGTTTCCGCGATCGCCGCGGACTAATGTGCTCGTCGCTTGCACTTGAATTTGCTGTGCTCGGTTCGGTTTCAGCGAACCAGCCACGCCGTGGCGCGGCGGTAGCACTTGAATTTGTAGCGGCCGGTTCGGTTTCATCGAACCGGGCAGCCGTGGCTCAACAGTGTTCGTGCATCAGATCTATCCAGTTCGGTGGGTGTTTCGAGAATCATTACCGGCTGTGATTGCAGAGTCTGCGGAAAAACGCTAGCGGGCGCCTTTGACGTAACCGTTGCAGCGGCGCAACGACAGCCATTCGCGCCGGAGCCGCCGCGCCGGGTTTATCGCGCGCTAGACTTCGCTTCTGACTTAGCGCACAAGGAAGGGACGCCATGGGCACCATCTGGTTTTGCCTCGTCGCCGTAATGATCGCCGGTTACGTCGTCCTCGACGGCTTCGACATCGGCGTCGGCATCCTCCATCTCTGGCTCGCTCGCACCGACGACGAACGCCGCGTCCTCATCCAATCCATCGGCCCCGTCTGGGATGGCAACGAAGTCTGGCTAATCGCCGCCGGCGGCACTCTCTATTTCGCCTTTCCCGCCCTCTACGCCTCCGGCTTTAGCGGCTTTTATCTGCCCCTGATGATGGTTCTCTGGCTCCTGATTCTCCGCGGAATCTCACTCGAGTTTCGCAGCCACGTCGGCGGCCACATCTGGTCCGTATTCTGGGACGCGGTCTTTTCCGTCGCCAGCATCCTGCTCGCCGTATTCTTCGGAGCTGCCCTCGGCAACGTCGTGCGCGGCGTTCCGCTCGACGCCGCCGGAAACTTCTTCGAGCCTCTCTGGACCAACTTTCAGCCCGCTGGCCAAACGGGTATTCTCGATTGGTACACGATTCTCATCGGCGTCGCCGCGCTCGCGGTCCTCGCCCTGCACGGCGCGCTCTGGCTCGCCTGGCGCACTGCCGACGATCTTTCCGACCGGGCCCACGCCGCCGCTTCGCTTCTCTGGTGGCTCGTCGCCGCTCTCACCCTCCTCGTCACTTTCACCAGCTTTCATCTCGTGCCCGGCGGACTGCTCAGCTTCCGCGCCCATCCCTTCGGTTTCGTCTTTCCCGTGCTGGCCATTGCCGGCCTGCTCGCTGTGAAACTCTTCCTGCGCGGCAGGCAGGAAGCCCTGGCCTTCGCCGCTTCCGCCGCTTACATCGTCGGCATGTTGACCAGCGTCACTTTCACTCTCTATCCCAACGTGCTTCCCGCCACCACCGGTATCGCCAATAACCTCACCGTAGCCAACGCCAAAGCCGCCGATTACGGCCTGAAAATCGGCCTCATCTGGTGGCTCATCGGCATGACCCTCGCCGTCAGCTACACAATTTTCACGTATTCCAGGTTTGCAGGGAAGATTCACACAGGCGAGCACATAGACCACGGCAGCTACTAAGGAACTGCGCGCGCGAAGGAATTTTCAGCGCCGCGCGCATGAAGATTGTCGCGCCGAATTTGTGTCGGCGCACCGGCGAGCGCCCAACCACGACCGCAGCACAAGCCTTACTCAATATCGCAGTTATCTGTGTTGATCTGCGTTCATCCGTGGCGCCTTTGCGCTACGCTAAACTCGCGACTGCACCTTGCACGTGAAGAAAGCTTGCCCCGCGCCGGCCAGTATCAGCAACGCGCTGAACGGCCACGGAAACGTCACGATCCTGCGCGTCTGGATAATCGCCTTGCCCGCCCCCACCTGCACTTCCTGCGTTCTCGCCGGCATCGCCACCTGCGGATGGATCAACGCCGCAATCCCGCCCGCCACCAGCAATATCCCCACGATCGCAATCGGGTGAAATTTCATGAACTCGCCATCCTCAATCCGTCGCGGCCGGGCTGTTTTGCGTCAGCGCGTGCGTAATCTCCCCTAGGTAGTCCGGCAGGCTCGAGTCGCGCTCGATATGCGGATAACGCAGCCCGCCGTGATAGTCCACGGAATACGTCTTGAACTGCGCTCCATTCGCTACGATCAATTCGATCGGCGCCGTTCCGGACTTCGCCGCGTCAATCGCGGCCCGCAGCGTGTCCGCTGAATATTGCGCTCCGTTCACCGCCACGATTTTCATTCCCGGCCCGATGCCCGCCTTGTACGCCGGCCCGTCGTGTATCACGTCGCCCACCGCGCCGTCGTCCGACGCGGTCAGCCCCACGGTCAGGCCGAAATTCGCGCGCCGCCCCAGCGCCTCGGCTGTCTCGTCCATCTCGTTGGGCTGTTCGTTGTACACCAGTTTCCACCCGCTCTTTTCAATCGCTTCGTTGGGAGTCCTCGTCGCCACGCCGTCCAGCCGCGACCGCAAAAACTCCGACCAATCGTACGGCGCTACGCTGTTCAGCCCGGCCACCACATCCTCGAACGTGTAGGGCTTCAGCTCCGGCTGACGGTTCCCTCCGCCGTGAAAAATCCGGCAGAAATCGTTCAGCGACTTCTTGTCCTTGGTGATCGTCCGGATGGTTTCGTCCACGTCCAGCCACAGCAGCTCGCCCTCTTCGTAAAAATCCGTTCCTCTCCGCCAGTTCGACCACTCGTTTACCGCATCGTAGAGAAACGGCGCCGCATCCGCCGTGTCCTGCAGCGGGCGCCAGTCGCGCCCCGGCCGGTGCTCGTAGTGCGCCACGAGCGACGCAAAATCCTCGCGCCACTCTTCCGGCGACTGCAGCCCGCTGCGCGCTGTCAGCACTTCGCCCAGATATTCCGTCAGCCCTTCGTACACCCACAGCAAATCGTCCTTCATCGGCTGCTGATAGTCCGGCGTCGCCAGTCCCGCTGGCCGCCGGTACTTGCCGTTCCAGGAATGCACGTATTCGTGCGGCAGCAGCGACGCGAATTCCACCCGTTCCCCGTCGTCAATCAGGCTGCGCTCCTCCGTCCGGTCGTCGCTCGATTCATGATGCTCCAGTCCGAAGTGCGCCACGTCGTCGCTCAGCGTCAGCAGAAAATGATAATCACGATAGTGCCGCGCTCCGAAAAGCGCGTACGCCTCCGCCACCAGGTTCTGCAATTCCAGCTGCGTGTCCGGAGTCATCGCCAGCGCCGCCGCGCTGTCCGCCGCAATATCAATCTCGTGCGAAGGCTTTTGCCCCGGCGTCAGTTGAATCGCGCGGTAATACCGCCCCGAAATTACCGGCGAATCCACCAGCGTATTGAGCGCCACCGGCTCGAAATCAATCGTCGCCCCGTCCTGCTTCGCAATCGGCAGCGCCGTGCCGAACTTCCAGCCCTCCGGCAGCCGCAGGCTCGGCACGAAAAACACCTCCTTCGCCGTGTACCCCTTCGGATACAGCAGCACCTGGTTCCAGCTCAATACGTCCAGCGAAGCCGTCGCCGACGCGCCCGCGGAAAATCCCGCCGCCGTACCCGACAGCAGAAAATCGAAATCCACGTCCAGCGTGCTTACTCCGGCCGGCACGTCCAGATGAATCGAGAACATCTCCACCAGGTCCCGCCGCCACGCGATCGCTTTTCCCCCGCCGCTGAATTTCATTCCCGCCACCTGAATGATCGGTCCGTCCGGCATGTGCTCCCCGGGAATCCACTCCGGGTAGTACAAAGTCAGCGGCCCGGCCTGCACCGGTATTTCCAGGTGCGTGTGCAGAATCTTCTGCGGCGCCTGCGAAGCGTCCACGCTCAGCCGTATCGGCGCCGCCGCCGTCTGCGCGCTCGCCGCGCTCACCGCCCCGAAGGCCGCCATCGCCAACCCCAGCGCTCCGGCTATCACTGCCACTCGCGTCATCCCAAGCATCCATGCCTCCATGATTTCAAATCGCATCCCATCACCTGCAAAGTATGCAACTCGCCCCGACCATAACCACAATAATCCTCGCGGGGCACGGCTTCAGCCCCGGAAGTTCCCGCAATCTCGCGCGCAGAAACGCCGCCGCCAAATCCTCAATTCCCATTCATCCCGACCTGCCACATCAAAAATCCAATAATCTGCGTGTCCTCCTCAATAATCTTGCTCACCGGGCGCCCCTCGCTATGCCCCAGCTTGGTGTCGTACAACAATAAAATCGGCTTGTCCCCGCCCTGCGCCGCCTGCATCTCCGCCGTCATTTTCCGCGCATGCAATGGCGCCACTCGCGTGTCGCTGTCTCCGGTCATGAACAGCACCGCCGGATACTTCGTCCCTTGCACCACGTGGTGATACGGCGAGTACGCGTAAAGAAAAGGGAACTGGCTCGCATCGTCCGACGACCCGTATTCCGGCACCCAGAATCGCGCCACCAGAAATTTCTGGTAGCGCACCATGTCCAGCAGCGGATACCCGCACACGATCGCGCCGAATAGGTCCGGCCGCTGCGTCATCGCCGCTCCCATCAGCAACCCGCCGTTGCTCCGTCCGGTGATCGCCAGCTTGTCCGCGCGCGTATAGCCGTTTGCGATCAGCCACTCCGCCGCCCCGAAAAAATCGTCGAACACGTTCTGCTTTTTCTCCAGCATCCCCGCCTTGTGCCACGCCTCGCCGAATTCGCCGCCTCCGCGCAGCGCCGGCAGCGCAAACACCCCTCCGCGCTCCGCCCAGATGACCGCGTCGTCGCGAAACTGCGGCGTCTCGCTCAAATCGAATCCGCCGTACGCCGTCATCAAAGCCGGGTTCGCGCCGTCCAGCTTCAATCCTTTTTTGTAAAAAAGGAACATCGGCACGCGCGTCTTGTCTTTCGATTCGTACCAGACCTGCTTCACCTCGAACTCGTTCGCGTCCACCGGAACCGCCGGCTTCGCCCAGGTTTCCAGCTTCCGCCGCGCCACGTCGTAGCGGTAAACCATCGCCGGGATCGCGAACGACTGGAACGAAATAAACGCCTCGCTCTCTTTCCACCGCCCCGTGATTCCGGAAACCGTTCCCAGTTGCGGCAGGTCAATTCCTCCGGCCGCCGCTCCGTCCGCCTGGAACAATTTCAATTCCGACGCGGCATTATGCGAATACTGCGCCACGATTTTCCCGCTCACCAGCCGGAAATCCTCCAGCCGCGCTTCGCCCTCCGGAATGATTTCCTTCCAATGCTCCTGCGCGGGCGTCGCCAGCGGCACCGCCACCAGCCGCCATTTCGGAGCCTTCCAGTTCGTCTCCAGGTACAAAGTGTCGCCCGCGATCGCGCCCTGAAAACATCCATCCACCGTATTCACCACCGGCACGATCGGCCCGCCGCTCTGCAAATCCTGGAAATACACTTCCGAGCGGTCGCACGCCGACCCGTAGAAAACTGTCAGCAGCAAATAACGCCCGTCCTCGGATACATCCACGGCCAGAATCTTGTCCCGCGCGTAACCGTCGCCGAAAATCTTGCGGTCCTGCGCCGGGTCCGTTCCCATCTTGTGGAAATAAGCCCGCGGCCCCTCGTCCACCAGCTTGGAATAATAGAACCCGCTCTTGTCCTTCGTGAATTGCGGCCCGGAAATGTAGCGCGCCCGCGGCAGCACGTCCGCAAGCTCCTTGCGCGTGTCGGTATCCATGAAATGCAGCGAAACCTCATCCTCGCCGCCCTTGCGCACTCCGTACGCCGCCAGTTTTCCGTCATCCGAAAATCCCGTGAAGTGCACGCTGGTGGTGTGGTCCGCGCTCATCGTCGCCGGATCCACCAGCACTTCCTCCGCGCCCTTCGCTCCCCGCCGCATGTACAGCACGTACAAATCCTGCCCCGCCGCGCGCTGCGCGTAGAAATATCGCCCGCCGCGCTCCGTCGGCAGCCCGATGGTGTCCACCTTGATCAATTCTCCCAGCCGTTTCGCGATAGCGTCCTGTCCCGCCAGCTTGCTCAGCACCGCCTGCGTGCAAGTGTTTTCCGCGTTGATCCACGCGCGCGTCTCCGGGCTGTTCTGGTCCTCCAGCCAACGATACGGATCGTGCACCACGGTTCCGTGGATCGTCTCCACCACGTCGTCCACCCGCGCCACTGGCGGACACTTCGCCCTGTCATCCTGTGCATGCACGGTCGTCACGCTCGCAAGTAGAAAAAACACTGGAAGGAAAATCCGCAGATATTGGTTACTGTAGCGGCCGCCTGCAGGCAGGCGCCGTGGCCGTTGCGCTGGCATCCGTCCCGCGTTTCGCAATACCGTAAGCGCTGCGGCAGCACCCGTCGCCCGTTCTGTCTTCAACAAAAGCCTCCCGCTAGAATCATCACGCAGCAGCAACGGCCGCCGCGCCGTCGCTCACCGTCCGCGTTATGTTACCGGCGTGGCCATCTTGCGCGGCGGACTGAAGAAAGGCAATTCCCGAGTGGTCGCGCGCACCTTGTGCCGCACCGCTTCCACCGTCAATTCCATCTGCAATTCCGTGCCGGCCGCCGCATGCTCGCGCTGCAGGCTCGCCAGGGCGATCATCTTCTTCAATGTGGGCGACCAGGTCGTCGAAGTCGCCTTCCCGATCTGCAATCCGCCGCGGTACACCGGCACGTGCGCCCGCGATGCCGTGCTCTGCACCTGCGGCCCCAGCCCCACCGCGTCGTACAGCCGCTCCACGTCCTCCCAATGCACCTCCAGGCCCATCAGCAGCCGCCTGGTGCCGCGCGCCTTTTCCGCCTCCAGCGCTTCGCGCCCGATGAAATACTCCTTCTTCAAATCCACCATCTTGCCCAGCCCGATTTCGTAGGGCGAATATTTCTGCGCTTCGATCAACGCGCGCTTGCTGCTGGTGTAATCCACTTCCAGCATGATCAGTCCCGCCTCGATCCGTGCCACGTCCAGCGCGATAATCCCCGCCGGATGCAGATCGAACGGCTGCCCGCTCGCCATCAGCGCGTCCCACACCCGCGGCGCCTCGTTCCAGGGAATCCATATTTCGTAGCCCAGGTCGCCGGTATAGCCCGTGCGCGAAATATCCACTTCCACGCCGCCGATTTTTCCGCGCGTCACGCGAAAATATTTCAGGTTGGCGATGTCCGCCTCCGCCACCTGCTTCAGCAAGCGCCCCGAAGTCGGCCCTTGCAGCGCGAGCGCCGCCACTTTGTCCGAAATGTCCTCGATCTGCACGTCCAGCCCCAGCGCGTTCTGGTGGAACCAGCGAATGCTGGGATCGGCCGCCGTCCAGCGGTAGGAATTTTCGCTCAGGCGCGAAATCGTGCCGTCGTCAATCACTTTCCCTTGCTCGTCGCACCAGCAGCAGTAAATCACCTGCCCCACGGCCACCTTGTTAATGTCCCGCGTGATCACCCGGTTCACGAACTTGGTCGCGTCCTTGCCTCCGATGCGGTACTTGTACAGCGGTGTCACGTCAATCAAGGCGCAGGCGTTGCGGATCGCGTTGTATTCGTGGTCGTGGTGCATTTCGTACGCGCTCACCGCGTAATATCCGGACCACTCCCGGAAATTCATGCTCTCGCACAGCGCGAACGTTCGTTCGTGCACCGCAGTTCCAATCGGCACAGTCGCTCCTATTCAATGCAAAAATACCGCACGAACCGGCGCGCGATTATAGTTCGCGCCTCAACCCAACCGCAACCCAAACCGCGCCGCGTGCCGCAACGAAGCTCAGTCCGCGGCGCCGCTTGCTGCCGGCGCGCCGGCCGCGTTGCCAGCGACGAATGTGGTTTCCGCCGTCAGTCCGACGGCCTCCAGCAGCGTCGCTTGCACCGCCGCGCACACGCTGTTGATTTCGTCCACGCCCAGGCTCGACGCGCTGACGCGATAGCGCAACTGCCTCTTTCCCGCGGGAGTTTCCACGATCCGCAGCACGGCGTCGGCGACTTCCTGCGCGTTTCCCGCCATCCCCGTCAGCGCGCTCTCCATTTTCGCGGGAATCTGTCCCACCGCGCCGTAGCTGTCCGCGCGCGCGGTGTCCGCTGCCTTTACCAGGTTGCCGAATATCGGGGTCTGATACGCGCCGGGCTCCACGATCACCGAATCAATCCCTTGCGCCGCCAGCTCGTAACGATAGGTCTCCGCGAGCGCCTCGAGCGCAAATTTGCTGGCGCAATAAAAGCCCATCGTGGGAATCACCACGCGGCCCGCCCCGCTGCTGATGTGCAGCAGCAGGCCGCTGCGCTGCCGCCGCATCTGCGGCAGCACCGCGCGGTTCACCCGCGCCGGCCCCAGAAAATTCGTATCCATGATCTGCCGGGCCTGCTCGGTGGTCACGGCCTCGCTAATTCCCATCACCGGATAGCCCGCGTTGTTGATGGCTACGTCCAGGCGCCCGGCGCGCTCGAGCGCCGCGCGCACCGCCCGCTCGACCGACGCGTCATCCGTCACGTCCAGCTCCAGCACGTGCAGCGGCAGCGATTCCTTTTCACCGAGCGCGCGAATCTCCGCCGCGTTGCGCGCGTTGCGCCCCGCAAGATCGCGCATGGTGGCGAAGACCGTATGCCCCCGCCGCGCCAAAGTCTCGGCGAAAAGCCGCCCGAATCCCGTGCTCGCCCCGGTTATCAGCACCACCAGTTTCGTAGTCATGACGCCTCCTGGCTCCACAGATATAAAGCCTCACAGCCCAGCAAAAGTAAAGCGCTCCAGGCGCCTCCCTGCTGGCGCTCACCTGCGGCAGCCTCTTCGGGTACGAGTTGGCGTCATGTGGCGATTTGGCACAAGCGCCCGGTATCGCAAGTCATAATTCAGTTCTTGCGGGATCGGACGGCCGCCGTACCAATTCCCATCTACGTCACGACGCCGATAGGTTCAAGTTTCGGTACCTTTCAGACAGGGCCATGGAATGGCGGCACGCAGCGCAGCAGCATCCGGCTACGCTAGGGCAGTTGGACTCCCCTCAGATAGCGTCAATATGTGGAGTGTCAGGCGCATCGTTCTCGGGTATATTGTCCTGTAATTAAGTACTTAAATACCATAAAGGGCGAGGGATGCTTTTCAAACTCCATAGGATTGCGCGGGTCCCAGCGATCGCGGCCCTGTGCATCGCGCCGTCCTTTGTGTGCTCAGACATGGGGCAGAGCTCTCTTCAGAGTCGTTCGATTCCCGCAACTCAGACGGCAGCCTATTTCCCGGCGGGCGCCGTTGATGGCTTTTCTGATTATTTTTCTTCATATCTGAGGTCCATCGGAGAGCCTTCCCTCCTTTCAGCGGCACAAGATCACGGTGTTGTCGCTTATAGATTGGACTGGCTTTCGGGGCAAAGAGGATACGTGCTAGCGGTTCGCCTATCGTTGAATCCCGATGGAAGCGGGACCGTCGCAGCCACGAAGCAAACTGGCACACCGACCGCCGCCACGAGAATACAACGTGAGATCTCCCGTGCGGATGCGCAAAAGTTCTTGCAGATGGTCGCAGCGGCTGGTTTCTGGTCCATGCCCACGAAGGAGCAGGACAAGTCCGTCAACGGCCGAAAAACTTACGAGTTGGATGCGAGTACCTGTATCGTCGAAGGAGTAAGCAACGGCAGCTTCCACGTGGTATTCCGTCGAGGGCCAGCGGCGGGTCCGTTCGCGGACGTGATCAGCTTCCTGGCGTGGGACCTTGCCGGCATGGATCGGTTGAGCGGTTGGCCCAGCACCGCTAAGGCACTCGAGCAAACGCCGTGAGCATTCGCGGCTGGCGCATCCCGTCGGTCTTCGAATAACGTACGCGCGCGGTCAGAAGAGAACCCTGTTTACAGCATAATTCCCTTTTGTTCCCTTACTGACTGTGTTATCATCAGTCGGGCGCTTCTACGGCCCGCCTAAGGAGGACGCATGCCCAGGCTTGCTCGCGCTTCCGCCTCTCGCCCTCCCCGGGCCGCCCTTCGCCACCTCCACTTCACCCCTCCGCGCATTTCTAATCGCGGATTCCGGGATTAGAAAATGACGCAACCCACTGAAAACAAACAACCGCACCCCATTCTAATCCCGCCCAAAACGCCCGCCAGCGCCTCCAACGCGCATTCCGCGAACCGCGCAACCCCGCCCGCGCATCCCCACCCGCCTTCGCCGGCCACGCCCCGTCAATCGCTACTGTCCGGAAATCGGAAACTACCTCAACTCCTTCCCTATCAACAAAGTTTTCATAATCAATCGCTAATTTTGGTCGCAACATCGTCCCCGCCCTCCCTCTTCTTACGCACCGCAAACTTAGCGCAAGGTCTTTTCCGGCCCCTGCGGCGCTCTCGGGTCCGCTTTCCCGTCTGTGTGCATGCCGCGCACAGCGAACAGGTCCTGGGCTGCCACGAGCTAGCGGCGGAACAAATCCATGTCGGAAACAACACTCACGCCCGACACCCCAAAGACCCCCTTTCCACAGAAATGCTGGACAGTGCCGCGCGCTCGGAGCGCCTTGTGCCGGCAAGTGGGGCGGCGCTAGAATGAATCCGAGGCACAAACTATGACATCCACCGCCACAACCGGTAGCACGCCTGCGCCCGGGGGCGCCAGTGTCCCTGTCAATCTGCAGCGCGGCGAATTTGCCAACGAGCCGTTTATTGATTTCACCAAGCCTGAGAACCGCAAGGCCATGGAAGAGGCTTTGGCGCGGGTGCGCGGGATGTTTGGCCGCGAGTACCCTTTGACGATTGGCGGCGAGCGCATCACCACGACCGACAAAATCAAGTCCTCCAACCCCTCGCATCCCAGCGAAGTGATCGGCATATTCCAGAAAGCCACCGTGGAGATGGCGAACCAGGCCGTGGAGAAGGCCCATGAGGCGTTCGGGCGCTGGAAGCGCGTGCCGGTGGAAGAGCGCGTGGCCTGCGTTTATCGCACCGCGGACATCCTGCGCCAGCGGCGCTACGAGCTGGATGCCTGGCTGTGCCACGAAATCGGCAAGACCTGGCCGGAGGCCGATGCGGACATTGCCGAGCTGATTGATTTCTGTGAATACTACGGCCGCGAAGCGCTGCGCCTGGGCGCGCCGCAAAAATTGACGCCCTTCCGCGGCGAGAAAAATTACTTGAAATATATTCCGCTGGGCGTGGGCATCGTGATTCCGCCGTGGAATTTCGCTGCGGCCATTATGGGCGGGATGACGCTTGCGTCCGTCGTCACCGGCAACACCGTGGTGGTGAAACCCTCGAGCGATTCGCCCACCATCGCCGCGATCTTTGTGGATATTTTGTACCAGGCGGGGGTGCCGGGCGACGTGGTGAGCTTCTTCACCGGGCCGGGCAGCAGCGCCGGCGAAGCGCTGGTCACGCATCCCAAGACGCGCTTCATCGCCTTCACCGGCTCCAAGGAGGCCGGACTGCGCATCGCCGAACAGGCCACCAAGACCCAGCCGGGCCAGGTGTGGGTGAAGCGTACCGTGCTGGAAATGGGTGGCAAGGACGCGATCGTGGTGGACGAAGAGGCGGACGTGGACGCGGCCGTCGAGGGCGTGGCGCTTTCGGCTTTCGGGTACCAGGGACAGAAATGCTCGGCGTGCTCGCGCGCGATTGTGGCCGAAAAAATCTACGACGAATTCCTGGGTAAGCTGGTCGAGCGCGTGAAGAAAATCAAAGTCGGGCCGGTGGAGGATCCCGCGAATTACATGGGTCCGGTGATCAACAAGGCGGCGATGACCTCGATTCTCGGCTACATTGACCAGGGCAAAAAAGAAGGGCGGCTGGTGGCGGGCGGAAAACGCGCCGAGGGAGACGGATTTTTTATCGAGCCGACGGTGATTGCGGACGTGGATCGCAAGGCGCGCATCTTCCAGGAGGAAATCTTCGGCCCGGTGCTGGCGGTGAGCAAGGCCAAGGACTTCGACGAGGCGCTTTCCATGGCCAACGACAGCGAATTCGGCCTGACCGGCGCGGTGTATTCGCAGAACGCGGCGAAAATCGCGCGCGCGGAAGAGGAATTTCACGTCGGCAACCTGTACATGAATCGCAAGTGCACCGGGGCGATGGTCGGCGCGCACCCGTTTGGCGGGTTCAATATGTCCGGAACGGATTCGAAGTCCGGCGGGCAGGATTATCTGCTGCTATTCCTGCAGGCGAAGACGGTGTCGGAGAAAATCGGGGCGACGAAGTAGTTTTGCGGGGGTTGCGCTGGGAAAGATTTAACACAGAGAACACAGAGAACGGAAAGAGAGAACACCGAGAAAACCCGGAGAGGATTATTGCTCCACTCCGTAGCTCATTTCTAGAAAGGTTTCTCTGCGTTCTCTTTTTTCCTCTGTGAACTCTGCGTTAGAGCATTTGGCTTTTCAAGCGCCGGGCGAAATTTCAACGGCAGGTTTCAGTTTGAACGCGTAACGCAGCAGCAGGTACGCGAGCGGCCCGGAAGCTAGCAGCAGCGGCGCGTAGCGCCAGACGTAGTCCTCGCTCTGCGCGACCTTCAGCACGCACAAAATCACCGGAAAAATCAGGATGTAGGCCAGGCCCAGCGTGCCGCCGGGAATGCGGAAGCTGCGCGGCGCGTCCGGCAGCTTGCGGCGCATGCGCCAGGCGGCGAAGAGCGTGAGCAGGGTCGTGGCGATGCGCGTCCAGATGTAGATGTTAACCATATCCTCCACATCAAACTTCGCGAGCAAACAATAAACCACGGTGGAAACCACGATAGCCCGCACGGGCGTGCCATAGCGCGGATGAATCCTGCCCAGCCATGCAGGCAGGTAGCCGTCCTCGGCCATGGTCGCGGGGACGCGCGTGGTGTAGAGGATGGTGCTGTTGGAGAGCGAGAGCGTGCCGATCATCGCGGCGATGAGCATGGCGGCGCCCAGCGCGGGGCCACCGATGAGGCGCGAAGCGGTGACGATGTAATCCGTCTTCCAATCTTGCCAGTTGCCGAGCACGGCGAGCGCGAGCGTGGTGGGGACGACGTAGGTGAGCACGTTCATGGGCGTGTTCCAGGCCAGGATGCGCACGAAAGTCTTCTGCGGATTTTTCATCTCGCCGGTGGTGCTGGAAAGCTGCTCGTAGCCTGCGTAATTCCACATGGCGAGGGCCAGGCCTTTGCCGAACACGCTGCCGAAGGGCGCGCCGGGCGGAACGAACGGCGTCACCGGGTTGTAGTGCAGATGAAAGAGAGACACGCTGCACAGCCAGGTGACCGGAACCAGCACGGCCACGAGCAGCGCGACGGAAAGCCAGCCCGCGACTTGAATGCCGCGCGCGTTCAGGTAAGCGAGCACGATCAGCACGACGCACGCTCCCGCCCACTTCGAATATCCCGTGAGCCAGGGAAGGTAAATGCTGAGGTAATCCATCACCAGCACGCCGTAGAGGCTGTTCAACAGGAACGTGCCGGTCCAATTCCACCAGCCGCACTGAAACCCCCAGAAGTCGCCGAAGGCCGCGCGGCTCCAGCGGTAGAAGCCGCCTTGCACCGGAAGCAGGCTGTTGAGTTCGGCGGAAGCGAAAGAGATAGGGATGCTCCAGAAAAACGGCACGAAGGCGAGAAACACCAAGGCCATGCCCGGACCGGAATCGTGGAAGATGCCTTCGAAGCCGAAGGGGCCGCCGGCGGTGTAGCCGTAAAAGATGGCGAGCAGCGGAAGGAAACCGATCTGGCGAAGGCGCGAGCCGTCGGATGAATTGGGTTGCGCGGAATCAGCGGAAGCGTTGGGCATCTCGCTGCGGAGTGAAGACGGGCGCAGAGTGCGGAATGATAGTGAAGTGCTCGGGTGAATTCAACGGCAAAGAAAATTTCTGCTTGACGCATCGGGCGGCGCGGTTACAGAATCTGCTGCGTATTCCCCGCACGGCAAGATCGGCCCCAGCAAGAGTCCAGAATTGCGGCGCAAATTCCGAAGGCGCGGGAAATTGAGCGCGGCGCGTCGCATTCTGCGACGGTATGAGGTGTTTTGGCCTGCGGCAAAGTCATCTCTGGCTTGCGAGTTGCAACCATGACCTAAACGTCCGAAGGGTCCTGGTTAGGCGTTGCAACGGTCTGGTCATAAGTCTTGTACGCACAGCACGATCAAGCGAAGCAGGATCCCCTCGCGGGCTCCACGGTAGCGGGGAGTGCGCAAAGTTTTGCACTTGTGTCCGCAATGTTTCCCGCCGGAGGAATCATGTCTATCAGGCGAAGTCTCAGCCTCGCCCTTAGTTCGCTAATTCTTTGCCTGGCGCTGCACCTGGCGAGCGCGTTGCCGCGCGGGGAAGCGGCGGCGCAGGCGGCGCCGCAGCAGGCCAAGGCGACTGGCGTTCGCGCGCACGACAAGCAGAAGCCGGCGGCGAGCACGATTCGTGTGCCGTTGTTCTTCGAAGTCAACGCGGGGCAGAGCGCTCCGAGCGTGCGTTTTCTGACGCGCAGCAGCGGCTACACCATGTTGCTGAAGCCGACGGAGACAGTGTTCGTGGGGCAGGAAATTCGCAAGGTCAACCCATGGCACGGGCCGGTGCAGAAGGCCCAGGCCCTGGCGACGGAATCCGCGCCGGTGCGGATGGATCTGCTGGGGGCAAATCCCGCGCCGAAAATGACGGGCGCGGAGGAATTGCCGGGCAAGGTGAACTACCTGATCGGAAATAATCCGAGCGCGTGGCACACAGGGGTGGCGCTGTACGGGCAGGTAAAGAGCGAGCAGGTGTATCCGGGCGTGGACCTGCTGTTTCACGGCGACCAGCGGCAATTGGAATACGATTTCATCGTTTCACCGGGCGGCGATCCGAGCCAGGTGGCCTTCCAGATTCTGGGCGCGAGGAAGATCGAAATTGCCGCGAACGGCGACCTGGTGCTGCACGCGGCGGATGCGAATTTCAGAATGCGCAAGCCGGAGATTTATCAAGGGGAGGGGGCGGAGCGGCGCGCGGTGGCCGGCGGTTTCGTGCTGAGCGCGAAGAACGAGGTGAGATTCGAGCTGGGTCCGTACGATCACAGCCGGGAACTGGTGATTGATCCGACAATCAACTACGCCAGTTTTCTGGGCGGTGCCGGGGAAGAGCTGGTGCAAGCACTGGCAGTGGACACGACGACGCCCGCCTCGCCGAAAATATACGTTACGGGTTACACGTCCGACATCTCGACGTTTCCCGAGACCAGCACGAAACTGGGCAATCCATCCACCTCGACGGGAGTGGCGACCATCTTCGTTTCCGAGATTAATCCCACGGAAACGGGAGCTGCCTCGCTGGTTTATCTGACTTTCATCGGAGGCAGCACGCCTTTTTATAGCGGGGCTGCGCGTTGCGATAACTACGCCTTCTGGCTTTCGCTGGACACCAGCCAAGGCGCGTCCGGCGTGGAGCCGGTTCTGGGAGGGGGGACCAACTGCAGCGATTATCCCGGAACGGTTCTGAATCCAGTCAGCGTGACGAGCAGCACGGCGAGCGCAGCGCTCGTGACGCGACTGAAGGTAGGAGGCGCGGCGATTGACGCTTCCGCGCTCCTAGGCGGCAACGGACTAACGGACGACGGCTACGTATTCGTGGATACAGCGGGAAACGTGCTTTTGACCGGACCGACGGCGTCCACGAATCTGCCAACGACAGCAGGGGCGTACGCGACGACCTTCAACAACGGCGGGCCGACCAGCTATTACGATTGCTTTGCAGCGAAGCTGCAGCGTTCGGATCTGAGTCCGACGTATCTGAGCTATCTGAATATCGGAACAGGCAGCACGAACGCCAGCAACGCGGGGTGCGGAGGCAACACCGACCCCAGCAACGCGAACATCATTTACATCGGCGGAGTTACGGAATCGAGCGTGGCGTTCAGCGGCGCGCCGACAGGAGTGCTGGGCTTCCAGAGCACGTTCTACGGGACCGAAGACACGTTCCTGATGAAGCTGGACACCACGGTGAGCGGCGCCGCCGCGTTGAAATACGCCACCTACTACGGCGGAGGCGGGATGACCTCCGTGCAGACGGGGGCCCTGGATCTGGGCACGGCGGTTCCGGGGCTGACTCTGGGGAACGGGGTGGTGGCGCTGGCCGGCTACACGACGTCCAGCAGCGCGAACAATCCGCCGAACATTCCGATCGCCAATCCGCTGACGGGGCTGGGCACGAACCCAGCGGTGAATTCCACGGGGCAGGAGGCCGGCTTCGTGACGGTGATGGACACGACGCAAAGCGGCGCCAGCAGCCTGCTTTTCAGCACGTACTTCGGAGGGAGCAGCGGAACGGACTCGGTCCGGGCGCTGGCCTACGATTCGCTGGTTCCGTTCGGTTACAACATCGTCGTCGGCGGACAAACGCAATCCGCGGATTTTCCGACGATGAACGCATTTCAAGGGACGCTGGTGGGCACGCAGGACGCGTTCGTTTCCTCGTTGCTGTTCTCGCCGAGCAACGCGTCGGCGCAGATATTGTTCTCGAGCTACATGGGGGGAGGGGCGGGGGGCGGAAACGTGCAGGACGCGGTGGAATCCGTCGCCGGCCTGGGCGTGGATACGGAGCATTCCATATTCGCGGCGGGAAACACGGAGTCCGCAACCTACTTCGGAAACACCACACCGGCGACCACGGTGAACGGTTTCCAGACCACCTGCACGAGTTGCATTTCGCCGGCCGCGGCGGCGCCCGACGCGGTGATATTCGCGCTGAAGACGTCGTCCACGGCGACGCTGAGTGCGGTGAACATATTTCCGACGGTGGCTTCGCTGGCGGTGGGCAGCGAGCAGCAGTTCCTGGCGCTGGGAACCTACAGTGACGGGACGTATCAGGATCTGACGGACGTGGCGACGTGGACGTCTTCGAACACAACCGTGGCGCAGATCGCTTCTACCGGATTGGCCGATGCGGTCGGCGCGGGCACGAGCATGATCACAGCGAAGTACGGGCTGATTACTTCCGCGGGAGTCACGCTGTCCGTAACGGGCGGGACGACGTACGCCGTCTCTGTGGCGCTGGACGGCACGGCCTACGGAACGGTGATGGACAGCAGCGACGTGATCAATTGCAGCAATGCGGCCGGGCAGGGAACGACTGGAACCTGCATGGCGACGTTCGCAAGCGGAGCGGCGGTAACGTTGACGGAGACGCCGGCCAGCGGCGCGACGTTCAGCGGCTGGAGCGGGATGCCAACCGCCTGCGCGGTGACGGGAGCGAATTGCACGTTCAACATGCCCGCGGCGGCGGAAACGGTGACGGCGACATTCACCGCGGCGGCGCCGCCGGCGACGGCGGACCTGGCGATCAAGATGACGGCGCCGGCCACGGTGGCGCCGAACGCGAAGCTTACGTATTCGATCACGGTGACGAATAACGGACCGGCGGATGCGACGGGCGTGGCCATGAGCGACCCGGTACCGGATGGACTGCAACCCACGCAGCCGGTAGGCCCTCCGGGATGCGAAATCGAGTTGAATATCGGAGCGGGACAATACACCATTTATTGCGCGATCGGCGCGCTGGCCAACGGAGCGAGCACGACGATCACTTTTAGCGTGACGCCGACGGCCACCGGCACGCTGACGAACACGGCGAGCGTCTCGGGAACGCTGACGGACCCCAATACCGCGAACAATTCCGCGACCGTCAACACTACCGTAGGAACGGTGACTGCGGCGCCGGTACTGACCATCGCCAAGTCGCACAACGGGGCGTTCATGCCGAACGAAGAGGGCGCTAGCTACTCGGTGACGGTATCGAATACCGGGACGGCAGCGACGAGCGGAACGGTAACCGTAACCGACACGCTGCCCTCGGGGCTGACGCTGGAGGACGCGGGGATGTCCGGGATCGGCTGGACGTGCCCATCGAACAGTTGCACGCGCAGCGACGCGCTGGCGTCAGGGGCGAGTTATCCACCGATTTTGGTGGTGGTGGACGTGTCCGGGGACGCGACCTCGCCGCAAGTAAATGCGGTGACGGCGTCCGGAGGAGGAGCGGCGACGCCGGCCACGGCCATGGATTCGACGGTGATCTCGGAAAGTCCGGTAGCGCAGTCCATCGTGGCGGATTTCGGCGGCGATTACAATTACGTGACCGGCTTCGACGACAAGCAAAGAATTGACGGCCAGACGCCGCCGTTGCAAGTGGTGCTGACGAACACTTCGGGGCAGCCGGTGACCATTAGCGGGGTATCGGCGGACAACCTGGCGTACACGGTGGGGACAAACTGCACGACGCTCGCGGCGGGGCAGACCTGCATCGTGCACGCGAGCTTTACGGCCACCAGCGCCTGCCAGAATCAATACGCGAATATCACGGTGCAGGACAACGATCCCGGCGGCAACCTGGTGTTCGCGGTGAATGGATACGGGGCGGACACCGGAGTCCAGGTGAGCGATTTGACGAGTGCAAACCTCAGCGCGCAGGCGCTGGCGCAAAGTCTAGTAGGGACCGGGGTGACTATCAGCAACGTGACCTACACGGGTTCAGCGCGGGCGGCGGGCGAATTCACCAGCAGCACGAATATCCTGGGCTTTACCAACGGGATCGTGCTGAGCTCCGGATCGGTGCGCAACGTGGTAGGGCCGAATTGCGTATCGGGAATGGCGCCTGCCGGCAACGACGAAGATGACTCCGGAATTTCCGTGGACAACGTGCAACCGGGCGACGCGGACCTGAACAACATCGTGGGAGGGGACAACACCACCAACGACGCGGCGGTGCTGGAGTTTGATTTCGTGCCGACGAGCACGAGCATTTCGTTCCAGTATGTATTCGCCTCGGACGAATACAACGAGCTGGTCGGGTCGTACAACGACGTCTTCGGATTCTTCCTGACGGCGCCGGGAGGAACGCCGGTGAACCTCGCGCTGATTCCCGGCACGAATCTGCCGGTTTCGATCAACAACGTGAACGACGGGAACCCGCTGGGGACGAATCCGGTGAACCCGCAGTATTACATCAACAACGAGTTCCTGCCTTCCGCGGCGCCGGTGGATACGGAGATGAACGGGCTGACCACGACGCTGACGGCGCAGGCGACGGTAGTGCCGGGGCAGACGTATCACATCAAGCTGGCGATCGCGGACGCGATTGACCACCTCTTCGATTCGAACGTGTTCGTGCAGGCGGGGAGCCTATCGAGCGCGGATTTGACGGCCAGCCCGACGATGCTGACGTTCGCGAGCCAGGCGCAGGGAACCACGAGCGCATCGCAACCGGTAACGATTGCGAACGTGGGCAGCAGCAACGTGACGATCGGCAGCATCGTGGCGAGCGCCAATTACACGGAGACGAACAATTGTCCGGCGTCGCTCACGCCGGCGAGCGGCTCGGGACCGAGTTGCACGGTGAATGTAAGCTTCGCGCCGGCCGCAGCCGGAACGCTGACGGGAACGCTAACGGTGACGTACACGAGCGCGGGCAGCACGGCGCCGCAAACCGCGACGGTGGCGTTGACGGGGACCGGAACAGCGAGCGCTGGCACGATTCTGATTTCGCCGACGATGTTGACGTTCGCCAGCCAGACGGTGGGAACCACCAGCGCGACACAGACGCTGACCGTAGCGAACACCGGCTACACGACGGTGACATTCACGAGCATCGTTACATCGGGAGATTTTGCGGGCGCGACGCTGCAGCAATGCCCGAGCATCCAGGTGGATGCGGCGCCGTGCACGTTCCAGATTACGTTCACGCCGACGGCTACGGGGACGCGCGGCGGGACGATTACGTTCACGGACAATGCCGCGGGCAGCCCGCAAACGGTGTCGCTGACCGGAACGGGCACGGGCGGAGCGGCAACCGTGACCGTGACGCCGGGCAGCCTGGCGTTCGGTTCGCAGGCGTTGAACACCACCAGCACCGCGCAAACCGTGACGGTGAAAAATACCGGAACCGGGACGGTGGGGTTAACGGGTTTGAATGTTACCGAGAGCTTTGCGATCGCAGGCGGCACCGGCAGCGGAGTGTGCAATTCGGAGACGGACTTGGAGGCGGGCGCGAGTTGCACGATCGGTGTGACGTTCACGCCGACGGAAACGGGCACGGCAAACGGCACACTGAGTATTTCGGATAATGCTACGGGAAGCCCGCAGATGGTGGCGCTGAGCGGCACGGGCGTGAATTCGTCGGTGATCATTACGGTGCCATCGGGCGGATCCACGACGGCGGCGACCGTGCCAGGTGGGACGGCGTATTTCGGGCTAGTGATTACTGGAGCGCCGGGAGCAACCGGGACGGTGATGCTGGGATGCGTGCCGTCTTCACCGACGATTACCTGCAACGCGATTCCGGGCTCGGTGCTATTGAACGGCGGGACAACGGAAGTGGCGTTCGGGATACAGACGTATTGCCAGGGCACGACGACTTCAAACGGGGCGGCGCCGGGCGGGCTCGGCGGTGCAGGCGGGCGCGGGATGGGGCTGCTGCTGTTCGGATTGTCGCTCGCGCTGTGCGGGGCGGTGTGGACGCTGCGAGGGAAGCGGCGGGTGGCGTTGACCTTCGCAACGCTGTTGTTCGTGGCTGTGGGGATGGCGGCTTGCGGCGGATTGCCGCAGGGGTCGAACGGAGCGACGCCGGCGGGGACGTACACGCTGACTTTGACCGCTACTTTGAATGGGCAGACTACTACCATGCCGAACTTCCTAACTTTGGTGGTGAAGTAGGGTCGCGGCGATTTTGCGGCTTGCGGGCGCGTGCGTAGGGGCGAGCGCACCGCTGAGGCGCAGTTTGCGCAGCGAAAACATGCGCGAGGACGGCGACGATTCGGTTGCTGTTCGCCGGCTGGGGTTACGGCGCGAGAGTTACGTCGAAGATGTGGGCCTGAAAGGCGTCGAGGCGGACGAAGAGGCCGAGGTTGTGCAGTTCGTCGCCGGCACGCGGATAGGTTACGCCGTTTAGTTCGTCATTGAAGAGATATTGCCGGGCGGCCGAAACGCGGTCGGCAAGATGCACGCGTCCTTGCGAAGTATCACCCGCCAGATTTACCACGATCACTTTCCAAGCTTCAGGCGAACGCCATTCGTATGCGAGGAGACCGTCGGGAGAAGGGTCGCCCTGCGGCAAGATTTCAAGAAGGTCCCATTTTCCATCGTGGAAGACGTCCTGACGCGTGATCTGCAGGATTTTCTGAAAGAACGCCTGGCTAAAGGGGTCGGGAGGCTCGTCGGCGGCGACGCGCAGCGTGATGGGCAGACGAATTCTGCGGCCTTCGAGTTCGCCCTGATGGTAGAAGCGCAGGCCGGGGAGGGTGCCGAAGAACGTGCCGTCGGCGAGGAGGCGGTCGTTGGGGAAAATTTCGGGGCGACGGGGCTCGTCGTGATTTTCCATGAAGCGGGCGAAATCGCTCTGGTGCTCGGGAAGGCTGGTGATGCGGTTGCGGGCATCGGGGATATTGATGTAGCGAACCGCGTCGTAGAGAGTCTTGTCGTAGGAATAGGAAAAACCGAGATCGAGCAGGCGTAGTTCGGTGCCCCAGTAGGCTTCGGCGAGCAGCACGAGTTTGGGGACGGCGGCGTGCGCGTCGGTCCAGAATTCCGTTGCAGGGCGGGGTGTGGAGCCGAGCAGGTGACCCCAGACATTGGCGAAAATGTCGGTGAGCTGCAGCATGGCCATGTCGCACCGGACGCCGTCGCAGTGGGCGGAGATTTCGCGCAGCACGGCGATCATGGCGGCGCGCAGGCCGGGATTGAAATGATTGAGTTGCGCGACGTCCTGCCAGGGAGGGAAGTAGGGATCTTTGCCGTAGGCGATGAAGCGGGGGCCTTGCGGCGTATCATGCGAATAGAAGAGCGAGGGATTCTGGCTGAAATCCTGCTGGGAGCCTAGGACGTAGAATTCGGGATGATCGTTGATCCAGGGATGATCGAGACCGGTGTGATTGCCGACGAAATCGAGAAACAGGCCCATGCCGCGGGCGCGCAATTTTTTGCGCGCCAGGTCCAGAGCAGCCCAGGAGCCGATGCGAGGGTCGGGGACGTATGCGGCGACGGAGTAGGGTGAGGAGATGACGTCGGCGGGGGTCCAGCCGGGCAAGACCTGGTCGTACTCGCGGTCCGTGCGCCGATTATCCTGAGCGAAGCGGCGCGCCATGGGGCTGCGCTGCCAGACGCCCATGAACCAGACGATGTTGAAGCCCAGGCTCGCCAGCGCATCGTATTCGGAGTCGGGGACGTCGGCGAGGGTGATGTGCTTGCCGAGGCGAGCGGAAAGCTGCTCGAGCCAGCTCCAAGTATTAATCTGGTAGAGGTGCGGGTGGGAACGCAGCGAGAAGGGTCGCGGACTGCGCGGTGCGGCAGGCATTGGGCTAAGACTATGCGGGGTGCGCGAGGTTTGTCAATGGAGACGGGGCGATTGTGGGGCCAGCGGATGCGAGCGTTCTGATATACTGCGCGGCCGCACAAAATCTGGCGAATTGGAAAGGCTTCGAGATGAAATTCCACAAGAGATTGGCATTGCTGGTAATGGTCGCGATCGTGGCGCTGCTGGCGCAGGGCGCGGGCGCGCAAAATAGCACGCCGACGGCGGGAACGAGCGGCGCGAATGGCGCGGCTGCGGCGCGGCGGCCGCTCACGATTGACGATTATTTTCGCATCAAGGAAGTGGACGACCCGGAGATCAGCCCGGACGGGAAATGGGTGGCGTACACGGTGAAGACTGCGAATCTGAAGGAGGACAAGAACAGCACGCGGATCTGGATGATTCCCACGGCGGGCGGGGCGGCGATCGCGCTGACGGGCGAGGAGGAATCTTCGTCGCACCCGCGCTGGAGCCCGGACGGAAAATTCATCGCGTTTATTTCAGCGCGCAAGGGCGGCGGGGATGACGACGACGCGGGGAAGAAGCAAGTGTGGCTGCTGAACCGCGAAGGGGGCGAAGCGCAGCAATTGACCAGCACGATCCAGGACGTTGACGACTTCGCGTGGTCGCCGGACAGCAAACGCGTGGTGCTGGTATTGCAGGATCCGACGCCGGACGAGATTGCGGCGGCCGACAGCAAAGCCAAGGACAGCAAGGCAAAGCCGAAGCCGCGGCCGTTCGTGATTGACCGGCTGCACTTCAAAGAGGATGAAATCGGCTACCTGGACAGGCGGCGGACGCATTTGTACGTTTTCACAATCGCGGAGCACAAGCAGAGGCAAATCACTTCCGGGGATTACGACGACAGCGAGCCGGCGTGGTCGCCGGACGGCAGCCAGATCGCTTTTACGAGCAACCGTTCGGCGCCCGAGCCGGACATGAATTACAACACGGACATCTGGACGGTGGCGTCGGACAACACGGACCAGGGTAAGACCTTGGTGCACGTGACCACGAATGAAGGGCCGGAAGGCGCGGCGGCGTGGTCGCCGGACGGGAAGTGGATCGCGTACACGACGCAACTGGAGCCGGAACTATTCCAGTACTCGACGTTTCAGATCGCGGTATCGCCCGCGGGCGGCGGCGAGGCGCATGTGTTGACGCGGAAGCTCGACCGGAACTCGACGATTCCACATTTTTCGGCGGACGGGAAATGGATCTATTTCATCGCGGACGACGATGGGACGCAGAACCTGATGCGCGTGCCGGCGGCGGGCGGGGAAATCACGCGGCCGATCGGCGGGCGGAAGATGGTGGAAGCGTATTCGCTGGGGAAAGACGGCACAGCGGTGGCGACAGTGGGGGAGCTGACCCATCCCGCGGAGCTGTACGTGCAGCCGCCCGAGGGAGAACTGCGCAAGCTGACCAGCGTGAACGACGCGTTGATGGCGGAGCTGCAGTTGCCGAACGTGGAGTACGTGCATTTCAAGAGCAAGGACGGCACGACGGTGGCGGGGTATTTGTACAAACCGCTGGGATACCGGCCGGGAGTGAAATATCCCACGATATTGAAACCGCACGGCGGGCCGGTGTGGGCGTACTACGCGGAATTCAATTTCGATCCGCAGCTTTACGCGGCGAACGGCTACGTGGTGCTGACGCCAAATCCGCGCGGCTCGTCGGGATACGGGCTGGATTACTGCAAGGCGATTTTCGCGGATTGGGGGCACAAGGATTTCGAGGACGACATGGCCATGGTGGATTACGCCGTGGCGCAGGGGCTGGCCGATCCGGACAAGCTGGGCGTGGGCGGCTGGTCGTACGGCGGGATTTCGACGGACTTCATCATCACGCAGACCACGCGATTCAAGGCCGCGATATCCGGCGCGGGGGATTTTCTCTTCATCACCAACTGGGGGCACGATCTGTATTCGCGCGATTGGGAATACGAGCTGGGCTTGCCGTGGAAAAATCGCGCGCTGTGGGAGAAGCTTTCACCATTCAATCGCGTGACGCAGATTACGACGCCGACGCTGGTGATGGGAGGCGAGATTGATTGGAACGTGCCGGTGATCAACAGCGAACAGTTGTATCAGAGTCTGAGGCGGCTGGGAGTGCCGACTTTGCTGGTGGTGTATCCGGGGGAATACCACGAGTTCGCGCGGCCGTCGTTCATACAGGACCGGTATCAGCGCTATCTGGATTGGTACGGGCATTATTTGAAGGGGGAAGGGCCGGCGATTCCACCGGCGGCGAAGGCGGGGGAATGATTGTTTTGGCGGGCGACGCGACGGCAATCGCAACGACCAAATAACGACATGCCCGGTTCGACGAACGTGAACCGGACGCTGCAGAGGCGCAGACAAATTCAAATGCGCCCACGTGATGGTGGCCGCTACAGAGTCAAAGGCAACTGCAACAGCAACGGCAACGGCTGCCCGGTTCGGTGAACCTGAACCGGCCGCTACAGCGACAAAAGCAAAGCAACTGCAACTGCAACGGCAACGCATGCGCGGCGCTTGCGCGAAGGTTATTTTGACGCGCTGTCTATGAGGGCTGCTACGTTGGCCTTTAGCTTGGTCAGATCCTCTTCATGCAGGTACATCATGTGGCCGGCGCTGTAGTATTCGAAATGGATGTTGCTGCGCAGATCTCCCGGCAGGAAGAGATGGTCCATGGTGTACTCGGTGGCGAAGAAGGGCGTGGCCATGTCGTAAAAGCCGTTTTCGACCTGGACCTGCAGGTGCGGATTGGTAAGCAGCGCCTGAATCAGGTCGCCGGAGACGTTGGCGGAGCCGGGAAAGAAGCCGCCGCCCTGCGGGCCGTGATGTTTCCAATCCCAGTTGTTGCCGGGCTCGTCGCTCAGAACTTCGTAGGTGCGTTCCTCGGTCACCTTTAGTTCCTCGCGGGTATAGCTGTTGAAGGCGGCGGTGAAAGCGCCGCGCACCGCGGTGTAGGACGGATCATCTTCGGCGTATTCGCTGAGCAGGTCGTAGGTGGGCATGGTGTAGCGCGCGTCGTAGCGGCCGGTGGTGAGGCCGCGGCTGCGGGTCAGCTCGATGTTGAATTGCGGCAGGTTGACGCGCAGGTCGGCTTTCAGCAGATAGTCTTCGCTGAGGCCGGTGAAGTGCGAGAGCTTCTTGGCGATGGCGGATTTCTCGTCGGCGGTGATGTTGGAACCCTTCATCAGAGCTTCGGCGTAATCGGTGGCGGCGAACTTGCGGGCTTCGGCGAGGAAGGCGGGCAAATCGGCGGGCGGCTCCGGCAGCATCTTCTGATACGCAGCGGCGGCGGCATAGCTGGGAAGATAGAGAATGTAGGGCAGGTCGGCGCCGGGATTGAAAGAAATGGTGCCGAGATTGAGCACGGAGGAGATGAGCACGATGCCGTTGATGTACATGCCGTCGTGCGACTGCAGATAATTACCGAGGGCGGCCGAACGGAAGGTGCCGTAGCTTTCGCCGATCAGAAATTTCGGCGAGTTCCAGCGGTTGTTGCGGTTGGCGTAGATGTTGATGAATTGCGCGAACATTTTGACGTCCTGATCCACGCCCCAGAAATCCTTGCCTTGCGCTTTGCCCACGGCATGGCTGAAACCGGTGCCGACCGGATCAATGAAGACCAGATCGGCTTTATCCAGCAGGGAATTGGCGTTGTCTTCGATCTTGTAAGGCGCGAGGGGAGTGGGAGCGGCGTTGGAATTGACCACGCGGCGCGGCCCGAAGGCGCCCATGTGCAGCCAAATGGAGGAGGAGCCGGGGCCGCCGTTATAGATGAAGGCGATGGGGCGCTGGCTGAGATCCTTGACGTCGCTGCGGGTGTAGGCGGTGGAATAAATCAGCGCGGTCGGCTCGCCTTTTTCGTTTTTCAGGAGCGTGGTGGAGGCAGTGGCTTTATAGGCGATGGTCTGGCCGCCGATGCGGGCGGTGTGGTCGGTGACCCAGGATTCCTCCTTAGGAGGATTCGTTTCGGAAGGCTTGGCTTCCGCGGTTTTGGCGTCGGCCGCGGGCTTCGCGTCTTTGCTGGGCTCCTGGGCTGCGGCGGGCGCGGCGTGGCCGGCGAGCAGCAGCAGGACGATTCCACACGTGCAGAAGAGATTCTTCATTTGTGCTCCGATCTTGTGATTTGAGACTCCCCAATTATCGCCGAGGGATTCTACGCAGCGGAGTGCGGGCAAGTCAAACGGGGCGCCGGGGCTGCGAAGGCACGCGCTGCTAATTGCAGGGGGGGGCGGTGAAATTCAGGGTGATTTCGCCGGCGGAGTCGTCGGCGCCATCTACCGTGCGGACGTCGGACTGAATGCGGGCGGGAACGGTGCAGGTGATCTTGCCGTGGCGCTGGTTGAGGCGCTGCGGATCGAGATCTTCCCAAGCCGAGAATGTGTAGCGCGTGGATTGCAGCAGCGTGAATTCGTAGAAGCCCTCGCCGAGTTTGCGCGCGGCGGGATTATCGCCTTTTTCGGCCTGGGCCGTGATGGTGACTTCTCCGGGCGGGCGGCCGTCTTCCCATTGCAGATGAACCTTTACGTTGCGGGTGGGGTAGCCCTGCTTGAGCTTGATGTTGGCGTTCAGAATCTGCTGGCCGTCTTTCACTTTTATAAATTTGGCTTCGGACTGCTCGGACGCGCCCGGATAGAAAGAGCGCGCGAAGGGCGTGTTGGGATCGAGGCGGTTCGTGCGATTGAAAACCAGAAGATATTCGCCCGGACCGATGTGATCGAATTCGAATTTGCCGTCGTCGCCCTGAAAGCCCCAGAGGCCGGGCTGCGACGGGTCGAATCGTTCGGCGCGATAGAGTTCCACCGACGCGAGCTTGAGAGGCTTGCCGTTAGGGCCCAGAACGCTGCCGTGAATTTTTCCAGTGGGCAGGGCGTTCACGTTGTATTCGTAACAGGCGCCCGAGGGAATGCGGAAGGGCGGCAGGCCGCCTTTGAGAGTCTTCTGGGAGAACTCGAAGCGCGCGGGCAGGTCGGCGGTATAGACATACTCGCCGGCGTGCACGTCGTAAAAAGTATAGACGCCATCGGGACCGGTGCTAGTGGAGAAGCGATCGTCTTTTGAGCGCAGCTTCAGCTTGATGTGGGGGAGCGGGTCTTCGGGATCGTCGCTGGGAGCGAGCAAGGGAGGATCGGCGCGGCGCAGAACGCCGAAAACGGAGGCGACGTGCTCGTGATTGCGCATGGCGCGCAATTGAGGAAGGAGCGCGCGGCCTTCGCTCGCGGGGCGCGTGCCGCTGCAAATGACGGCGAAGAGGCGGCCTTCGGTTTCCTGCTGGGTGTAAACGATGTACTGCTCGCCCTTTTTGAAGACGTAGCCGCAATCGGCGTCGTCGCCGCCAGAGAAGACGTCCATGTCCGGAACGTCGGGGCCGGCGAATTTTTCGTCAATGTGGAAGCGGTAGCGCGTGACGGGCGTAGGGGCTTGCGAGGTGGGGGCGGTGCTCGCGGCGGCGTCGGCCGCCGAGGACGCGGCGGCGTCGGGAGCAGCAGCGGCGATCTCCGTGACCGTGCCGACGAAAACGACGTCGTCGGCTTGCAGCCCGGGACATTGGCCCGGAGGTTCCTGGGAACAGGTGCAGGCCCAAAGCCCTGAGGGTATGAAAAACAGCAAGAACGAAATGGCCAGAAGCGAACGTTGAATCATGAATTGCTATCCTACCTTGTGCAGCGCGGAAAAATCGAGGGTTGGAGCGAAAATTTTCGATTGCGGTGTGACCACTTCAGGGGCGAGCAGTAAAAGCGAAATTCAGAGCGGAAGCAGCGTATGGTTTTGGTACACTTGGGGCCATTTGTGCAGGGCAAAGTGACTAGAAGCGTCTTCGCATGCCGCGCGATTTCGAGAGAAGGAGCAGAGTACGAACATGAGAAAGATTGCGGGAATTCTGCTTGCGGGGCTGGTGGTGTTCGCGGCCGGGACAGCGGCGCAACAGCAGCCCGCCCCGGCGCAGCAGCCGAGCCAGTCCATTTATAACGTGACGGTGGTGGGGAAGACGGTCACGGCGATCAGCTACCAGCACCGCAGCGGTTCGACGATGGTGGGATTTCGCGGGACGCCGCTGCTGCCATTGGCCGCGGGCAGCGCGAAGGTGGACAGCAAGCAGGGGTCTATCGTCGTGAACGCGAGCATCAAGGGACTGCAGCCGGCGCAGATGTTCGGCAAGGAATATCTGACGTACGTATTGTGGGCAATCACGCCGGAGGGCAAGCCGAATAACCTGGGCGAATTGGTGGTGGACGGCGGCAAGAGCAAATTGACGGCGACGACGAATTTGCAATCGTTCGGGATGATCGTGACGGCGGAGCCGTATTTCGCGGTGAGCATGCCGAGCGACGTGGTGGTGCTGGAAAACGTGGTGCGGGCGGATACGGTGGGAACGTTCGAGCAAGTGACGGCGAATTACGAGCTGCTGCACCGCGGGGAATACACCTACGATATGTCCAAGGCGCAGGAACCGATCACGAATTTTTCGCCGAAGATTCCGCTGGAGTTGTACGAAGCGCGCAACGCGGTGGCCATCGCGCAAAGCGCGGGAGCGGATACGCTGGCGCCGGAGGCGTATCAGAAGGCGCTGCGTTCGCTGGCGAACGCGGACAGTCTGGTGTCGAAGAAATCGAACCGCAAAGAAGTGATCGCGGCGGCGCGGGACGCGGTGCAGACCGCGGCAGACGCGCGGGCGATTGCCCTCGAGCGGGCAGCGCAGGCGAAGGCGGCGGCGGACCAGGCGGCTTCGCAAGCGGCAATTGCCGCAGCGGACGCGAAACGCAAACAAGAGGAAGCGGCGCGCCAGCAGGCGGAAATCCAGCAGCTGCAGGCCGAACGCGACGCAGCGCGGGAGGCCAC
>JBAQJS010000088.1:0-7815 GCA_049300435.1 Candidatus Acidiferrales bacterium | reverse complement strand
TGCCCGCTCCCTGCGCGCCACCAGCGCCGCCAGCGCCGCCAGCGCCCCTCAGCCGGAACGCAATCATCATGGCCATTTGCGCGGTTAGCTTGCGCACCTGCGATTGGCTGGTAATTTTCACCACCACCGGCTGCTTGCTGATCAAGTCCGTCAGACTGATGGTCTGCGCGCTGGCGTCAACCGAAGTGATAATTCCCGCCAAATTTCGAAAAGTTCCCGAAACAATCTCGTCCGCCGCGAATTCGCTGCCGTCCTCGCTCTTGCTGCCGCGCGCCCGCAGTTGGTCTCCGGGCTTGATCTCATCCAGAGGCGCGGGCTTGGCGTCATCGAATTTCACGGAGTCCGGCGCGTAACGCCGCAGCACGGTGCTCTTGGTCGTGTGGATGGCAATGGTCTTCGCGCTGGGCCCGGCTCCCGTGGAAATCGTAATCGTGCCGGTGGCGGGATCCACCGCGCTCACCAGCCCGCCAATGCCGCGCTTTTGCCAGTCCTGCTGTTCCTGCGCCTTTTTCGCCTCCACGTCCGTGGCCTTCATCGCGATGATTCCCACCGCCACCGTGCTTTTCCCGTCCGGCATGGTCCTTTCGCGCACCAGGATGCGGTCGCCCGGCTGCAGGTCCGTCAACTGGATCGCCGTCGCCGATTTCAAATCCTTCTGTCCGGGAGCCACTTGCACGATTTTGGCGTTGCTGGCCACCGCCACGCTCACCTCCGGCCCGGAATCGGGCTTCAAAGTCAGCGTGTTGCCGCTGACCGCCTTCACCGTGCCCACCTGCTGCGTGATGGGGCTTGGCGACGTCGCCTGCTGCTGCGCCGGGGCATCCGCGCGCGCAGGGCAAGGCACGGCCAACGCCGCGCCGCCCGCCAGCGCGATCAACGCAACCCTCGCAATCCCTGGCCGGATTCCTCGTATCAAACGCATCGGCACTCCCTGAAAATCGAGCCTACCCCGCCTACGCTGCCACTATGGGACCCAGCGGCATTTCCAATTCTAGCTGCACTCCAGCCCTGTCTATGTATCCCCTTTAGACGCGGAAACACCCCGAACTCGTTTCCTCGCGTTTAACGAATTAATGCCACGCGGGAGTGCGCAGCTCAGGCATCCAGCGCCGCGCGCGCAGGACGAAAAGACCGCGGCGGTTCACTGCAATTCCCGCCGAACAAGCCGGCGACGTGCCGCACGCCGCCGCGCTATCCACACGGTTGGAGCCTGCCCAGAATGGTGCGAACCAGAAAACCATCCGGTTGTAGAGGTGGTTCCAGATGGCGCCACCCGCGATCTGGGAGCGGATCTAGCGGTGCAGCGCAATTCCGCGCCCCAACACGAAGACGAATACGAGCGACATTGCGACGGCCACAGTGATCCACCCGTAGCTCCTGTCAATGCCATTCGATGGTCGCTCCGGAACCGTCCCTTTCGGAATGTAGTACCGCAACCACAGAAGTCCGGAATCCGCACCCGCCGAGGCCGGCAGAGCGGATTGCCACACCAGTTGGATTCCGATGGGATTCAGAAGTCCACCCGCGCTCAAAAGGAGTACGGCTGAGAAGTAAGCAATCGTCATGAGTTTCTGCAGCCGGCCAGGCTCGCTGCGCGGAACTCCGACGTACCGCACCAGCCCGGCGCCCACGATTAGCACGGCGCCGTAGTAGGACGCCACGCCGGCAACAATCAGGATTGTCCGCCACAACCAATGCGCGTGCAGACCGGCAATCACGGCGGCCCAATCTCCAAAATTGGTGACGCCTGAAAAGAAGAAATAGCCCGTGCCGGTAAACAGGTTGAACGCAAGACTGGTGAGCAGAAAAAAGCGGCAGCGAACCGACGCGCGCGTCGCGCAGCGCAGCGCGATCCAAAAGACCATGGCAGCCGCCAAGTTCGCCAGGGTGCCCCCTGCGGCCACCAGCCGCGAATCGAAGTAGCTGGACCAAGCTACGGTCGTCAACACTCCCGATCGTGCGCCAGTGAGCAAAGCGGTCGCCGCATGACCCAACCCTTCGTGCAGGACATCCGCAAGGATCGCAGCCAGCAGGCTGATGGCGCAGACCGTTAGCGCGTTGTCCTTCGCTTGCACCGGCGCTGCGCTATTCGTCGCCGCCATGTTTCCTCCCGTCGCTGATGATGCGTTCAGCTTGCCCCACATGACATTTCTGGGGTTCGAGGATACACGCACGCCATACACGGATTCCACGCGAATGCAGCCACCCAGCTGCCTTGGATGGCACACATGCAAACAGAAGCGGCTTAGAAAAAATGTGCTAAACTGCTTACAATCACACGGTGGTGAGCGTAGCTCAGCTGGTAGAGCATCGGTCTGTGGCTTCGCTGCGTTCCTCAATCGTGATGATTCCTCGATACTTCCAGTGCACTATCACGGATTAATCACGCGAGAACCTATTTTAAAATAGGGGTATTACAAAATAGTGTGCAAGTCTCTGTGAGACAGACGCTATTTTCATCCGGACAGATATATGCGCGCTGTATCGCCGGATAAAGACAAGTACTTCGGCTTACGTGTGTGGTGCTCGAACAGCAAGTGGAATCCCCGCATAGACTGGACGTTGGGCGAATTGATCGCATGTTCCGAATCTTATCCAATGAACTAATGCAGTTCGTGCAACCGGTTTGTCGGCAGGGCACTAAAGCGGGTTTGGGGCGTGACCGATTTCAAAACATCCAATGGATATCTTCGCGCGAACGAAATCGCCGTCTGCGTTGCAGTCAATCGCCCTTGGCGATTCATGGGCCTGGCGGGTCACAACCTCAGACGAGTCTCGCCGACGTATCGCAGGACTTGGGCAGAACGAGAATCACACGATGAGGTTCGACGCAGACTTCAATCTTCTCAATCTCGTCAGCGCCGAACGCAGACTCGGGAAAATTAACGATGACGTTTGCAAACGGCATCAGGGGCACACGTAAACTGGCTGGTTGCCATCCTGTGTCTTCTTATCAATGCTGCGGTTGCCTTTGTTATCCGCGGTGCAACCTCCTGGCGGCGGTCCCAATGGTGGCTCGATAAGCTTGGTCGCCACCAGAGAAGGAGGCGTGAGACCGGGAAGCTCCGCGAGGAGCGGCCCTTTTTCTGTGTTGCCCGTGATTCGAATCGTGTCGGAGGCTGACTGTCGCATACAGTTCAATACCAATCCGGAAGACTCGAGCGTTGTGTCGCTATGTACGGTTGGTGTGCACGTCGTGGAATCGGGAGCTACCGTGAAGTCGAGTATCTTGGCCGAGGGAGCAGCTCCCACAGCATCGTACATTAGCCTTACCTTGAATTTGAAAGGGTCATAACTCAACTCAATCACTGCATGCGCCACGCCCTTACCGGTTACGAGGCAAGCCTGCCACGCCTTCGCTATTCCTTGGTCCGCGGCGTTAACAATTTGCGAGAATCTAGCGAGGTTTCGTTTGTCGGACATATCCAGGGTCTGCAAGGAGGCTTGGTAGTTTCGCCAATCGGACGCTCTCGCGTGACCGCCAATCTCCAATGGGATGTCGTCTATCGTAAATCCAAGCCGCCGCGCGGCATCGAGCGTTTCTCCATAACTGACGAATGTGCTTTGAGACAGCCAATTCACGAAACTCCGGGTCCGCAACTCCAAGGAGTCGGCGGAGGCTGTGCTGAAGATGCCATGTTCGAAAATCTGGGAGCAGCCGCTTTGCGCGATTACTGCGGCAGGCGTGGCAAAGAACACAAGCAATATCAAGCCTGATCGATAGACCATTGCTGATTTCATAGGCGTGGCCTCCGAAGCGCGCTGCCTTCCGTGGTTACGCGAGGGTTGCAGCGAAGCGTACCGCAAAAGGAGACTCCTGTCAGCATCCAGCCTTCGTCCAGGCTATTATTCGTGTTTTGTACGAGCGCTTGTTGACCCGCTTTTAGTCGCTATGCGGAAAAATCCCGTCTTCGATGTCCTGTCTCCGGTAACGGTGTTACATCGCAGTGACAAAATGGTTGCGCGGTACACTCACGCTAGACCCGAATTCCACGCGAATGAAATCGCCAAATTGCTTTCAATTGCAAACATCGCAGCCGATTGCAAACAAGCAGCGTAGTGTTAAACTGTTTACAGTCACTCGGTGGTGAGCGTAGCTCAGCTGGTAGAGCATCGGTCTGTGGCACCGAGGGTCGCGGGTTCAAACCCCGTCGCTCACCCCAAGTTCCTCTCGGCCTCGAATTGCATTCCGCGCGAAGACTGCTCCCAACAAGAATCCGCCGCGACACGTCCATCCGCTACAAATACAAGAAGGTTTTGTAGCGCCCGCTCGCTCCCGCGTCGTGTCTCGTAGCTATTGCGGCAGCGAAAGCGTATCGTCGCGATGTCTCTCTAGCACCCTGCCGGTACCACACCTTCAGCTGCGGCTCCTTGCGAAACCAGACGGAATCGCTCGCTGCGCGACGGAGCTCTCATGGTATCTACGAAAGTGCCTCGTGGTGTAAGAACCGCGGCGTCCGCTGTCCATAGTGCGAACCGCGACGGCGCCCGGAACCTGATCTTGCTGGGTCTGCCCGCCGCCGAACGCAACGCCCTGCTCACCAAACTGGAGTTTGTCGCTCTCCCCACGCCGATTGTCCTGCACGACCCAGGCGAGGAAATCGCTTAGGCCTATTTCATCAATAGCGGCCTTGCCTCGGTCCTCAACGTGATGACCGGCGGAAAGAGCGTCGAAGCGGGGCTGGCCGGCAAGGAAGGATTCGCGGGATTGCCGCTCGCGGTGGGCCTCAAGACCAGCTCGACGCAGGTGCTGATGCAGGTCGCGGGAAGCGCCTATCGCATCGGCGCGACGGACTTCCTCGACGTGCTTTCTCGCTCTCCCGAGCTCGCGAAAAGCTTGAACCGTTACGCCCAGAACCTGGGCCTGCAGGCGGTCCACGTAGCGGCCTGCAACCGGCTGCACGAAGTGGACGAAAGGCTCGCCCGTTGGCTGCTGATGAGCCAGGACCACCTCGGCGGAGACGTCGTGCGTCTCACCCAAGAGTTTCTGGCGCACATGCTGGGCACGCGGCGCGCCAGCGTCACCGTGGCCGCCGGAATCCTGCAGAAGGCCGGCTTGATTACCTACTTTCGCGGCAACGTGAAAATTGACGATCGCGCCGGGCTTGAGGCCGCGGCCTGCGAATGCTACGCCGCCATCAACCAGCAATCGGAGAAATGGGAAGAGGAAGCGAAACGCCTGCGTACGCCAACGGGCTGACAGTCGAAAACCTTCGGGCCGAAAATGCCGCCCCGTGGGAGCGCCCTATGACCGAGCATGATTAGCTGGAGCTTTACTACGCCGCCATCCTGGAAAACGATCCGCAGAAGCTTGAGGCCCGCGCCAAAGCCGCAGTATTCGCCATCCGGGCTCGCCAGGCGCTGGACGGCCAAGTTTCCGTCACAGAGCGCGCCGCAATGGAAGAGGCGTCGAACGACTTGGGCGTCCTGTCGCGTCAGGATGACGAGGAGCACCCTTAACTCCCCGCACTTGCGCGCTAGGAATCCGGCGCGTCGTCTTCCCGCAGCAGCAACGATAGTTTCCCGCCGCCAATTTGATCCCCCACCGGCGAGATCGCCGTGCAATCCTTCACCAGCCAATCCACGCCCGCTTCGCGCAGCTCGCGCTCCGGCATCGTAGTCCGCAGTCCAATCACCTTCGCGCCCGCCGCTTTACCCGCGCGCACCCCCGCTGCGGCGTCTTCCACCACCACGCAATCCTGAGGCGCAAGACCGAGCACTTCCGCGCCCTTCAGATACGCGTCCGGCGCCGGTTTTCCATTGCGGATGTCGCTCGAGGTGACGAACACCTCCGGCTGCGGCAATCCGCTCGTCCGCAAGCGCACTTCCGCCAGCCTGCGCGAACACGACGTGACGATCGTCCACCGCCCGCGCGGCAGCGCGCGTAATAATTCCAGCGCTCCCGGCAGCGGCACGATTCCGTCCAGATCCGCGATTTCGCCCCGCTCGATTTCGCGATTCTCCTCCACCGCATCAATATTCGGCAGGTATTCGCGCACCGTGGTGATGCTCGGCCGCCCGTGCGCGCGATGCACTACCTCCGCCGCGTCGAATCCGTGTCGCGCGGCCCAGCGCGCCCAGACGCGCTGCACCGCGGGAGTGGAATCCACCAGCACTCCGTCCAAATCGAAAAGCAGCGCAGCGCAAGAAATACGTGTCATTCGCGGCTCCCTGTGCGCGTGAAAAAATCCGGCCATCTACGGGGATGGTCTGCACCGTATTCCCTCAAGCATACGGATGAGCGCGCTCCCGCGCAAATCACCAGCGCGAATCACGCGCGCGATTCAATGGAATCGCCGCGTGTCGCAAGCGGGAAAGGCCGGCGCATAAGACCAGCGGAAAGTCACTGCGGCGAGGCGCCCCTCGGGCATCGGTCGCGCTTACCGGGCGGCTGATGTTCCCGTTTGACGTACGGCCCTTCCAGGATATAAGTTCAACCGTCCCCTCGAGGAGCATTCATGAAGAAGCCGCGCGCAGAGAAAAAAGACCCCCGAGTTCTGGTGATTGACGTTGGCGGCACCAACGTCAAGCTGCTGATGACCGGCCAGAAAACCCCTACGAAAATTCCTTCCGGCCCCTCCCTGACCGCCGCGAAAATGGTCCGCGTGGTCAAGCAGGCCACCCGCTCCTGGAAGTACGACTGCATCGCCATAGGCTATCCCGGCCCCGTCATTAACGGCCATCCGCTGCGCGAGCCGCACAATCTGGGCGGCGGTTGGATGGGCTTCGACTTCCGCAAGGCCTTCGGCCATCCCATTAAAATCATCAACGACGCCAGCATGCAGGCCCTCGGCAGCTACAAAGGCGGCCGCATGCTTTTTCTCGGCTTGGGAACCGGCTTGGGCTCGGCCATGGTCGTGGACGGAATCCTGGAACCCATGGAGCTAGCGCATCTCGCCTACAAGGACGGCAAGACCTACGAAGACTACCTCGGCCTGCGGGGGCTGGAAAAACTCGGAAAGAAGAAATGGCGCCGCCACGCCTTCAAAATCACCAAGAAATTAATGGCCGCGCTCGAGGCCAGCTACGTGGTCCTCGGCGGGGGCAACGCCCGTAAGCTGAAGAAACTGCCGCCCGGCGCCCGCCTCGGCACCAACGAAAATGCCTTTCGCGGCGGATTTCAGCTCTGGGCGAATCAAGCCGGCGCGGCTCCTTCGAAATCTCACGCCAAGCCTGCGTAAATCTCGGCCATCGTGCATCCGGCGCGCGGCCCGTTGCCGCGGCTACCGCGGCGAACCCGTGCTGCCGATTCGCGTACCGATCACTTCGCCAGAAATGATGATCTCCACGCGGCGGTTCTGTTGCCGCCCCGCCGGCGTATCGTTGTCCGCCACCGGGTTCGACTTGCCGAAGCCGGTCGCGGTAATGGACGTCGGGTCCAGCTCCTGCTGCACCAGGTAATCCCGCACGGCATTCGCGCGCTGCTCGGAAAGCGTCTGGTTGAACGCATCGCTGCCCACGCTGTCCGTGTAGCCCTCCACCGAAAGATGCAGCCCCGGATGCGCCAGCACGATGCCGGAAAACTTTGCCAGAGCTTCGCGCGCCGCCTGCTTCAGATCGAACTTGCCGAACGCGAACAGCACGTCCGCCATGTTCACCTGCAAGCCGCGCGGCGTGTCGGTCGTCGGCAAAATTCTGTTGAACTGATCGAGCAACGCGGCCCGCAGCGCTTGCTTATCCGCCTCCGCTTTCGCCGCTGCGTCCTGCGCCGCTTTCGCTTGCAGACGCGCCGCTTCTGCTTGCTGCTGCGCCGCTGCCGCCTGCTGTTGTGCGGCCAGCGCCGCCGCGTCCGCCTGGCTGCGCGCTGCTTCGGCC
>JBAQJS010000087.1:0-7778 GCA_049300435.1 Candidatus Acidiferrales bacterium | reverse complement strand
GTATAAAAATAAATCAAAATCGCCCCCAGCAGCGTGAACGCGCCGGCGTAGATAAATCCCGCGTTAGCGCTCACGCTCGACCACAGCGCGCCCACCGCGACGCTTGAAACCATATCGCCCACGCCGTTCACCGTCGCCAGCACCCCGAAGCCCGAGCCGCGATTCGCCGCGGGCAGCAGTTCCGCCGCCAGTGATTTTTCCACCGACTGTTGCACCGCGCCGTGAATTCCCGCCAGGCCAAACAGAATTGCCAGCACCGGCATTGTCGGCGGCTCGAAAACGAATCCCGCGAACGCCGCCACCGCGAAAAGATAACCCACCGCCAGCAGCCCGCGCTTGCCGATCCGGTCGGCCAGCGCGCCCGCCGGGTACGATGCCGCCGCATCCACGAAATTGTAAAAAGTGTAGAGCCCCACGGCGATGGCCGAAGCGCGCGCCAATCCGTAATGCGGCGTCAAAATCTGCCCTGCGCGCAAAATCAGCAGCGTCGGCGCGAAATCTCCGATGCCGTGCGCGAAAACTCCGGCCAGATAATGCCAATAAGCCTTCGGAAGCTGCGCGAAGCTCGACGCGAAGCTCGGCGCGCGATGCCCCTCATCCGGTATTCCCTTCGGCGCCAGAAACGCGAACGCCAATCCCGCTGCCAGGCCCGGCAGCAGCGTCCAGCGAAATATTGCGCGCGGGCCCAGCACTCCCAGCAGCGCCGTCGCGCACAGCGGGCCCAGCACCGCCCCGATCGTGTCCATCGCCCGCTCGAATCCGAACGCGCGCCCTCGCTGCTCCGGCGCGACCGCGTCGGCCAGCAGCGTGTCCCGCGATGGTCCGCGGCTCCCGCGCCCCACCCACCCCAGCGCGCGCATCACCAAAATCGCCGGCCAGCTCTGCGCGAAAGCGTAAGCGAACGTCGAAAGCCCCGTCGCGAAATACCCGATGATCCCGGTCGGCTTGCGCATTCGCGGGCGATCCGCAATCCATCCGCCCGCCAGTTTCGCAAAACTCGAAAGCCCGTCCGAGACTCCTTCGATCACTCCCAGCGCAATCGCCGGCGCTCCCAGGCTCGCGAGAAACGCCGGCAAAATCGCCGTCGCCGCCTCGTGCCCCCAGTCGGAGAACAAGCTCGCCAGACCAATGCCCAGCACTCCGCGAGTCAGCCAGCGCTTAGACGAGAACAACGCAGGCGGCCGTGCAGCCGAAGGCGCAATATCGCTCATTTTCGTAGCGTCGGAGGGGAAGTGCGGTCCATGCCCGGGCCCTCGGCAAATTTGAACGATTCAGCGGCGGTGCTGGCGCGCCCGCCGCCTTCTTTCGCGGTCACGTCAAGCCCGCCCGATTCCACCGCGCGCCTCGCGCGATCTCTCGATGTACGGTACGGCCGCCTCGAAGATGCGCGCCGCCCAGCCCGCCCGCTGGCCCGCCTCCAGCCACATGACCGGTGCGCGCAAAGCGTTGAACGGCGCCGACCCCAGCAATTCGATCAGCAATTCGTGAATCCGCATCTGAAACGCGCGATCCTCGGAGCGAAATCCGTCCGCCGGAATATCGCCCGCCACCGGCGGCACGCCGATCAGCATCGTGTACGTATCCATCCACCACGCCAGCCAGGTTTCCAGTTGCGGCTGGCGTCCGAATTTATTCACCAGGTAGCAATAATTGTCGAGCACCGCGCGGTCGGTAATCACGTGCGGCGCGCGCCGCGCGGCGTCCAACTCCGCGGCAATCTGCGCGTGCAGGATCCACAGTTGCCCCTCGATGGTCGTCGCCGCATTCACCGGAAAAGGCGATTGCCGCGCCACCTCCGTCACCAGCTCCACGTTGTGGTGCGTCTTCTTCAGCAGCGAACAAATCTCGTAGGCCAGCGTCGTTTTGCCCGCTCCATGCGTTCCAATCAGCGCCAGTTTCAATCGTCCGCCCCTCGCAACAGAGTCCAAGTTTCTAGCACACTTCCCGCAGCCAAGAAATCGCGAAAAGCTCCGTAATCGCAAAACAGCAGCCGCAAGAAACGCAATCCCGATTGATTCACCGCAAACCGCTTTTCTCTGTGAACTCTGCGCTCCGGCCTCTGCGCCCTCTGCGTTAAATCTTTAGCTGCTAACCAAGCAATCCGCAACCGTCAACTCGCGGCCGATCCGGCCACCAACCCCGTGTTGTCTTCGCAGTCCATCCTGCATAAAATCAGTCGTCTCAACAATCCCAATTCACGCGCGATCCCTGGAGAAATTCCCAATGCGCCCCAGCCCCACGCTATGAGAGCCGTCGTCCAGCGCGTCTCGAGCGCCCGCGTCCTCGTTGCTGCCGCTGTCACCGGCGAAATCGCCGCGGGCCTCATGGTCCTGGTAGCGGTCGGCCGCGCAGATACCGCAGCCACCGCCGCAACCATGGCCGAACGCGTCGCCAACCTGCGCATCTTCAACGACGCTCAAGGCAAGATGAATCGCTCCCTGCTCGACGCCGGCGGTGCCATCCTCGCCGTTTCCCAATTCACGCTGTACGGCGACGCGCGCGGCCAGCGCCGCCCCAGTTTCAATCAAGCCGCGCCCCCCGAAAAGGGCAAAGCGCTCTACGAGGAATTCGTGCGTGTCCTCCAGTCGCTGGGCCTTCACGTCGCGACCGGCGTCTTTCAAACCCACATGTCCGTCGAGCTGGTGAACGATGGTCCCGTCACGATTCTCCTCGATTCCGATAAACTCTTTTAGCCCCGCCCCCATCCGTCCCGGCGCGTACCAGCGCAACCATTCCTCCGCCGCCCTTGCAACTTGCGTCTTGCCTCGCGCGGGCTTACGCTTTTCCCGAGGGCACTCAAATGACCGAGATTAACCGCATCCTCGATCAGATGGACCGCGCATTTGCAGGCGACGCCTGGCACGGCCCTCCCCTCGAATCCCTTCTCGACGGAATTTCCGCCGAAGACGCCTCGCTCCATCCCGTCCGCGGCGCGCATTCCATCTGGGAACTTGTCAACCACGTCGCCGCCTGGAATTCCATCGTGCGCCGCCGCGCCGAGGGCGCGAAAGAGGAGGTCACCCCCGAACTGGATTGGCCTCCCGTGTGGGAAACCACGGAGGTGGCCTGGCAGCGCTCGCGCGTCCATCTGCGCGAATGCCGCGCGCGCCTGCGCGAGGTGGTGCAAAATCTTCCGCCGGAAAAACTCGATGAAACGGTGACTGGCGAAAACTACTCCTGCTACGTGATGCTGCATGGCCTCGTCCAGCACGACCTCTACCACGCCGGGCAGATTGCCATGCTCAAGAAGGCCCTGCAATGACCGCGCCAGCTCTCCTATGACTTCTCCTGCCGCCGGCTCTCCTGCTGAATTCGCCGGAATCATTCGTCCGCTCGAGCCGCGCGACCATCCCCGCGTCGCCGAGCTTGCCGGCCAGTTGACCTATCCCTCCACGCCGCAGGAAATCGCGCGCCGCCTGCAGGGAATGCAAGGTTCGCCGGATCACGCGGTGTTCGTCGCCGAGCTGCGCGCAGGTGAAATCGCCGGCTGGATCGGCCTCTTCGTCCAGCGCACGGTGGAAGCCGACCCGCGCGTGGAAATTAGCGGCCTGGTGGTGGACGAACGTTTCCGCTCGCAAGGCGTCGGCGAGCGCCTGCTCGCCCGCGCCGAGCAATGGGCACGCGAGCGCGGCTGCCTAACCATCGGCCTGCGCTCGAATGTGATCCGCGACCGCGCTCACGCTTTTTACGAACGCCACGGCTACACCCACACCAAAACCCAAAAATCCTTCCGCAAGCAGCTTTAACCGTTTTTCGGTGGTGGAATCTCTCGCCTTTTTACTCTGCCTATAAATATCGTAATACGATATAATGTTGCCAGAATGAAAAACCGAACACCCCCGCACATTGACTATCAGGCGTTGGCCGATTTCCGCTTTGAAATTCGCCGCTTCCTGAATTTCAGCGAACGCATCGTGCGCGCTGCCGGCCTCGAGCCCCAGCAGCACCAGGCCTTGCTCGCGCTCAAAGGGCTCCCCGCGCGCCGCCTCGCAACCGTCGGCGTGCTGGCCGGCAGGCTGCTGATTCGACATCACAGCGCGGTCGAGCTGGTCAACCGCCTGGAAGCGAAGGGCCTGCTGCGCCGCGCTCGCAGCGCTGCAGACCGTCGCGAGGTAGTACTGAGCCTGACGCGTCGCGGCGAAGCCCTGCTCACGCGCCTGACGCAGCCGCACCGCGCTGAACTGCAATCCGCGCGCCCCAAGCTGCTAGCGGCCCTGGCGGCCGCCATCGGCCCGGCTACCCGCTCGAATATCAACCCGTCCCGCGCGCAAAAACACACGCGGCGCACAGTCCCTGCCGCCCAGCGCCGTCCGAAGCGAACGCGAACATGACCGAAACGCAACGCGCACCAGCCCCACTCGCCCAGAGCACAGTTTCATGGCGCTAACGATCCGCAAAAAAGCGCCTCCAGAGCCCCCGCCGCCCGCCGGCTTTCGCCTGGCGTTGATATCCGCGCTCGCTGCCGGAATTGGCGTCCTCGTAGGATTCATCGCCTACGGCCTCTACAGCCTGATTGGCCTGTTCACCAACCTCGCGTTCTACCACCAGTGGTCTTTCCATTTTCGCAGCCCGCGCCACTCGCCGCTCGGCTGGTGGATGATTCTGATTCCCGTGCTCGGCGGCGTGCTGATCGGCCTGATGGCCAAATTTGGCTCGGAGAAAATTCGCGGCCATGGAATTCCCGAAGCGATGGAGGCGGTGCTCACCACGCGCAGCCGCATCGAAGCCAAAGTCGCGTTCCTCAAGCCGCTTTCTGCGGCCATCGGCATCGGCACGGGCGGCCCATTCGGCGCCGAAGGCCCAATCATTCAGACGGGCGGCGCATTCGGCTCGCTAGTAGGCCAATTCCTCTCGACCACCGCGGCCGAGCGCAAGGTTCTGCTGGCGTGCGGCGGTGGCGCCGGCCTCGCCGCCACGTTCAACGCGCCGATTACCGGAGTGCTCCTGGCGCTCGAATTGCTCCTCTTCGAATTTCGCACCCGCTCGTTCATTCCGGTGGTGATCTCGAGCGCCATGGCTGTCGCCATCCGCCGGTTGCTGTTTGGCGGCGGACCCATGTTCGAAATCGGCGCCGTGGATTACAATTTTCTTCCCAATCTTCCTTATTACATTGCGCTGGGTCTGTTGTGCGGCTTCGCGGCCGTCGCCTTCACGCGCATCCTCGAAAAGCTCGAGGAATTCTTCGATGGACTGAATATCGTCCCCAATTTCCTGCATCCGGCGGCCGGCGCGGCGGCCCTGGGCATCGTCGGCTTCATCTTCCCGCGCGTGCTGGGCTCCGGCTACGACACCATTGAAGACATTTTGAATAATCACTTGGCGCTCGGCGTGGTCCTGCTGGTGCTGTTTCTGAAAGCGCTGGTAGTGCTGCTGTCGCTGGGTTCGGGAACTTCCGGCGGAACCCTCGCGCCGATGTTTATGATCAGCGCGGCCATCGGCAGCTCCTTTGCCATGCTCGTGAATCACGCCATCCCGCGCGCGCATCTTTCGCCGGAGGCTTTCGCGGTCGCGGCCATGGGCGCGCTACTCGGCGCATCCTCGCGCGCCACTCTCACTTTCATGTTCTGCGCGTTTGAGACCACGCGCGATTTCCACGCCGTCCTGCCGGTGCTGATCGTCTGCGTCCTGGCGGACGCCATCGCCTTCACCATGCTGCCCGCTTCGATCATGACCCAGAAATTCGCCCGGCGCGGCATGCCCGTGCCCGGCGAAAGCGAAACCGAGGCGCTGAAGGCCGTGCGCGTGAACGAATTGATGCGCACGGATGTGCAGCCGCTCGCGGCCGACATGACCGTGGCGGAATTCGCCGCACGAATGCGCCGCGGCGATTCGGCGTACAACTTGACCCAGGGGTTGCCGATTGTCGCGCGCGACGGCAAATTGATAGGCGTCGTGACCCAGGGAGACCTATTGCGCGCTCTCGAGCAGGACCCGCAGGGCACGATCACGGTTCTCGAAGCTGGCTCGAGCCAGCCAATCGTTGCCTATCCGGACGAACTCGCTCATGACGCGATGGTCCGCATGCTCCATCGCGATATTGGCCGCCTGCCCGTCGTCAGCCGCGACGATCCGCGCCGCATGGTCGGCTATTTCAACCGCGCCTGCCTCTTGCGCGCGTGGACGCGCCGCATGGAGGAAGAAGGCATCCGCGAGCGCGGGTGGCTCCAGGACTGGAAAGCCGCCGCTCGAGCCGCGAAATAATCTCCGCGCCCCGCCGCAAAACAAAAAAATCTAGAACCCGCCGCCCCCGCCTCCGCCAAATCCGCCGCCCGACCCTCCGCCTCCGCCAAATCCCGACCCGCCCGAACTCCGCGGCGCGGAAGCCATCACGCTCCCCGCCTGCATGGACATCATATTCAAATCGTTCACCAGAAAAATCGGCGCGAATCCCCCGCCATACGATCCCTGATACCACTGCGGCGGCTGCAGCGCGATCCCCGAAAACGCCTGCACCCACTTTTTCTCCACCCGCAGCGCCATCGCATACGGCAGATATTTCTCGAACAGCTCCGGCGTCTTCTGCAATCGGTCCATCTGGTCCTTCTCCACCCGCCCCAGAAATTCCTCGAAACCCAGCACTTTTTCCAGCGCCCGCGCGCCCGCGATCGTCCGCGCGGACATGAACCACCCGAAAATCACGATCACCGCTCCCGTCAGCAGCCCCGCGACGATCCACGCCCCTTGCGCGATTCCCGTCGCGCGCGCGAAACTCGCCGAGCCCACCGCGATCAATATGCCGATTACGAATCCGCCGCCGATGTACCCCTGCTTCACCGTGTCCGGGCGATGCAGATAATATCCATCGCTCATCAGCGCGCTGAAAATCCGGTCGCGGATCGCCGGCAGGTGCGTATAGAAATGATTCTGCAAATCGGAAAGTTTCACGTCGCTGGTCGAGCCATCGTCAAATAACGCCGCAAGCATTTCCTGCTCGTGTGCGCGCGCCGCCGCCCATTCCGCCGCCGGCTTCTTCAGATGAAAGACGTAATCCTTGCTGTGCGTCAGCCCCAGCAGATGGCTTTCCTCGATCGGCTCGATCGTCATGTAGCCTTTCACCGCTAAATCCACCAGCGTGGCTGTGACGTCGCGCATCGCCGCTTCGTTATCCACCAGCGTGCCGCACTCTCCCGGCGTCAGCTTGTCCGGCGGCTCGTACTGCACCGAAATCGCCTCGCGCTGCGGGTCGCGCCCGCGCGTCCACCACAGCCAGAACATCACGCCAAACGCCAGCACCGGAATCAGCAGCGGCGCATTGCTCTGCAGGAACCGCGTGAACCGCACCCATCCCGTCGGCGGGTGCACGAATCCTTTGTCGAACCCCACCACCGCCGTCAATCCCTGCCGGTAGCCCAGCGCCCGCGTGCTGCGAATCTCCACCACGTTGTCGTTGATTTCCACCTGCGCGTCCTGCGCGCGCGATCCGTTCGCGCCGGTGTACGCCACGGCGTGCAATCCTGTCACTCCCGCCGGCAGCTCGATTTGCGCCGTCGCCAGCTCGATCGGGTTCTCCCATTCGTTCCCGGTAACGTTCCAGTACAGCTCGTCGTGGTCCGGAAAAAAACGCAGCGCGTCCAGCACCCGGTAGTGCAGCTCGATCGTGCGCGTGCTGTCTTCCGCGCCCGGCACGTAAATCCGCAGCCGGGTATAGCGCCCCTCGCGCTCCTGCTCCAGCCGCAGCTTATGTCCGTCGCTGTCCGTCGCGCTGATCTGGTCCAGCAGCAGCGTGTAGTTCAATCCTTCGGGGTTGGTGTACTCCACGGGGATGGTGCGGTAGATGC
>JBAQJS010000086.1:0-87522 GCA_049300435.1 Candidatus Acidiferrales bacterium | reverse complement strand
CTTGAACGCCATGAACTCTGCATCTTCGTACTTCGAGACGATGGCATAGCAACTCGCGAGCACATCCAAGAGCGTTCGAATCAATATGGGGGATACCTGGGTCCAGCCCGTTTCACACAGACTGCGTATCGAGCGATGTGTAACGATCCCTATCCGGTGAAGGGTGAACAGGGCCGAGTGACTGATGGGGCCTTCAGCTGTCTTTTCCTGCTTCGCTGCTGCTACGGCTTGGATTCGAACCGCATACCCGATGATCACATCGTGTAGCGTGCCGAGGTCTTTAGGAATTGGCCAATAGCTCTTTTCGTCTGCCATTAATCACTCCTATCTGAGCGTTCTCCAGATCCGACGGAGATTTTACTTCCTGCGCCTGTCAAATAAATCGACCGTTCTATTGTAGGCGTCCAAACTTTGCCAAAAAACCTCATAGCAGCCACACCGCACGACAACATCGAACAAGATGAAGATCAGGCATTTGGGCCAGGTCCTGTGAAGTCGGCTTGTAGGCAGTGATCTCCCCGCTTGGCATCGATCCTGGACGGATTACGGACTACTCGGAATGGACTTCTCGGTAGAATAGGGTTATCGCTACCTGCGAATTTTGGCCGGGAACGAAGAGTCAGTGTGCCAATTCAAACTGTCTCACCAAGGGGGTTCACCCCCCCTGCTGCAAAAGCAGGCGCGTCCCCTGTGCCAAAAGTGTGCCAGAATCCGATCTTTTCATGCCATTGGGGTTAGCTTTGAGCGAAAAGCAGATTCCCCAAATTGCTGAAAACACAGAGAAGCCAAAGCAGGGAATGGAGCTGTTGGAGTCGGTCGGTCCGCGCCCAAGGCAGGCGCGCTACCAGGCTGCGCTACGCCCCGACATGAAGTGCTGCTCAGATTCTAGAGCACTTTCCAACTTTACTCCTAATCCGCACTTTCGTTTTTGCCCCCGGCTGTGCACCTGCCGCGCCCGTCGCGCGCTCGATGTCCTCCGGGTTCCGCTTGTTCCAGAAATGCAGCCCGCGCAGATACAAATCGTACGCTTCGCGCGACCCGGGAAGGGGAGGTTGGGCAAAAACCGGATTGGGCTGGCCGGCATCCAGCGCCAGATGAATCTCGCCGGCGATTTCACGCGCTATTTCCGACTGCAGCGCCAGCACGTCGTCGAGTTCCCGGTCGTACCGCCGGGGCCAGATACTCGTTTGATCCTTGATCTGGATCAATTCTGCGGATATGCGCACCTTGTCGGGATCGCGGCGCACGCTGCCTTCGAGCAGATACGATACTCCCAGCTCCCGGCCAATCGTCGCCGTGTCCTGGCAATGGGTCTTGTAGCGCATCACCAAGTTTCGTCCGACCACGCCGAGATGCGCGAGGTCGAGCCGTCCCAGCGGGGCGATCGTCTCTTCCGTCGGGCCGTCTCTGAAATATTCCTGCGCCGGATCGCCTGTTAGATTTTCAAACGGGAGCACCACAAGCATTCGCCGGGCTCCTTGCGGCGAAGGCGTTTTCGCCTTGAGTGTCAATCCGTGCCAGTTCCAAAGCGCAACCAGAGCGGTCACAACGGCGCCCGACAAAGGAATCCACCACCAACCGGAAAACCGTCGTGCGGAATTCGCTGCGATCGGCGAAGAGCCTTGCGCCGCACGCTTATCGCCCTCGCGACCCGCGGCCAAGTCGTGCGCGATCGGCTCCGGCTCCGCCGCCGTCCCGATTGTTTCCCTCGTGCGTCTGCTTTCAGGTGGGTTGCAGGCTAAGCGAGATGTGACGGTTCGAGAGATCCGCTATTTCGCGCCGCGCGTCACGCAACAGCGCTTCGAGAGGATTATCTTCCGTTGTCTTATTGCGCCGAAGGAGGTTGCCGCTTGAGGAACTGCTTGGCCGGTGCGGCCAGTTTGTCGGGACGGTTGAACTCGTAAATTCCCATCGGATCGCAGACCAGCAGAATACGCTCGGGCTCCACCAGGATCCCCACCGGTTGCAGCGCCGCGCCATCGCTCGTCGCTACTCGGTACGTGTCCATCAAATTTCCCTCGCGATCGAAGTGCAGCAGCATGTCGTCCACCGCGGCCCACACTTGCTGGTTCGCGGCATCAACCCCGAGCGCTCGAATCACCGGCTTCTCCAAGGAAGCATTCGCGTCTGCTTCGGGCAGCGTGTACCGCACCACTCCGCTAAAACTGTTCAATCCCTCTCGAAACTGATATCCGTGGCCGTATCTCTCGCCGCCGTACTCGCCGTGTCCGGCTCCGGGGTTCTCGCCTCCGCCCGCGCCGTGACCTCCCGTTGCCACGTCATGCCCGCTGGAAGGGCCTCCTTCGCCGCCGGTATCCAACGAATGTCGCTCGAATCCCCCTGGCCCGCCGAATCCGCCCAGCCCTATTCCAGGCACGCCTCCAGGGCCGAAAAACGCGGGTATGCCAAATTCACCGTTCACGGGCTCGCCGCTGAGCAGTGCGTTAAGACCCTCGGTACCAGCCGGATTGCCAGACGCCGCGCCGCTGTTCGCAGAGAGTGATCCGCTCAAATTAGACGCGTCTCCGGAACCGCTCGCATCCGGCGTCGCTCCTCCAATGGCCGAATCGTCCGCGCTGCTCGCTCCGCCACCCGAGCCCGCCGCGCCTCCGCCACCGCTGTTACCGGTTCCTCCGGCGCCACCAGAGCCTGCTGCGCCGCCGCCGTGTCGTCCGCCCGCACCTCTACCCGTGTTCATCGTGAAACCGGCGCCGCCGCCCACTGAGTACATCGTCCCGAACGAAAACATTTCGCCCGGGCCCGCAAGACCGGAAACCCGCATGCCCAGTTGCACGTGGGAATTGTCGTGATTGATGTCCGGGATTAATTCGTTCGCGGCAACGTCTGCTTCGTAGCCCGAATAACCGAAGCGATCGTATTTTCGGAATTTCGGATCGTTCAGAGCTGTGAACGCAAAATAGATGTCGCCCGGCGCGCCGCTGTAGAGTTTGCCGACATCCATGGCGTACACCGGCGGGGCGCCGTGCTGATACCCCGCAGTGTAACCTTGCGGGCTTTCGGCATTCGCGGCGAGGCCCATTCCCGGCGTAATCAGCAGTTTCGGATCGCTCACCGCATCCGCCACGTTCCCGAAGCTGCGCACCACCTTTCCATGCTCGTTCATCACCCGCACCAGGTGATCGCTGCGCAGCGTCACCACCGCGAATTCGCCGCCCGCAAGCGCCACCACGGACATCGGCGCGTTTACCGGAACGCTCGCTTCCAGCGTTCCTTCCGGCGTGAAGATCTTGACGGCGTTCGCCCCGCGGTCCGCCACAAACACGCGGCCGGTCGCGTCCCGGTCGAAATCAACCGCATACTTGATCGCCGCATTGCTTGCTTGGGTGCTGGGAATGTGTCCGATGCGCTGGCCGTCCGGGCTATAAATCCAGATCAAGCTAGCCGGAGCTGCCAGCACGTAGTAGCGGCCGGCCGCATCGCGCTTGATGACCGAGGCGTCGCGGCCTACATCCGGGAACACTCGCCGCCGCGCGTGCAGCACCGTCTGCACGCCCTGTCCTCGCACCGGCCGTTCCGCACCCGCCAGCAGGAGCGCGACGGCGCACACTACGACCACAATCCTTGTCACAGAACTTCCCGCAGGCCCCACACCATCCGCTCGACACTTCATCGCCGGTTTCTTCCACCTTTAAGACCAAACAGATGCGCCAGCAAATTCCATGGGTTGCCCGGCGTTCCGGGTTCCCGAGCGTTCCCGCTTTTCGCCGCTGTGCCGCGCTACTCTTGCCTCTAATTCACGGTTCCACCGGCGAAAGTTCCGAAATCTGCGCTTCCGGCTCCGGGCCTTTCCCGCTTGGCTCTTCGGAACGCCGCTTCCCGTCACGTCCCGGCGGAATTCTGGAACTCTGTTGCCGTTTATGTTGAATTACGTAGTCGCATGATGCTCGAAACTCCGTCAGTTTGGGGCGACGGGCGAACCCGGGCTGGGCATTCTCCCCGCTCGGCTTCGCTTTGTAGAGTAGCGGCGGCCACTGCCGCTTTCACGGCAGGGCATTGGCGCGTATTGCCGGAGCAGGTAGCCAACGACCGGCGCGGCTTCGCCGGTCGGTTCTTCGGCCCAGCGCCTGCATTGCCGCGGTAAAATGTCCCGGCGGATTCAACGTCCAGATATTTCAAACGCACCGCATGGGCTTGCCGGCTCGGAGGAACGTCATTCTTCACCGCCACCACGGGAAGCTGCTGGTTCTTCTGTTGATTTCGCTCGCCGGTGCGCGTCTGAATCGGGCGCAACGGTCCGTCCCTCCGCCGCAGTTGCTCTCGGGCAACGTGCGCACTCCCGAAGGGACTCCCGTGCCCGCCGCGACAGTGCGCTTGATCAATACCCAAACCAACAAAGTCTGGCTGAGCTGGACGGACGCATCCGGCAAATTCGAATTCCCGCAGATTCCCGCCGGCCCTTATCGCATCGAAGCCACCCAGCTTGGATTCACGAATGCCTCGCTGCTGATCCAGTTTCCGGTTGTGCCTGCGGGTCCCATTCCCATCGTCATGCGCGTCGCGACCTTGGCGGAGCTAGCCGCAAAACCCGCAGCCGCTCGCGCGCCGCGCAATCCGCGCTCGTCCGCGAACGGCGCAAGTCCCGATGAGCCCGGCTCGCGCCGCTCTGCTGGCGGGCGCGGCCAGTTGCCCCCTGGTGTCAGCAACGCGATTCGTGCCGGACTCGCCGGCGGTGGCTTCGAACAGACCGACCTCACCAGCGAAGGAATAGGCGGCCAGAATGGAGAGGCAACCGCTCCTGCGAACGAAGGAAACCAGCTTGTCGCCGAACTTCCCTCTGGCGCAGGTTCCAGCGCAACTTCCGATTCGTTCCTCTTGCAAGGGACCGTAGGCCAGGGCGCCCCGGGCGCCGGTCCGGGAGATTTCGGGCCCAACGGGATCGTGCCCAGCAACCCCACCGGCGCGGGCGGCCCGGGCGGCGGTCCCGGTGGAGGTCCTGGAGGAGGACGCGGAGGATTCGGCGGCGGAGGGCGAGGTGGTTTTGGCGGCGGCGTGCCCGGAGGTTTTGGCGGCGGAGGTGGGGGATTTGGCGGCGCAGGCGGCCCGGGCGGCCCAGGCGGAATGTTCGGCGGACGCGGCCGCCTCGGTCGCCAGGCCGTGAACCGCGTTCGTTTCAGCTTCTACAATCGCTACGACAATTCGGTATGGGACGCCAAGCCTTATTCCATCACCGGCAATCAGTTCCCGAAGCCCAGCCACTACGACGAGCGCTTCGGCGGCAACCTCGGCGGCCCCTTGGTGATTCCGCACATCTATAACGGCAGCGACAAGACCTATTTCTTCGTCAACTACCAGCACGAAACGCAATCCAGCGCGCTCGACACTTACTCCACCGTGCCCACCGCGGCCGAACGGACCGGAAATTTCTGCGGCCTGGGAGTCACTCTCTACGATCCCTATTCGAACTTCACCGGTCCGCGCACTCCCCTCGGCAACGGCTGCCAGGTCCCCACGATCAATTCTGCCGCGGCGGGGCTTCTGGCTTATTACCCCATGCAGAATTTACCCGGCACCGTGCAGAACTACTTGCTGCAAACCACGGTTCCGGTCAACAGCGACAACCTGAATCTCCACGTGCTGCACACCATCAATTCCAAATTCAGTTTGAACGGCGCCTATAATCTCAGCTCGCAGCGCCAGAACACCTTCGGCAATTTCGAAAATACCGCCGGCCACCAATCCACGCTCAGCCAGTCCGTCACCCTCGGACTTTCGCACAATTGGACCTCGCACCTGGTGGAAACCACGCAACTGAACTGGAGTCGCAGTCGCGTGCAGATCTTGAGCGACAATTCCTACGTCAACGACGTCGCCGGAGACCTCGGAATCACCGGCGTTTCCACCGATCCGCTCACCTACGGCATCCCTCAGATCGGCTTCACCAGCTTTTCCGCGTTGAACGATCCGCTGCCATCCCTGGTTCGCAACCAAACCCTGCGCCTCAGCGACATTTGGAAGTGGGTTCACGCGCGGCACACGCTCACCATCGGCGGCGAGCTGCGCCGCATCCAGCTGAATTCCGAAGCCGACCCCGAGCCGCGCGGCCGCTTCAATTTTACGGGCGTGCTGACCTCGCAGTTATCCGCAACCGGTCAGCCCGTCCCCGCCACGCCGCAGACTGAGCCTTACTACGAGCTTGCCGATTTTCTCCTCGGTTTGCCTTACAGCACCACCGTGCAATTCGGACCCAACATTTATCTGCGCAGTTGGGATTTCATCGGCTACGCGCAAGACGATTGGCGCATGACCCGGCAATTCACGCTTCTCTACGGCTTGCGCTATGAAGCCGTCACTCCGCCCGTGGACAAATACGACCAGATCGCCAATCTCGATCTGAATTCCACCGCCACCCAGGTGGACGTGGTCACTCCCGGCCTCACGGGGCCGTACAATGGCGCCTACCCGCGCGCGCTGGTCCACGGCGATTACGGCAACTGGGCGCCGCGCATCGGATTTGCCTGGCTGCCGCCGATGATCAAACCCAAAACCGTCATTCGCGGCGGTTATTCGATTTTCTACAACGAGGCGATTTACAATTCCCTCGCGCAGAAATATCTCTCCTACGAACCGCCTTTCGCCACTGCGGAAAACCTGATCACTTCGGGCACCCAGGTCCTCACCCTGCAAAATGGTTTCCCCGGCATCAGCACCATGGCCAACCGCGGCGGCGTGAACCCCTTTTACAAAGACGGCTACGCCCAGATCTGGACCCTCGGCACGGAAACCTCCTTCACCCAAAATTGGATTCTGGATCTCACCTACACCGGCACGAAGGGAACGGACCTCGACCTGCTGCGCGCTCCGAACCGCGCTCCGCTGGGCACCAGCCCCCTCGATACTCAGAACGCCTTCCAAATTCCTTACGCCAATAGCTTCTACTACGATCAATCCGGCGCGAATTCCATTTACAACGCACTGCAGGCTCGCCTGGTGCATCGCTTCACGCACGGCATCTCGTTCCAGACCTTCTATACATTTTCGAAATCCTTGGATAACGCCAGCGCCATCGGCGGCAGCGCGCCGGTCGTCGTGCAGCAGGACGGCAACTACGGCGCCGAGCGGGGCCTTTCTTCCTTTGACGTCCGCCACCAGCTGCGTTTCCTCACGCTCTACGAGCTTCCCTTCGGGGAGCATCACCGCTACGCCGCGCACGGCTGGGCCGAACACGCTCTCAGCAACTGGCGCCTGCAGAACATCGTCACTTGGCAGACCGGCACGCCCGTCACCGCCTATCTCGGCGGCACCGCCTCCGACAATGGCACAGGCGCCAGCTTCTCGCTCCGTCCCGATCAGGTCGCCGATCCCGACCTCGGCATCTGCGGCGGCTCGCCTCTCGCGTTTTTCAATATCGCCGCGTTTGCCACGCCCGCCACCGGCGCATACGGCGACGAGCGCCGCGGCGCCATCGAGGGTCCCTGCAAATTCAGTTGGAATATGTCGCTCGCGAAATCCTTCCGCTTCGGGCCGCGCGAGCGCCATCATCTCGATATTCGCTGGGAAGTCCAGAACCTCACCAACACTCCCAGTTTTTCCGGGCTTTCGGCTACACTGGGCTCCTCATCGTTTGGACGCATCACCAGCGCCGGCTCGATGCGCGCCATGGATGTCATGGCCCGGTTTAATTTCTGATGAGCGACCTCACGTACAAATTCGCCACGCTTTGCCTCGCCGCCGTGCTCGTAGCGGCGAATTCCGCGGCGCAGGCGCCTCAATCCGCCGCGCCGGTCGTGGTCCCGCCCCCCGCCTCCGCGCAGCAATCCGCGGCGCAGCAGCCGCCCCCCCACCAATCCTCCGCTGTCCTGCGCAGTTCCTCCGACCTGGTCCGCATTGACGTCGAAGTTACCGACAAATCCGGCAAGCCCATCAAGGGATTGTCCGCCAATCAATTTACCGTCACCGACGAAGGCAAGCCCCAGGCCATTACCTCCTTCTCCTATTCCGACATCGAAGCCATCGAAACCGCCTCCGCCGAGGACGCCAAGCCCATCGTCGTCTCCGTGGACAACGAAGGCCCGAATTCTCCCTCCGCCGATGCCATCAGCGACGCCCTGCGCGACCGCCGCCTCATCGTCCTCTTCTTCGATCTCACTTCCATGCAGACCGACGACCTGATTCGCGCGCACGACGCCGCAGACAAATTCGTCAAGAATCAAATGACCAGGGCCGACGTCGTCGCCGTTGTCATCTTTTCCACGCGCATCACCGTCCTCGCCAATTTCACCAACGACCGCGCCGTTCTCGCCAGAGCCATCGCCCAATTGACTCCCGACAACTCCGCCAACCTTGCCAGCCCCCTCTACGCCGCGGCGGAGAATGGCGAGTACGACGTCCAGGAATACACCGGCGCGGCCTACACGCCCGATGAAACCGAGTTCAACGTCTTCAATACCGATCAGAAGCTCGCGGCCGTCGAGGGCCTCGCCGACGTGCTCAGCGGAATTCCCGGCAGAAAGGCGCTGGTGGAATTCACCGGAGGCATCACACAGACCGGCGAGGAAAATCGCACCCAATTGCGCGCCGCCACCGACGCCGCTAATCGCGCCGACGTTTCCATTTACTCGATTGATTCCCGCGGTCTCCTCGCCGCTCCTCCCGGCGGCGACGTCACCACCAATGCCGCCACCGGCACTTCCATGTTTACCGGCGCCTCCGTCTTTCACCAGACCGACCAGCGCGAAGATTCGCGCGACACGCTCGCCACTCTTTCCACCGACACCGGCGGAAAAGCCTTCTTCGATTTGGGCGACCTCAGCGACGCCTTCCCCGCAATCCAGCGCGACAACGGCGGCTACTACCTCGTTGGATACAATCTCGGCCCGGACGTGAAGCGCGACGGCCGCTGGCGCGCCATTCGCGTCAAAGTCAACGTTCCCGGCGCGCGCGTCCGCTATCGCGACGGCTATTACGCCCCGCGCGATTTTCAGCACCTCGAAAAAGAAGATCGCGACCAGCAAATCGCCGACGCCATTAATTCCGATCATCCTGTCGTCGAGCTGCCCGTCGCCGTCGAAACCGGCGTCTTCCGCCTCAGCGCCAACCAGGCCTACGTTCCCATCGCCGCTAAAATCTCCTCCAGCGCCCTCGATTGGGCCCAGAAACACAATAAGCAGCACGCCGAGTTCGATTTTGCGGTCGAAGTCCGCGCCGTCCCCTCCCGCCAGATCGTCGCGCAACTGCGCGACACCATTCAGGTGAATCTCGATGCCCTGCATTTCGCACAGGTCCGCCGCAGCAATCTCCTGTACCAGGGCGGAATGGTTCTCGCGCCGGGCAATTACCACTTGAAATTTGTCGCGCGGGAAAATGAATCGGGGAAGATCGGCACCTTCGAACAGGACCTCACGGTCCCGTCCGCTCAGCCGGGAAAAGTGACGCTCAGCTCCATCCTGCTTTCCAGCCAGCTCGTGCCCATTGAAAAATCATCCGAGGTCGCCACCAGGGGCCAGGGCGTGCGCGCCAAAATCAGCAGCTCGCCGCTCGATATCGAAGGCCAGAGAATTATTCCCAGCGTCACCAATTATTTCACGCAGGGCCAGACGCTCTACGTCTTTCTCCAGGCTTACTACCCGGAAAAAGCCGAAAAAAATGAATCGTTCGACCCCAATTCGCTTCGCGCCGGCTTGATCTTTCTGCGCAACGGCGTGCAGATCAACGCCACTCCGCTGCTTCCGCCCGCGCAAGTGGACGCCAAAACGCACACCGCATCCTTCCGTATCAGCTTGCCGTTGCAGAAGCTCCCCACCGGCCGCTACACCGTCCAGGTCGTCACGATTGCCCCCGGCACGCAGCACTCCGCCTTCGGCCGCGCCTACCTGGCCTTGCAACAAGCTCCTTCCGCCGCCACGCCATCTCCCTGAGCGCCAACTTCGCCCCAGTTCTCAGTCCTCTCGTGTCGCCGCGCCATCATCCCGGCAGCCCGCGCTTTTTCCCCGTCGGCTCAACGGGAAGGGAAGCCGTCTTCCAATCCACGCCCTCCGGCATCTTCCCCACCCCTGCGACGTACAGCACTCCCTCCGTCACTCCGTCCAATCCCAAATCACGATCAATCTTTGAATCCGCGATCGCCATGGTGCAAAACGGCGCTAGCCCCAGCCACGTCGCCACCAGGCAAAACGTCTGGCACAAGTGTCCCGTCTCCGCCAGCACCACGCGATACGCCCGCGGATAGCGGTATTTCCACTGCGTGCGCGTGAACACCGCGGTCATCAGCACCATCGCCGTAGCTTCCGAAAACCATCGTTGCCCCATCACGTAGCCGTTCATTCGTTCTCGCGTGATCCCGCGCCGCAGCCGTTCCAGGCGGTGCCCGTCCGCATCGTAGTGATAAATTCCCGGCGCCACTCCCTCCACCTCCCGAGCCACCACGTACGCTTCGATCGGGTGCAACGCTCCTCCTGACGGAGACGTTTTCACCGCAAACCGCCCCAGCGGCGGCACCGTCACCCATTCGCGAACTCCCCACGTTAATCCCAGCAGCGTGCTCAAATCCGCAAACGCCAGCCGGCCCGCCGCGAACCGGCGCCACGTTCGGCGCGAAGTGAGCACGCGCGGAAATTCGCCCTCCATCCGCGGCGGCAGCAAACGCGTCTGCGCGGCCCGCGCATAACGCTTCACCGGCACGGGCATCGCCTTCTCGTGTGTCAGCTCCTCCATGTACCGGCCCATGCGCACCAGGTCCGCTTCGAACGGCACGTCGCGCCCCGTAAAATGAAAAAAGCCCGCGGCAGGATTCCAATTCTTCCACGCGGCCATCGCTTTTTCCGTGGGGTGCGCCTTGCGGTCGGAACGTTGCAGCAGCGAATACCGCACCAGCCCTTGGATCGCTGCGCGCAAAGAGGAAGGTGAGTACTGCGGAAGGTGCTCGAAAAGAGCTGCGGCGCTTCGCCACCGGCTGAAAAAACTCAGTACTTCGGCCGTCAACGGTGCGGCGCTTGCGCCGTTGCCGGTCGCGTAATTCTCGAACACCAGCCGTTCGCCGTGCCAATACGAAACCAGAAACGGTGATCGCCGGAATAGTGCCCGCTTCTTCTTACGCATGCCGGATGTCGCAGGCCGGGGAATTCGCACCAGTAATCGAACGGGGAAGCGCCGGCCTGTTCACGGTCTCACTTGGGTTTCGTTATGAAGGCGTGCCCGAATGGAACAGTCCCTTTGCATCTCTCCTTCAGCAGCTTGTAATCTTTTTCCAGGCTGCGCAACTCGAGGTCAATCATTTTCTGTTCGGGCTTGCTCACTTTGCTTCGAATCGCGCGCAGTGTCTTTTCGGCCTTGCGGATTTCTCGGGCAATGCCGTGCAGCGTAAACCGGATCTTGGCCATTTGCGCCTTCCTCCCGGACGCGCTCCCGTTTTCTCGCTCGGAAAGCGCCTCCGGCTCGTGTCAAATCCCGGGGCGGGCCGCGTTACTTGGACTTCTTGGTCGTGAACGTCTGCCCGAATAGCGTCTCTGGCCGGCAAACCACTCCTAGGATCCCGTACGATTTCTTCAAGCTGCGCAAATTCAGATCAATCTTTTTCTGGTCCTCTTTGATGGCTTTTCCGCGAATCGCGCGCAGCTTCTTCTCCGCCTTGCGTATCTCGGACGTCACGCCCTTCAGGGTGAACTTGATTTTGGCCATGCCGTTCTCCTGTCCCCGCACGCTTGAAATCGCCGCGTTGGGACCTCTCGGGCCGGTTCCGAATCATATTCGTGGGAACCGCGAAAGTGTAGTTGACCCTCCGTACCCCGTCAAGAAAGATTGCGCCTCGCCTCATTTGCGCCCAGGTTTTTCCTCTCCGCATTCGTCCGCGCCCGCCGACCGCCCTTCACTTCGCGCTCGCGGGCTGCAACGGCAGCCCGATGCGCTTCACCAGCGCCGCAAATCTTGGATCACTCCGCAACACCACGAACCGCGGGTGCACCGCAAAATTGGTCAGCCGCACGGAACGCTCCTCGTACGCCTTGTCCAGCCACTGGAATGCCTGGTCCTTTTCCTCCAGCCCCGTGTACACCAGCGCGATGTTGTACGGTGAAACGTATTGCCGCGCGGACATCTGCAGCAAATCGTGCAGGATCGCGAGTGCCTCCGGTTTCTTCCCCGCCACCGCATAGGCGTTCCCAAGCTCGGCTCGGAACGACGTTTCGTTTCCCGAATGGGTCAGCGCCTGCTGCAATTCCTGAAGTGCCTTCGCGTATTCTCGCTTCTGCAAATACGCCTGGCCCAGGTACCCGTGCGCCACCGCGAAGCTGGGGTCCATCGCGATCGTCTTCTGCGCCTGCGCCACGGCTTCGTCATCCTTCCCTGCGAGATACAACACCCACGAGAGGTTCGCATTGATGATCAACGACCGCGGATCCAGCTCCTGCGCCAGCTTCATTTCCGAAATCGCCTCGTCGCTCCGGCCTGCATCCGCTAGCGCCAGCGCGTACCAGTGATGGCTGTTCGCCTCGCCCGGATTCAGCTGGATCGCGCGCTCGAATTCATCCAGCACTCCCGGCCACTCCAGCCGGTAAAAGCGAATGAAGCCCAGCACCGCGTGCGCGGAGGCCAGCGTGTCGTCCAGCTGCAACGCCTTCACCGCCGCCGCTTCCGCTTCCGGCAGCACTTGCGACGACGGCACGTCCTTATAATCCGCAGCCAGCGTCAACGCTCCCGCAAGTCCGGCATACGATGGCGCGTAGGTTGGATCCAGCTGGATGGCTTGGCGGTAATACCCGATGGCCTGCGTTACCGCCTCGCCCGTGCGTTTGCTCGCGTAATAATTTCCCTGCAAGTACGCGTCGTATGCCGCCGGCACCACCGTCCGCGCTTTCGCCAGCCGCTCTTGCTCCGGCTGCGTCAGTTGAATCTGTATTTGCGTCACGATGTCCCGCGCCACTTCGCTCTGCAAAGACAAAATGTCCGTTACCGTCCGCTCGTAGCTCCGCGCCCACAGGTTCTGCCCCGTTTGCGGCTGCACCAGTTCCGCCGAGATGCGCACCCGGTCGCCCGATCGCAGCACCGAGCCTTCCACCAGCGCATCCACCCCCAGTTCCTCCGCGATCTGCGCCGGGCTTTCGTGCTTGTCCTTGTACTGCATCACTGAAGTGCGCGAGATTACCCGCAGCTTTTTTACCTGCGAAAGATCCGTGATCAGCGCGTCGCACATTCCGTCCGCGAAATAATCCTGCTTGGGGTCGCCCGTCAGATTTTCCAGCGGCAGCACCGCCAGCGATTGAATGGACGCCGCGCCCACCGCCGGCGCTCCGCGCCACTTCACCTCCACCAGCTTCCAGGCCAGCGCCGCAATCAGCAGCACCGCGAGCGCCGCCAGCGAAGCCAGAACCGCCCGGCGCATCCGCGCAGGGCGCGTTATTTCCGGTGGCGGCAGAATCGCGGACGGCTGAATCGCGCTCGCCGGTATCACCGATGAATTCGTCCGCAGCGCCTCCAGCGCCGCGCGGATTTCGCCCGCGTGCTGGTAGCGCTGCGCCGGATCCTTCGCCAGGCAGTGCTCGATCACCGAGCGCAGCCCCAGCGGCACGTTTTCGCGCAGCGGCGGCGGCGAATCGTGCAGAATCATCGAGCTTAGTTCGTACGAAGTTCTCCCGCGGAACGGCCGCTTGCCGTTGGCCATTTCATACAGCACCACTCCCAGCGCCCACAGGTCGCTCCGCGCGTCCGCCGAATCGCCGCGAAATAATTCCGGCGCCATGTAATGCATCGTCCCCACAATCGCGCCTTCCGACGTCAGCGTGCTGATGGATTGCGTCTTCAGGCTGATTTCGCCCGGAGTCATGTGCTTCGCGAGCCCGAAATCCAGCACCTTCACCCGACCGCCGGGCATCACCATCACGTTCGGCGTCTTCAAATCGCGGTGAATCACGCCGTGCTCGTGCGCGTGCGCCATCGCGTCCGCAATCTGTTCGCCGTAGCGAATCACCGTGTCCGTGGGCAACCCGCCTTCCGGAATTTGCTCGGCCAGCGATCGTCCGTTCACGAACTCCATCACGATGTAACTTCTGCCGTCGGCTTCGCCCACGTCGTAAATCGTGCAAATGTTGGGATGGTTCAGCGCCGAAGCGGTGCGTGCCTCGCGGATCAAAAGCGCGCGCGCGTTTTTGTCGTCATTCAGTTCTGCGGGAAGGAATTTCAGCGCCACGTCGCGCCCCAGCCGGTCGTCGTGCGCGCGGTACACCACGCCCATCCCGCCTGCGCCCACCTTTTCCACAATTCGGTAATGGGAGACGGTCTGGTCGCTCACGTGTGGGGACCCGCCAAAGCGAGCATCTTAGGCTGCGTCAGAAAGGCAAGTCAACGCGGAAGGGTAAAAGCGGTTCTCGCGAGCTACTGATTCGCGCGAATCGGGGCCGCAGGAGCCGTCGGCAGCGACGCACTCGGCGTATTCTTCGCCAGCGCCGCGCCCGCAGTCGGCAACGCAGGCATCAAGGCCATCGCCCGGTCGCGCATCCCCGCGAATTCATTCCAATCGCGCTTCGCCACCGGATCGGACGGCGGCAGCGGCAATCGCTCGAAATTCAGAAACTCTTTCCCGCGCTGGATGCGGAAATCCAGGTGCGGCCCCGTCGCCAGGCCCGTCATCCCCACCAACCCGATGCGCTGCCCCTGCTCCACGCGCTCGCCGGGATGCACCAGCACGCGCGACAGGTGCATGTAATACGTGGTGTAACCGTTGCTGTGCTGGATCTCGATCAGGTTTCCCGCGCCGCCTTTTCTCCCCGCGAAAATCACCCGCCCGTCGCCGATGGTTTGCACCGGCGTGCCGGTCGGCGCTGCGTAATCAATCCCCAAATGCGGCCGGTACTCCTTCAATATCGGATGAAAGCGATGCTCGCTGAAATGCGAAGTTATCACTGCGGCAAATTTCAGCGGCGAATGCAGGAACGCCTTCTTCATGGACTTTCCGTCCGGCGTGTAATAGGCGGGCGCGCCGGAAGGATCGTGAAACAGCACCGCGCGGTAAGCGTGCGGCCCGTTATCGTACTCCGCTGCGAGAATCCGCCCGTACGCGGCCACCTCACGGTTCGCCAGAATCTTTTTCTCCACCACCACGCGAAACGTGTCCCCCGGCCGCGGGTCGGTGTAAAAATCCAGGTCCCAGCCGAAAATATCCGCCAGGCGCATCGCCAGTTCCGGCTTCTCGCCCGCGTCCAGCACCGCGCCGAAAAGAGAGCCGTTCACCTCGCCGGTCACGCCCACCGTTTTGGTCTCCGACGGGATCGTCTGTATCTCCGAATGGAAATCGTTGCCCTGCGGCTGGATGTACAGCACGCGGTCCGCGTCAATCCGGTAACGCACCTCGCGCAGCTCGCCCAGAATCGAGCGTCCCACCGAAAGATGATTTCCCGCGCGCAAGCGCCGCAGATCGAAGACTGACTGCGCCGAAGCCACCAGCCGCGCGGCCGCGTCCGGCGCGAATCCCACTCCTTGCAGGAACGATTGAAAGGGCAGCCGCGCCGGCACGATCGCTTCCGTCACCAGCACCAGTTGCTCCTCCATCCGGTGCGCCTGCGCGCGCGCGAAAGATTCCTGCGCCATCGCAGCATCGTCGGAAGCCATGGCGCGCAAATAATATCCCGTCGCGGCGCCCGCTCCCGTCACCACCAGCAGCGCAATCGCAAGCAAAATTTTCGTTGTTCGTCCCATCATTCCTTTCCGCACACTCATTTTCGAAGCTCGCAGCATAGCGCAGCACCAGCGCCACGCAATAGCAAAAACGTTCGCAACCTTTTCATGGAAGTAACGGCGTCCCGGCCCCGCGCCTGACCGGCAGGGAAGTGCAGTTCGTCGTTGAGGAAGGAGAATGGCGGCGAAAATCCGCCGGCAGCTCGCAGTCGGCGCAAAAACCTAGTGCGAAGCCCCGGCAGCGGTCGTGTATTGCGAACTGCGTGCCGATTCCGCGAAATAATTCCGCTCGCGCAACCCGTGATAAATCCGTCCAGCAATCTCCGAAGCGTGCGGCCCGCTCACCGCTCGGCTTCCGCCGCGAATCAGCACCACCAGCACGATTTTCGGATGCGCCTGGTCCGCATAAGACACAAACCACCCCAGCCGCCCGCCCAGCGATTCGTCGTTGCACGTGCCGGTCTTGCCCAGCGCCTGCTCGCCGTCCGGGTCGTAACTCTGTTTCGCTGTGCCGTACATCACCGCCGCCAGCATCCCTTCGCGCAAATCCGGCAGTAGCGGTGCGATGTCCAGCTCTTGCCGCACGCGCGGCTGGAAATTCTGCTGCGCCTCCGCGCTGCGCGGATATTGCAGGTAATACTGCGTCCCGCCGTTCGCCAGCGTCGCCACCAGCGAAGCCAGTTGCAGCGGCGTCAGCCGGATCCCCTCGCCGAAGCTGGACATCCGCGCCACCCCGCCAAACGCCGGCGTCACCGACGGCACCCGTCCCGGCTGCTCTTCCGGAATATCGTACCCGGCGCGTTCGCCCAATCCCACTAGCTCCGCATAGCGGTGTACGCGCTCGAATCCCAGCTGCGTTCCCACCTGCTCGAAATAAACATTATTGGAATGCGCCATCGCCTCGGTCAAATCCATGTAGCGCCGGTGCCCCACCTTCAGCATCGTGTCCCGCGTAATCACGCCCTCTTCCAGCCCCGCCAGCGCGATCACCGGCTTGATCGTCGAGCAAGGCTCGAACCCCGAGGAAAACGCCATCTTCTGGTTCACGATGGTAAGGATGCGCCCCGTCGCAGGGTCCATCGCCAGCACCGATCCGTTCGCGTGCCCCAGCGCGTCCACCGCAATCTGGCGAATCTCCGGATCGTCGTAGGTGGCGTTGTCATCCTTGGTTGGGTCGCCGTACATCGAGATTCCCGATTTTCGGTGGTGCGTTCGGCTGACGGTTTTCGCGGGCGTGGCCGCCGACGCGGCGCCAAAGGCGCCCGCCAGCAGGAGGCAAAGGACCGGTACAAACTGTTTGACGGCAGGGTTGTGTTGCATTGTTTTCTGTATCGGCCCAAATATCGCGCGCATGAGTGGACCGGGATTCAGTTTACGGAATTAGTGCAAGTCGGCGCAACTGGAAAGGAGGGCAGCTTTCCTGATCAGCATATCTGCACCAAGGTACAGATGCGCAATGCGGCGGGATGGTGACGGGCAGAGCGGGGCGGCTCAGGTCCGCCCCGCCTGTGCTGCAAAATTTCTCCTGCCGGTGTCCTTACGACGCCCCGACGACGATGCGTCGCTTCGGCCCTTACCTGCTCGTGCGGCTCTGTGACGCGGTTGCTGCGGCCGCCTTCGGCGCCTGTTTCGCGGACTCCGCCGTCGCCAGCTTCTGCGCTTCGGCTGAGGGCTTGCCGTTTCCTTCCGCCCCGGCCGCCGGAAGCGCCAGCAAACCCAGCTGCTTGCGCAGTTCGTGCTCGATCTTCCCGCGAATGTCCGTGTTTTCCTTCAGGAAGACGCGCGCATTCTCGCGCCCCTGGCCCAGCCGCTCGTTCTTGTACGAAATCCAGGTCCCGGACTTTTCCAGCAGCCCCTGGCTCACTCCCACGTCAATCAAATCGCCTTCGCGCGAGACGCCTTCGCCGTAAATAATGTCGAACTCCGCCTCGCGGAACGGCGCCGCCACCTTGTTCTTCACTATTTTCGCGCGCGTGCGCGACCCGATCACCCGGTCGCCTTCCTTGATCGCCTGGATCCGCCGAATATCCACGCGAATCGAGGAATAAAACTTCAGCGCGCGTCCGCCCGTCGTCGTCTCCGGGTTCCCGAACATCACTCCGATCTTTTCCCGGATCTGGTTGATGAAGATCAGGCAGGTCTTCGATTTCGATACGATCGCCGTCAGCTTCCGCAGCGCCTGCGACATCAGCCGCGCCTGCAACCCCATCTGCGCGTCTCCCATGTCGCCTTCCAGCTCCGCCCGCGGCACCAGTGCCGCCACCGAGTCCACCACGATAATGTCCACCGCGTTCGAGCGGATCAGCGCCTCGGCAATCTCCAGCGCCTGCTCGCCGTTGTCCGGCTGCGATACCAGCAGGTTATCCACGTCCACGCCCAGCTTGCGCGCGTACGATGGGTCCAGCGCGTGTTCCGCGTCAATGAACGCCGCCTGCCCGCCCAGCTTTTGCGCCTCCGCGATCACGTGCAGCGTCAGCGTCGTCTTGCCGCCCGATTCCGGTCCGTACACTTCGATCACCCGGCCGCGCGGAAATCCCCCCACGCCCAGCGCCGCGTCAATCGAGATGGACCCGGTCGGAATCACGTTCACGGGAACCAGCACGTCCTTGTTCCCCAGCCGCATAATCGAGCCCTTGCCGTACTGCTTTTCTATCTGCGCGATTGCCAAATCCAGGTTTTTGGTCTTTTCGTCGTTCACAGTGCCACCTCTTGAGGGCTTTCTGTTTGGTCTTAGCTGGAGACCGAGGCGGGCCAAGTGTACCAGACTGCCGTGTCCCTTCCCAGCCTTTCTGCGCCACATGCTAGCACAAGGCGAACAAAAAGCAAAGACTATTTCGGCCCCCCGCTGTCATATTTATAAAATCCCCGCCCCGTTTTCCGCCCCAGCCACCCTGCCGCCACATACTTCCGCAGCAACGGACACGCCCGGTACTTGGAATCCCCAAACCCCGTCTGCAGCACCTCCAGAATATTCACGCACACGTCCAGCCCGATAAAATCCGCCAGCTCCAGCGGTCCCATCGGATGGTTCATGCCCATCTTCATGACCGCGTCCACGGCTTCCGGTGTGGCCACTCCTTCCATCACCGCAAACGCGGCTTCGTTGATCAGCGGCATCAGCACCCGGTTGGAGACGAACCCCGGCGCATCATTGACCGCCACCGGCTTCTTTTCCAGCCGTTCGCAGAGCGTCATCGTCGTCTGAAAAGTTTCCTCGCTCGTCGCCAGCCCGCGGATCACCTCCACCAGCGCCATCACCGGCACGGGATTCATGAAGTGCATCCCGATAAACTTCTCCGGGCGCGACGTCTGCGCGGCCAGCTGCGTAATGGAAATAGACGACGTGTTGCTCGCCAGCACTGTCCCGGGCGGCAGCACCGCGTCCACGTCCTTCAGCAGGCGGATCTTCAACTCCAGTTGTTCCGGCACCGCCTCGATCGCAAAATCCGCCGCGGCCAGCGCAGATACCTCGGTCGTCGGCCGAATCCGCGCGATCACCACCAGCTTGTCGGCCTCACCCAGCTTGCCTTTCTTCACTTCGCGGTCCAGATTCTTCCCGATGGTTTCAATCCCGCGCTCCAGGAACCGCTGCTCCACGTCGCGCAATATCACGTGATAGCCGGCGCGCGCGAACACATGCGCGATGCCGTTCCCCATCGTGCCCGCGCCCAGCACCCCCACGGTATTGATCCCATCAGTCGGCATTCATCCTCCCAGGGAAAGAAAAAGATCGCGTAAGCAAAGGAATCACAGGAGAGCGACGAACGTCAAGCCATGCCTCGGCAGGGCACCGTCTAGGATTTCTGTTGGAAGGAGTTTTTGGGGTGTCTGGCATGAGTGTTATCTCAGGCATGCATTCGTTCCGCCGCGAGCAAGTAGCAGCGCAGGACCGGCTCGCTATGCGCGCAGCATCCACCCGGCCGGGAAAACGGCTCACATAGCGCCGCAGGGGCCGGAAAAGACCTTGCGCTAAGTTTGAGGCACGTAAGGGGAGGGAGGGTGGGGACGATGTTGCGACCAAAATTAGCGATTGATTATGAATTTTTTGTTGATAGGGAAGGAGTTGAGTGAGTTTCCGATTTCCGGACAGTAGCGATTGACAGGGCGTGGCCGGCGATGGCGGCTGGGGATGCGCGGGCGGGGTTGGGTGGTGCGGGGCATGCGCGATTGTGGCGCTAGTGGGCGTTTTGGGCGCGATTAGAACGGGGTGCGGTTGTTTGTTTTCAATAGGTTGCGTCATTTTTTAATCCCGGAATCCGAGATTAGAAATGCGCGGAGGGGTGGAGTAGTGGTAGCGAAGCGCGGCGCGGGGAGCGCGAGAGGCGGAAGCGCGAGCAGGCCGGGCATGCGTCCTCCAAAGGTGGGCCGTAGAAGCGCCCGACTGATGATAACACAGTCAGTAATGGAATAAAAGGGAATTATGCTGGTAGGCATGCATCTGCGGCGCAGCGGGCGCCGCCCCCGCGCAGCTCCCTCGCGAACCTTCCCCCCGCTCGCCCCAGCTTTCGCTTCGGTCACTTCCCGGCATTTATTGCGCCCGCTCGCGTTGACTTGTCCGCGCCGCGAATCTAATATGTGCGGGCAATGACAGACGCCCCCTCCCTCGTCGGCCAAACCATCTCCCAATATCGCGTTATCGAACGGCTGGGCGGCGGAGGCATGGGCGTGGTGTACAAGGCCGAAGACACCAAGCTCGGCCGCATGGTGGCACTGAAATTCCTGCCCGACGAAGTTTCCCAGGACAAGCTGGCCCTGGAGCGCTTCCTCCGCGAAGCGCGCGCCGCCGCCGCTCTGAGCCATCCCAACATCTGCACCATCTTTGAAATCAGCGAATATCAGGGCCGCAGTTACATCGCCATGGAATTGCTGAAGGGCGCGACGCTCAAACACCGCATCGCCGCCGGCGCGTTGCCCCTCGAAGCGCTCCTGGAATCCGGCATCCAGTCCGCCGACGCTCTGGACGCCGCCCATTGCGAAAACATCGTGCATCGCGACATCAAGCCCGCCAATATTTTCATCACCGACCGCGGCCAGACGAAAATTCTCGATTTCGGCCTGGCTAAAATGATGCCCGCACCCGGCAACGACGGCCGCACCGCCTCCGGCGGCGTCACCCTCGATAGCCCCGATCTCACCAGTCCGGGCATCGCCGTCGGCACCGTCGCTTACATGTCGCCCGAACAAACCCTCGGCAAGGATTTGGATTCCCGCACCGATATTTTTTCTCTCGGCGTGGTGCTCTATGAAATGTCCACCGGCCGCCAGGCCTTCTCCGGTTCCACTTCCGCCGCTGTTTTTGACGCAATCCTAAATCGCGCACCAGTCGCGCCGGTGCGCATCAACCCCGATGTTCCGCACGAGCTCGAGCGCATCATCAACAAGACCCTGGAAAAAGATCGCAACATGCGTTACCAGACCGCCGCCGACCTGCGCACCGACCTGAAACGCCTGCAGCGGGATTCGGGTTCCAGCAAATCACACGTCAGCACGGCTGAGAATTTCAATTCCGCCTCGGTCGCAACCTCCGCTGCCGGATCGTCCGGCTCCAATTCCGCCGCTGTCCCGCCAGGCTCCGGCTCCTCCGCGAAAACTGCCGCGAGCGGCTCCGGCAGCGCCGCCATCGTTTTCGGCGAAGCCAAGAAGCACAAAGGACTGCTGCTCACCGCGGCCGTCGCCATTCTCTTGATCGCCGCTGCGGCCATTGTGTTCGCCATTTACAAATCGCGTGGTCACCAGAACACTTTCAACGCGCAAAACATGAGCATCGAAAAGCTCACGGAAAACGGGAAGGCGGCTGGCGTGGCCATCTCTCCCAACGGTCAATACGTCGTGTACGTGCTGCGCGATGGCGAAATGCAAAGCCTGGTGGTTCGCCAGGTTGCGACGGGCAGCGACGTGCAAATCCTGCCGCCGGCCGTCAGCGTCTTCTACGGCCTTACATTTTCGCCCGACGGCAACTACATCTATTACATCGAGGCCTCCAAGGAAAATCAGCTCTTCAGCTCGCTCTACAAAATGCCCGTCCTGGGCGGCAACCCGCAGCAGATACTGCGGGATATAGATACCTCCATCAGCTTCTCCCCCGATGGCAGGCAGTTCGCCTTCATCAGAGGAATTCCGGACAAAGGCAACTTCAATCTGCTGGTCGCTAATGCGGATGGCTCGGGCGAAAAGGTCCTCACCTCCAAGAGCGGCAACATATCCATAGCCGGTCTTCTGACTCCCGCCTGGTCCCCGGATGGAAAGACGATCATCTTTGCCTCTTTGCTGCCTTCCGTGAGCAGCCAACTCAACGAATTCACGCTCGACAGCGGAGCGGTTCGCACGCTCTACGCAACCCGCGGCGCTCTGGGGCGCCCGCATTGGCTGCCGGATGGAGACGCGCTATTGGTTCCCATGCGCGACGAGAGCGGGGGCGCGCAAGGGCAGCTTTGGAAAGTGTCCTATCCCTCGGGAGAAGCACAGCGGCTGACCAACGACCTCACGGATTACAGTTTGCCCTGGCTGGACCTGACCGCGGACGGCTCGGCAGTTGTCACCGTCGAAACCAACGTCTCGCTGGACCTGTGGGCCGCGCCCGCGGGCGATTCCGCGCGCGCCACGCAGCTTACCTCGGGGGGGCCTTCCGTATTGGGAGTCTCGATCTTGAGCAAAGATCGCATTCTATTCGTCAATCGAAATCGCGAGGTCTTCACTGCGAAATACGACGGCAGCGATCGCACCCTCGTGGCCGGCAGCGATCGTAATATGCTGTTCGTGTACGGTTGCGGCGATGGGAAACACATCGTGTACTCTGTCCCGCACGGTAACGGATCAGAGATCTGGCGTATGGACGCGGACGGTTCTAACCCAGTGCAGTTGACGCACGACAAGTCCGCGCTTCTCCCGGTATGCTCCCTGGATGGATCCACGATCACTTTCGGCTACGAGGATCAACTGAGCGGTTGGCGCATGGGAATTGACGGCACGAACCCCACCTCGTTGGGCCTGCTACATCAAACCAGCCCATTCGCCTTCTTGTCGAAGGACGACAAGCTGGTGCTGTACCGGCTCGGGCATCCGGAGTCGCCGCAAAAGCGCGATGACATGGTCGCGGCGCCCGTGCAAGGCGGCCCACCCGCTTTTTCCTTTGAAGTTCCTCTCGGAGGCGCACAAGGCTTGCCGCAATGGGCGCCAGACGGTCGCGGCGTGGACCTCTTGCTGACCAGGGGAGGCGCCACGAACATTTGGCGGCAACCCGTTCCTAGCGGCGCGCTGAAGCAAATCACAAATTTTCCGAGCGGCATCATCCGCTCCTTCAACTGGTCGCCCGACGGAAAGGTTCTGTTCCTCACGCGCGGTTCCGTATCCAGCGACATCATCCTCCTGAACAGCGCCAAAAAATAACCCGCGCCGTCATCTGCCGTCGCGTTCGGATTTTGTTGGGGTTGAACTCGTCGCCGCGGGGTTCCCAATTGTTAGCGCCGACTCCGTTTGTGTTGCCGGCTGGCGTGAACTACGCGCTCACAACGCATCGTCCTTCGTCTCGCGCATCGCCAGCAACCCAATCAACGTCAACGCCGCCGCTGCGCACAAATAATACCCGACGTACTGCAGCCCATACGTCTTTGCCAGCCACGTCGCAATATACGGCGCCAGGGACGCCCCGAAAATCCCCGCGAAATTGAACGTCAACGAACTGCCTGTATAGCGCACCGACGTCGGAAACAGCTCGGACAGCGCCGTCCCCAGCGGCCCATAGGTGAATCCCATCAGCGAAAGCCCCACCACCATCGTAATCACCGCCCCAGCCGTCCCGGCGGCAAAAAGCGGCGCCAGCACTAGCCCGAAAGCGGCGATCGCAATCGTCACCCAGATCAACGCCCGCTTCCGTCCGCGCTCGGCCAGCAACGCGCCCATTGGAATCGTCGCCGCGAAGAACAGGATCCCGACTAGCTGAATCAGCAAGAATTTGTCGCGACTGAAATGGAGGGCCGTGGTCCCCCAGGAAAGCGCGAACACCGTCATCAGGTAGAACAGCACGAAAGTAGCCAGCGAGGCCATCGTCCCCAGCAGCAGGGCCTTCGCGTGCTTGCGGAACACCACCAACATCGGCACCTTCACCTGCTCTTGCCGGTGCAGCGCGTTGCGGAATACCGGCGTCTCCGCGATCGTCAGCCGCACATACAGCCCAACGAACACCAGCAGCGCGCTGGTGAGAAACGGAATCCGCCAGCCGAACTCAAAGAACTGCTGGTTCGTCAGCCACTTCGAAAGCACCAGGAACGTTCCGCCCGAGAACAAAAATCCCACCGGCGCGCCCAGTTGCGGAAACATCCCGTACCATGCGCGCTTGCCCGGCGGCGCATTCTCGATGGCCAGCAGCACAGCGCCGCCCCACTCGCCGCCCAGCCCCAGCCCCTGTCCCAGGCGGCACGTCGCCAGCAGCAGCGGAGCCGCAATCCCGATGCTGTGGTAGGTCGGCAGCGCGCCAATCGCTACCGTCGAAATCCCCATCGTCAGCAGCGCCGCGACCAGCGTGGTCTTGCGCCCGATGCGGTCGCCAAAGTGCCCGAAGAGCGCCGAACCGAAGGGCCGCGCGAAAAATGCAATCGCAAACGTCGCGAGCGAAGCCAATGTCGCCGAAGCAGGATCCGTCTCCGGAAAGAACAACTTAGGAAAGACCAGTACCGCAGCGGTTGCGTAGATATAAAAGTCGAAAAACTCGATCGTGGTGCCGATCAAGCTGGCAAACAAAACCTGGCTAGGCCGGTTGACAGCCCCGCCCGCGCCGCCCGCGCCCGTGGCTCCTACGCCGCCCGTGCCCCCACTCGCGCCGCCCGTGTTGTCCGCCCCGGTCAAGAGTCGGCCAGCTTACTCCAAGCCCTCCGCCCCGCAAATCCCAAAATCTCGCCGCCGCATTGCCTAGGTTTTGACTCCGTCGCGGCCGCCGCTGCCGTAAGACGATTCCCGCGCAACCCGCTCAGCGCCCGCTTTCGTTCGCGGGAGTGTGCGCATACCCCACCCGCACCGAAACGATCTCGTACGGATGCACCGGCACGCTCACCTTGCCCTCCGGGGACACCGCGAGCGGCGCGCCTTCCGGCTGCTCCATCAGGTTGGTCAGCGTCGCGGACGTGGCCCCGGCCGGCACGGACAGTTGTACTTCGGAGTTGCGGCCCGCCCATTCGTAGAAACGGAACAGCAGCGCGTCGCCGTCCTCCGTTTTCTTCACGGCGGTCAGCACGACGTTGTTCGGCTCGACGCTCACGAAGGAACGCTCGCCGCCCCACGCGCCGCTATGCGCGCTCACCGGCGAGGCGCGCAAATGCGAATTGAATTCGTAACCGCGCCGCACCGTCAGCGCTTGCTTCCAGTCGCCCGCGTGCGGGTACAGCGAGTACGCGAAGCGATGCCGCCCGCGGTCCGCATTCGGGTCGGGCCAGGTGGGCGAACGCAGCAGCGAAATGCGCAGCACGTTGCCCTTGGCGTCGTAGCCGTACTTCGATTCGTTGATCAGGCTGAACCCGTGCGCGGCATCGCCCAGATCAGCCCAGCGCAGCGCCGGCACCTCGAATTTCGCGGCCTCCCAGGAATTCCTGCGCGTCGTGGGCCGCTCGATCGTCCCATAGGGGATTTCGTAGGTGGCCTCATCGCTCGTCGCCGCCAGCGGAAACGCTGCTTTCAGCAGCACGTGCGTCTCGTGCCAGTCAATGTCGTTCGCCACGTCCACGCGGTCCAGGCCCGCGTAGAGCGTGATGTCCTGCGTGAATTTCGATTGCTGCCAGCTGCGCGTGACGCGAATCCTGGCGCGCAGCGGCCCGCTCTCGATCAATTGCACCGAATCCGCGCTGTCCAGGCGCGTGAACGACTTCTCGAAATCGGCGTCAATGTTCCACGCGTCGTAATCCTTGGGCTTATCCACGAAGGCGATCAGCTCGTTCCCGCAGCCGCCCGCGGCGATGGATTCGAATTGCGCGCGCTTGTCGTACAGGCTGGTGATGCAGCCGGTCTTGGCGTCCACCACCACGCGCAGCGCCGAATTTTCCAGCGTCAGATCGTGCGCCGCAAGGTCCGTGGGCGCTTTGCGCCGGACCGGCACCACGCGCAGCAGCGCATAGCCCAGCGACGGGACGTCCTTTGCTTCGACCAGCAGCCGCACTGTGTTCGTCGCCGCGTCTGTCGCCAGCACCTGCGCCGGCAGCGGATGATTTTCCGCGTCCAGGACTGCGACGTCCTTTACCGCTTCCGGCATCTGCACCGCAAACTCCACGACGTCCGTGCGCTCCCACGCCAGCGGATTGAAAATCAGCACCGGAACGCTTCCCGCCGGCGAGCGCGTATCCACCCGCGCGGCCAGGTCCGCGAGCGCGCCCGCCGATATTTCTGCGGTGGTGAGCCGCACCATGTCGTAATCCTGCTGCGCGTCGTGATAAATCACCCCGATGCCCGAACCCGCCGCCAGATCGTGAAATTGATTGAACAGCACTTTCTTCCAGGCTTCGTTGAGCGTCGCGGCGGGATAGGCGCGGCCGTCCAGCCACGCGAGCGAGGAATATTTCTCCGCGTCCAGCATCCAATCCTCGCTCTCGCGCATGTTGCGCTTGTGCTGCGCCTGCGTCGTAAAAACGCCGCGATGATATTCGAAGTACAGCTCATCGTCCCACGTCGGGAGGCTCACCATACCGGCTGGCGGCGCGGGGAGTTGCGTCGAGCCGCTGGCGATTGTCTTGTAATTCCACAGCGGCGAATGCGCCGTATCCAGCTTGCCTTCCACGTCGGAGAAAAATCCTTGCGCTATCCCGAAAAACGTTTTCGGATAGACTCGCTGCGGCTCGGACCAGTGCACTCCCTCGTCCAGCATTGCGCGCGTGGGGCCGCCGCCGTGGTCGCCCACGCCGAAAAGGTGCATCATCTCCGGCAGGCCGGGGTTCAATTCGTCCGCACGAGCTACGTCCTCTGCCAGTGGCTCCGGCTCGATGCCCCGCGCGTAATCGTGCGGAAAATACGTCAGCACCTTGCTGCCGTCCGGCGATTCCCACCAGAAAAGTTTGAAAGGCAGCTTGTTGGTGTCGTTCCAGGCCATTTTCTGCGTCACGAAATAATCAATGCCGGATTTTTTGTAGATTTGCGGCAATTGCCAGTTGTAGCCGAACGAATCGGGGTTCCAGCCGATGCGCACGTCCACGCCGAATTGCTCGCGGAAGTAACGTTTGCCGATCAGCAGTTGCCGCACCAGCGATTCGCCGCCCGGCATGTTCAGGTCCGGCTCCACCCACATCCCGCCGACCAGTTCCCAGCGTCCTTGCTTCACCCGCTCGCGAATCCCCTCGCAGATGCCCGGATATTTCTGGCACATCCATTCGCTGTAAGCCGCCGCCGATTGCGTGAAGGTGTACTGCGGATATTCGTCCATCAGTTGCAGCGCCGTGGAAAACGTGTCGCGCACCACGTTCACGGTCTCAGTCCAGGGCCACAGCCACGCCGCGTCAATGTGCGAATTGCCCGTCAGCCGGATGGAGGTCTGCTGCAGGTCGCCCTTGATATTTTCCAGTTCCGCCTGCGCGCGAACCAGCGACGCATCGAAAGTTTGCTGCCGCGCCTGTTGCAGCGCTTCGAGGTCCACCGCTGCCGCCGCGGCTTCCAGGCCCTTCCGCACGCGCGGAGCCGCCGGCCCCAGCGCGGGCAGCAGCGCGTTCGCGGAGAGAATTTCCTGCAGCAGATCGTTGGGGCTGGGCCGCGACGGGGCGAAGGCGATGTGCACGACGGCGCGCGCAAAAGTTTTCTGGTCCACGGTACGCAGCAGCTTCACGGCAACCAGCACGCGCTCGCCGGGCTGCGCGCGGTCAAACAGCACGATCGGCTCCAGGTCGTCGCCCAGCGCCACGCGCCGTCCGTTGAAATAGATGATTTGCGGCATGGGGCCATTGGCGTACGCCGCGAACTGAAACCAGATGCGCGTGCCGGTGAGGTCGTAGCCGTTGAGCGTCTTGGGAACTTCAATCCAGCGCCGATACCACACCGCTTCCGTCGGCGCGTGGGAGTTGCCGGATACCGTCTGCCAGCCCGAATCATCCAGCTCCGGGGCTTCGCCGTGCGCTACGTCGCCTGCGTGGAATTTCCAGTCGGTCGCCGGAATCGCATTGAGCGAGCTCAATTGCTGCATCACTTCGCGCGCGGAGGAGGGCAGATCGCGCAAAGGATCGGGAGCCTGCGCGCGCGTCACTTGCGTAGCGAGCAGCAGCGCGAAAGCGGCGAACAGCAGCGGAAGTGTGCGGCGTGAAGCATTCGATGCAGCGAAGCAATCGCAGGGGCGAGCAGGCACTGGGTATCTCCTTGAACTCGGCAGCGCGCCGCGAAGCACGCGCCACGCGCCGCGTTTCCGCGGCGTAACGAAAAATGCTCCGCGCGGATTATAAGGCAATCGGAAGCTCGCTGAGAAGTTCATCGCCGGCGCGGCTTTAATTCAAGGAACGCGGAGGGGCGCCGGAGTATTCTCGTGCGGGGTGTACCTTGGAAAGCGCTAGCGGATCCGTGCGGTTCAGGCGCGGCGAAAGACCTCACTCCGGCCAATCGTTCTTGGGCCGCGCGGGCCGCGGCGTTTCCTTCACGAAGCACGCGTCGCAAACCCGCGTGCCGTCCTTGAGCGTGAAATCCACTCTGCGCGTCGGGTCAATCTCGGCGCCGCACTTTCCGCAATATTCAACCGGGGTTTCACTCATCGTATTCAGGGTCCGGAAATTTCGCTTTACCGCGTCCGGCTCAGCCGACAAAAAGAATGTAGCACAATTCGGCATATTACCTCCTCGCGATTCCAGGCGGCGCGAAAGGCCGCTGCCTGTAAAAACTGAACGGGACTTGCGCCGCTCCGCGTTCGAGCGCGGAAACGGATTCAGCGCGTCCGTCCGATTTCTCCCTGATGTAAACTCCGTCGTGGCCCGTGGCGCGAAGCCGAGAGGCCGATTCGCTGCGGCGGTGAATCATGGCGCGGCGGGCAGGCGCGGCGAAGGTGCCTTCAACGAGCCACCGATTCACGCGAGGGAGATGCGATGCGTTTGAAGATTGTGCAGGCGGGCGAGCCGGTGCTGCGCGAAGAGGCGCGGCCGCTGACGCCGCAGGAAATTTTGAGCGAACACACGCAAAGGCTGATTCGCGAGATGCGCGAGACCATGTACGACGCGCCGGGCGTGGGTCTGGCCGCGCCGCAGGTGGGCCTCGCGCTGCAACTGGCGGTGATCGAAGACCGCGAAGACCTGCTGAAGACCGTCGCGGCGGACGATCTGGCCGAGCGGGAGAGGCGCGCGGTGCCTTTCCACGTGATCATCAATCCAGTGATCGCGTACCACAGCGACGAGAAAAGGCTTTTCTACGAAGGCTGCCTGAGCCTGCCGGGATTTTCGGCCGTGGTTCCCCGGGCGCGCACCGTGCGCGTGGAGTATCTGGACGAGCGCGGCGAGTCGCAGTTCGTGCAGGCTTCGGGATGGTATGCGCGGATTTTGCAGCACGAGATTGATCACTTGCACGGGGCGCTCTATATTGACCGGATGCGCAGCCGCAGCTTTACCACGCTGGATAATTGGACGCGCTTCCAGAAGGGCAAGCCCATACCGGGAGAATCGCGGGAGCCGGCGAAGGGCGGCGCGTGAGCGTTCGCGCGCCGGATGCGAGCTGTCAATCGCCCGAGCATTGTTATCACTGGCTTAGGGTCGCGTCCATTCATCAGATGAATGGAAACCATCCGGAATTCCTGGTTGCTGGGCGGCGGGTTGGCGCGTCCAATGCAGATATGCGCACCGTGCCGCATGTACTCTTAGCCGCTTTTCCCGCGCAGGTTCCTGCCATGGAACGCTGTCGTCGCTGACCATTCCCGCGTCGCTCTTGACAACTTTTCCACACATCTGTTAGTTTCAGTGCGTTCTTGATAGAGGAGCGGAAGCCACTAATAGCTGGGCCGAATTTCCGAGACGCTTCGGAGGCTTGAGCGAAAAGGGCGCATGGTAGTTGATTCCGCCGAAGTCGTCGCCGGAAGCTCACTCCGCGACGGTTGGGGGGCCAGGCTAAGACCTGCCCACTGTCATCCGTTGAAAAACGGGTGGAGCGCTATTGGGAAGGAAGCCGGCTCGTCCTATCTGCGGCTTTACTTTCCCCCCTCCATTCTCTTTTCACCAGAAGACCTCAGAACGCGCCATCACTCCGTGCGCACGAATTTTCTTGCGATGGAGGGCGACGCAATCCGGTGGACCGATGAATGTATTCGAACTAACCCGCGCGGTGGTGGATATCGAATCGGTGACGAATCACGAAGAGGCAGTGGGAGCATACCTCTTTCAGATTCTCTCGGACCTGGCGGCGCGCACGGGCGGCACGGTAGAGCGCTGCCCGGTGGAAGCGGGGCGCTGCAACGTATTCGCGTGCTGGGGCCAGCCGCTGGCGACGCTTTCGACCCACATGGACACGGTGCCGCCGTTTTTCCCGTCGCGCGAGGATGAGGAATTCATCTGGGGGCGCGGTGCGGCGGACGCGAAGGGCATCATCGCCAGCATGATCGGCGCAGCCGGGAAATTGCTGGCGGAAGGCGCGCGCAACTTCGGATTGCTGTTTGTGGTGGGCGAAGAACGCAACAGCGCGGGAGCGCTGGCTGCGGCGCGCGATCCGCGCGGTTCGCTCTTTCTGGTGAACGGCGAGCCGACGGACAACAAGCTGGTGCTGGCAGCGAAGGGCATCCTGCGTTACGAGATTTCCGCCAGCGGGCGGCTGGCGCATTCCGCTTATCCCGAGCTGGGCGAATCCGCGATTGACAAGCTGCTGGATGCGTTGCAGGCGCTCCGCGAAATTCCTTTGCCCGAAGACGATTTGCTGGGGCGCAGCACGCTGAATATCGGCGTGATTTACGGCGGCCGCGCTCCGAACGTGGTGCCGGACGCGGCTCTCGCGGAAATTTCCATTCGCCTGGTGGGTTCGCCGGACGCGGTGCGCGCGGCGGTGGCTCGCGCGGTGGCGGGGCGGGCGGAGGCGCGAGAAGTGGTGTTCATTCCGGCGATGCGCTTCGCTTCCTACGACGGCGTGGATTCGACTGTGGTCTCCTACACCACGGACGTGCCGGCATTCGCAGGCGCCTGGGGCGAGCCGTTCCTGATTGGACCAGGGAGCATTCAGGTGGCGCACACGCTGGAAGAGCGCGTCCCGAAGAAGGAGCTGCTCGAGGCCGTGGACATTTACAAGAAATTGGTGCTGCAGCTCCTGGCGCGAGCTTCCGAGGTAGCGCGCCCGTGAACCTGGCAATCATCGGCTACGGCAAGATGGGCCGGCTGATCGAACAGCTTGCGCCGGAATACGATTTCGCGGTGCCGCTGCGGCTGAATCGTGCAAACAACGCGGACGGTGCGGGAATCACGGCCGCCAATTTTCAAGGGGTGGATGCAGCCGTGGATTTTTCGGCCGGTGCGGCGGTGGCGCAGCACATCGAGCGGCTGGGAGCGCTGGGCGTGAACGCGGTGGTGGGCACCACGGGCTGGACGCAGCAAATCGAGCAAGCCAAGAACTCGGTGCGCGCGAGCGGGATCGGCGTGGTCTGGAGTCCCAACTATTCGGTGGGCGTGAATATTTTCATGCAACTAGCGGCGGAGGCCTCGCGGCGCATGGCGCGTTACAAAGAATATGGCGCGTGGGCCTGGGAAATTCATCACGCCGCGAAGAAGGATGCGCCGAGCGGCACGCTGCTGAAAGTGGTGGACGAAATGAAGCGCGCCGATCCGCGCCGGGAAGTATCGCTGAGTTCGAATCGCGCCGGGGCGCACCCCGGAACGCACGAGATCGGATTCGATTCCGGAGCGGACACGCTGACGATCCGGCACACGGCGCGCAGCCGCGAGGGTTTTGCGCGGGGAGCGTTGATCGCCGCGCAGTGGATTGCGGGGAAGCACGGATGGTTTGAGTTTCGGGATGTACTGCTCGAGCAGTGAAGGGCAGGAATCGGGAAAGGGTTCGGAAGCAATATTTCTCAAGAGCGGTGAAGGAGACAACATGTTTACAGGATGCGGAACAGCACTGGTAACACCGTTTCGGCACGATCAGTCCCTGGACGAAACCGCGCTGCGAAGGCTGGTGCGGCGGCAAATTGACGCGGGCATTGATTTCCTGGTGCCGTGCGGCACCACGGGCGAGAACCCGACGCTCACGCGCGCCGAGCATTTGCGCGTGGTGGAAATCACGCTCGCGGAAGCGCACGGGCGAGTTCCCGTGCTGGCCGGCGCGGGCGGATACAATACCGCGGAGGTTATCGAGCTGGCGCGCGAACTGGAAGCGATGGGCGCGGACGGCATCCTTTCGGTGACGCCGTATTACAACAAGCCCACGCAGGAGGGGCTGTATCAACATTACCGGGCAATTGCGGCGGCGATTGCGATTTCGGTGATCGTGTATAGCGTGCAGGGGCGCACGGGGGTGAACGTGGAACCGGCGACGCTCGCGCGGCTGGCGCAGATTGAAAATATCGCGGGCGTGAAGGAAGCTTCGGGAAACATCGGGCAGATTGCGGCGATTGCCGCGCGCGCGCCAGAGGGCTTCGCGGTGCTGTCCGGCGACGACGCGATTGCGCTGCCGGTGATCGCGCTGGGCGGACACGGAGTGATTTCCGTCGTGGCCAACGAAATTCCCGGAGAAATGACGACGCTAATTCACGCCAGCCTGGAGGGCGATTTCGCGCGCGCCCGCGAGCTGCAGAGAAAATACCTGGCGCTGATGGAAATCAATTTCATCGAGTCGAATCCGATGCCGGTGAAGGCCGCCATGGCGGAGATGGGGCTGCTGGAGCCGGTATGGCGGCTCCCGCTGGTGCCGCCGAAGGCCGAGAACGTGGAAAAAATCCGCGCGGTGCTGGAAGCCAGCGGACTTTTGAGGAAGGTGCACGCTGCGGCATCAAATTGAGCAGCTTTTCGAGCATCCGCCGGAAAACTATCTGGCGGAGCACCTGGCGCTGTTCCAGACGTTCAAGGACGCGCTGAATGCGGGGCGAGTGCGCGCGGCGGAGCCGGATGCGTCGGCGGTTTCGGGCTGGCGCGTAAACGGCTGGGTGAAGAAAGGCATTCTGCTAGGATTTCGCATCGGCGCGCTGGCGGATATGTCCGTGGATGGAGTGCGCCAGCCGTTCTTCGACAAGTCCACCTATCCGGTGAAGCGCATCACATTCGAGAGCGGAGTGCGCATCGTGCCGGGCGGCTCGAGCATTCGCGACGGGTGCTTCGTCGGCAAGGGAGTGACGTGCATGCCGCCGATGTTCATCAACGTGGGCGCGTACGTGGGCGAGCAGACGATGATTGATTCGCACGCGCTAGTGGGGAGCTGCGCGCAACTGGGAAAGAGTTGCCACATTTCGGCGGCGGCGCAGATCGGCGGCGTGCTGGAACCGGTGGGCGCGATGCCGGTGATTATCGAGGACGAGGTGGTGGTGGGCGGAAACTGCGGCGTGTACGAAGGAACCGTAGTGAAGCGCGGCGCGGTGCTGGGAACGGGCGTGATTTTGAACCGGTCCACGCCGGTTTATGATGTGGTGCGCGGCGAGGTGATCGCGGCGAGCGAAGAGCAGCCGCTGATCATCCCCGAGAAAGCGGTGGTGGTGCCGGGCGCGCGGCCGATTACGCGCGGCCAGGGAAAAGAATGGGGCCTCTCTTTGTACGCTCCGGTCATCGTAAAATATCGCGACGAAAAAACGGATTTGCGCGCGCAGCTTGAAGATTTGCTCCGCTAGCAGCGAAAGGCAGACTTGACCGCTCAACCTCCAGGAACACGCGCGGCACGATGGCGCGCGACCGATCCCACCGAGTACACACCGCACTACGCATATCGCCAGGGCGCGCTGGAATGCGAAGGCGTGGCGCTGGAGCGCATCGCGGAAAAATACGGCACGCCAGCGTATGTGTACAGCAGCGCAAGCATTCTGGACGCTTACCGGCGGTTCCAGCGCGCTGTTCGCGGGATTACGCACACGATTTGCTACGCGGTGAAGGCCAATTCGAACCTCGGGATCCTGCGCCTGCTGGCGGGCGCGGGAAGCAGTTTCGATATCGTCTCCGGCGGCGAGCTCTATCGCCTGCGGCGCATCGGAGTGCCGGGGCGGCGGATCGTTTTTTCAGGCGTGGGCAAGAGCCGGGAAGAAATTCGCGCAGCGCTGCGGGCGGGCATCCTGCTTTTCAACGTAGAGTCCGAAGCCGAGCTGGATGCGCTGGCGGAGGAAGCCGCGCGACTGGGACGGCGCGCCGCGGCCGCTTTGCGCGTGAATCCCGACGTGCAGGCGGGCGGGCACGCGCACATTTCCACCGGGTTGCACCAACACAAATTCGGGATTGACTGGGAACACGCGCGCAGCCTGTATCTGGACAAATCGCGAGCGCGCTGGATATCGTGGCGCGGAATCAGCACGCACATCGGATCGCAAATTCTGGGGCTGGCGCCGTTCCGGCGGGCGGTGATTCGCGTTTCGTCTTTCGTGCGCGCGCTGGCGCGGGACGGGGTCAATTTAGAGTTTGTGGATTTGGGCGGCGGCGTCGGGATTCGTTACACGCACGAAAAGCCGCCCGATCTGGACGGCTACGCGCGGGCGATCGCGCCGCACATTCGTTCGCTGGGATGCCGGCTGCTGCTGGAGCCGGGCCGCGCGATTGTGGGTCCGGCGGGGGTGCTGCTGACGCGCGTGCTGTATATCAAGCGCAACCGCGACAAGATTTTCATCGTGGTGGACGCGGCGATGAACGATTTCATCCGGCCCGCTCTGTATGATGCGGTGCAGCCCGTCACTCCGGTGGTGCGCGGCGCGGGGAAGATGGTGCGCGCGGATATTGTGGGGCCGGTGTGCGAGACCGGGGATTGTTTTCTGCACGATTGGCCGATTGAGTTGCCCGAGGCGGGAGATTTGCTGGTTTTGTGGGGCGCGGGGGCTTACGGGTTCGTGCAGGCTTCGAATTACAATTCGCGGGGACGAGGGGCGGAGATTCTGGTGGGGAAGAAGAAATTTTGGGTGGTGCGGCGACGCGAATCGCTGGCGGAGCTTATTCGCGGGGAATAGTTGGGCGGGGACGATGCCAAGTACTCAACCTCAAGAAGTCAACGTCAAAAACCCCACGCTTCCCGCTTTGCGGAAAGGATGGGCACCCGGGGCAGTGATTGTAGGCGCGGAGAACTCGTTTAGTCGTACTCGGTGCAGTGATTTAGGTTGGGTGAATTGGTTTGGGCGGTGAGGCCGGCGGTTGCGGCGGCTCGAGGATTGCTGGATTGATCGGCCGGCGTGGCGCTGGGTTTGTAGGTTGTTGCGTATTCGGTGAGTACTTTGGTGATTTCCGCGCGCGTTAGATAGCGCAGGGGCGCGGATTCTTCGGTGCGTTGAACTACTTCCAGCAGGGCGGCCAGGGTGGCGCGTTCGGCGGTGGAAATATTTTCGTTGACCAGCACGCCGCTTCCTTCTACGACGATGAACGGTCGCGTGGTGTCGCCGGCATTGCTGCATCCGGTGGAATCCGTGGTGACGCATCCTGACGGAAGCAAGGGTATGGTGGCGCCCAGAAAAACCGCCTGACAGGGATACAGGATGCCGCTCTGGAGAATGCGGAGCGAGACGGGGTCGGTGCCTAGCGCATGCAACGATTCCAGAATGGGGAAGCGCCAGGGCGAGGACCGCGCGATCATTTGCAATAGGTCGCGCTGCGGTGCAGACGCGCGGCGGGGCACGATCGCCAGGCGGCGCTCGACCTCAGCGAGAAGGCTTTCGGCGCTGGCACAGTCGTTGCCGCACACTACCAGTCCATGATTCCCGAGCACGAGCACGTCCGTTTCCGGCGCGCCCGCTACGGCACGGGCGATTTCGCGGGCCAGCGGAACGCCGGAAGGAGCGTAGGGAATCCATTTCCAGTGCAGCCCGCCGAGCCGCTCCTGCAATTGCGCCGGTCCATCGAGACGCACGGCCCAAGCGATGGCGTTGACGGAATGAACGTGCAGGACCACGCGATGGGGCAGCACGGCGTGCATGGCCGTTTCGATGGAAGGGCGCAGACCGTTTCTTGGCAGGTGACGGAGGGCAACTGCGCGATCGTGCTGAATGGAATCGCGCACGTCCGCCATCGCCAGCAGCACCAGAATTTCTTCCCGCGTGGCGTTTGCGAGCCATTTGCCGGAGGCTTTAATCCAGAGTACACCGTCCAGCTTGATGGAAGTGTTGCCGTTGCTGGCCTGCACCAGCAGAGGGTCCGCACCCACGCGGGCAGAGAGCCGCAGCAGCGACGCAATTTCATTTTCGTGAGGCGAGGGAGCCAGTCTGGCGCGCGGGGCGGAGCTCACTAGTCGGTTTCTCCCTCCGTGAAGACGGGCTTACGTTTCCTAGTTCGTTTGCAAACGGCGCAGATTCTGCTTGGCTTGCTGCCTGGTCCTGCCGTTCGCGCGCGCGCGACCAATCTTAATGGAAGCGTTGAAAATCGCGCCGACCGGAATGAAGCCGCCCAGCTTGTGCGCGGCCACAGCGGCGAGGCCCATGGAGGCCATGCAGCCGCAGGAGGCGCAATCGGGGCGGCCGCCGAACTGGCAAGGAGTGATCTCGGTGGTGAGGTCGGCTGAGAGCGTCTTGGTAGTGAGCGCGAAGACACATTCCTGCGGGCTGTGCGGCGGCTTGGCGAACTGGCGAATCAGCGACTCCGGCATATCCAGCTTGGGATAGCGCTTGCGCAGTTCGAGCATGTCCGAGATCGCCTGGGCGCGTTCCGCGGCGCTGAGTATTTCCGGCAAATCGTCGCCGACTTGCGGGGTGAACAAGCTGAACCAGACTTTCTTGATTTCCGGGCGAGGCGTCCAGAATTCCAGGAATTCGCCGAGGTATCCGGGGCGCTTCATCATCTGTCCGGTGACCGTGCAATGCAGAGTGACGCTCTGCCCCACGATATTTTTCAGGATGCGGTCGTAGGTGGCAGGCGCACGGCGGACATCGTGCTCGGGTTGCAAGCCGTCAATGGAAACGGCCACGTGGAGCAAAGGCATGTCTGCCCATCCCGCGCCGAGGGGCCGGAAAGCGCTGGTGACGACTTGCACATGAATGCCGCGGGCGAAAAGTTGGGGCAGCAGCTGATCGAGTTCGCGATAACGGACCAGCGGATCGCCGCCGACGATGGAAAGATGCAGAGGCTTCAGCCGGTCAACGACTTCGAGGACGCCGTCCACCAGGGACTGGCCGCGGCGGTCGTTCAAGTCGCGCAGGGTCTGGCCTCCGCCCAGATGTGCATTGTCATACGCATAGCAACCGGGGCAGCGCAGCGGGCATTCGCGGGTAATCTCGATGGAAAGCGCCGGGTACTCACCTTTGAGAATCTTGCCCCAGGCTTGAAGGACTTCCGAAGTGTACATCTAGAGTAATCCTCTCCAGCCGCGGCTCGAGCGCGCGGCGCTTACCTGGGTTGCTCGAGGGTTAAGCCGCACGCAGGCGGCGTCTGGACGGTACTCGCTAGAAGGACGAGGAGGGCGTGAATATTGCCAAACGTTGCGATAATCGAGTTCGCCGTCATTCTCAATGCGTTAGGTTCCCGAAAATTCTTGCGCCAATCGCGGCGCGAACATTACCACCCGATTATAGAGCTTTCCCTTGTAATGTCCATCGGCGCGAATGGAGCGCCCGGCGCAGCAGCAATGCGCGCGACGGCCGACTATGAGCGCCGGGCTAGTTACTCGGAGTAAAGGAGCAGCAGTACTCCCAACAGGATCATAAACAGCGGCCAAATCTTGTTGAAGACGGGGCGCCATTTTTCGTTGCTTTCGGCAAGGCCGAGGCCCAAGGCTACGCCGGCGCCGGCTTCGGCAAAGTGCAAATGCTGGTGCTGCACGCGGACCATTTCCTGCATGGCGTCCGGGCCGTGCATGCCGCCGTGATGGTGGAAGAGCAGCATCACCGCGCCGATCAGCGCCAGCACGGGAAAGATCCAGGCGGTCCAGACGGCCTTCAAGCGTCCGCTGGTGCGCAGAACCGCGATGGCGCCGAGCGCGAGGAGAATCACGGCGAAGGTCTTGTGCTGCGCGTCCTCGGGATTGTGGGTGACGGCGAAGTAGAAGCTCTGGTATCCGAAGGGCCAGATTTCGGTATCGCTGAAAAGCAGCAGAAAAAATCCGGCGATCAACAGGCAGGCCGGCCAGGCGTAACGGGACGATGGCCAGCGCTTGGCGAGGCGGTCCTGCCCCAGAAAAAATAGGGCCGCGAGGATGACCAGCACGCCCGCGAGATGATGGTTGAATTCGCTCTCGCGTTTGTCGGCCAGGTGCTTGGCTTTCAACTCGGGCGTTTCCGGCGCCGCCGGGGCGCTCTGTGCCATGCCGGGCATGTCCGGCATATCGGGCATACTGGACATTTCCTGCGGAGGAGGGATGTTGGGATGCTGCGTCCATGCTGGCGCCATCAGAAATACGGCCATGATCAGGACGAACAGCAAGATTCCCGCCGTCCATAACGTTCGTTCCAGTCGGTTCTCAGACACTTTCTTTCAGTCCTCCTTCGCTATAAATGGTGCCGCCGCAAACGATTGCACGGATGGACCGTTCCGGCCATTCCGTGAAGGCCCGAGCCGGTTGCAATTTTGCGACTATCATTTTAGATGTTCGAGTCGCGGGCAGCAAGGAATCTGCCAAGTTTTTGCGGTGGCGGCCGGCGGAAAAATTCCGCGCAGGCCCGGCAGAAAGCACCGGCGAAGCGAGCGGGGTCAGTTGGTCTTGTCCTTCGAGTAGCACAAGCGCTCGAGGTTGCATTCGATGCACTTCGGTTTGCGGGCGCTGCAGACGCGGCGGCCGTGCCAGATGAGCTGGTGCGAGAAGGCGATCCATTTATCCTGCGGGATGATTTGCATCAGGTCCTGCTCGATTTTCTTGGGGTCGGTGTTGCGAGTGAGGTCCAGCCGCGCGGAGAGGCGCTGCACGTGGGTATCCACGACGACGCCGGAGGCGATGCCGAAGCCCGAGCCCAGGACCACGTTGGCCGTCTTGCGCGCGACGCCGGGCAGCGTGAGCAATTGCTCCATCGTCTGGGGCACCTGGCCGTGAAATTCCTCGACGATTTTCTTGCTCGCGCCCATGATGGATTTCGTTTTGTTGCGGAAGAAGCCCGTGGGGCGGATTTCCTGTTCGAGAGCACGCGGATCGGCGTAGGCGAAGGCGCGCGCGTCCGGATATTTCGGGAACAGCTGCTCGGTGACCATGTTGACGCGCACGTCGGTGCACTGGGCGGAAAGGATGGTGGAAATCAGCAGTTGGAACGGATTTTCGTGGACCAGCTCACAGGTCGCCTGAGGGTAGGCTTGGTCGAGGCCTTGCAGGATGGCGCGAACGCGCGCGGGATTGGGGCCGCGGCCCAGCGCCAGGTCCGATGCGGATTTTCTGGCGGGGGTGGTGGTGCGCCTGCGGGTTGGCGCGGATTTCTTCTTGGCGGGTTTCGTTTTTGTTTTGGGCATCAGGACGATGAATATATCACAGGCGGTGGGCGGGGTTTGCGGCGTGGGCGTTTCGAACGGCAGGTTTGCTCGAACGGATGGATGCCCGTTGCGTCCCGAAAGGCGCGGGACGCGACGGCCGCCACATAACCTCTTGGGATGCGCGACAGGTCTGCTTGCAGCGCGCCTACTTTTCGACGCGGACGCCGTTCCAGAATGCTACGTGCTGTTTTATTTGCTTTGCGGTCGGGCTGGGGTCCGGGTAATACCAGGCGGCATCGGTGTTGCGCTTGCCGTTCACTTCGAGATGATGATAGCTGGCGGTGCCTTTCCACGGGCACACGGTATGCGTCTCACTCGCGCGCAAATATTCCTGCTTCACCGAATCGGGCGGGAAATATACGTTTCCCTCGACGACGATGGTGCGGTCGCTTTCGGCAATTACGGCTCCATTCCAGATGGCTTTGGCCAGACAACGCTCCTAGTAGGGAATGCGGCTGACGACTTTAGGAAAAGTACGCCCCTTGACGCGCTCGGGAGCGCGGGGTTCCCGAGCGCCGCGGGCGATTACAGTGCAAAGAATAGATTCTGAGCGAATGGCCACTCGGCGTCAAACCACTGCTGCACGCAGCGAAACCCGGTGCGCTCGCCCATGCGAGTGACTTCCTGAGGATTATATTTGTGGGAGCTTTCGGTCCAGATCGTCTCGCCTTCACGAAGGTAGAAGCGCTGGCCGGCCTGCTGGATGGTGACGCGCTGCCAGGCCTTGGAGCGCAGATGCATTTCCACGCGGCGCTCGCTCGAATCGTAGCGCGCTACATGCTCGAACTGCCGCAAATCGAAATCGGCGCCTAACTCGCGATTGATGCGGGCCAGCAGGTTCAGATTAAAAGCGGCGGTGACGCCGGCGGGATCGTCGTACGCCAGCAGCAATTGCCCCGTGGGTTTTTCCAGGTCGGTAGCGAGCAACAGGGCATCGTCTTTGCCGAGAATGCGGCGCACCTCGTGCAAGAATCGCTCGCCCGCCAGACGATCGAAGTTTCCGATGGTGCTGCCCAGAAATAGGACCAGGATATGCTCGCCGGGGCGGCGCCGCGCGGCCACTTCCTGCAAGCCTTCGAGGTAGGCGCTTTCGAAGCCGACGATGCTCACGCGATCCATCTGGCCGATTTCGAGCTGACAGCGAGAAAGCGCGCTGCCGGAAATATCAATGGGATAGTAATTCACCCGCTGGCGGTGGGAGAGCGCTTCGAGCAGGAGGCGCGTTTTCTGCCCGCTGCCACTGCCCAGCTCCGCTACCAGCACGGGCGCGGGCAGTTGCGCCACCACATCCTGCGAATGGCGATGCAGCAGGCGCATGCCCGCGCGGCTGAGGCCGTACTCGGGCAGCAGGCAAATCACGTCAAAGAGCGCCGAGCCTACTTCGTCGTACAAATATTTGGAAGGCAGCTCCTTCTGTCCCGGATGGCTTAATCCCACCACCACGTCGCTTGCGAACTCCGCCGCAAGCGCGGAGGGGACACTCGTTGCTGCCATGCGGGGCGCCGATGCCATAACTTATTCCTCCACGCAGCGGAAGCTGCTGTAGATGTACGGGTAGTGGGGCTGAAACCAGTTGCGGAAGGAACGCCGCAGCATGCAAACATCCGTGCGCACCGAGCCGCCTTTCATCACGAAATGCTTTCCGTCGAAGAAATCGGCGGAGTAGCCGCGATACAACTCGAAGGGCTGGAAGCCCGGCAGCGGGCCGAACACGGTGGAAGTCCACTCCCAACCGTTGCCCAGCAGGTCGCACACGCCGAACGCGCTGGCGCCTTCGGGATGCGCGTCCACGGCGGCGGGATCCCAGCGGTCGTGGTTGAAATTACCGCGCCAGAAATCCGGCGACTCGTCGCCCCAGGGATACGCGCGCTCGCGCCCCTCCGGCGTGCCGTAGGCGGCGCGGTGCCATTGTTCTTCGGTGGGAAGTTTTTTTCCGGCCCATTTGGAATACGCCGAGGCCTCAGCGTGACTCACGTAAACGGGCCAGGACGGAGGCAGGGGAATCGCGCCGAACATCGCGCAAAATTCCCAGCGGGTGGCCGGGTCGTCGAGCCCGGCTTCGCCCAGCAGCTTCCAGAAATGCGGATGCTCGATCCGCTGCTTGCGAAGCCATTGCCAATCGTCGGTGCGCCAGTATTTGCCGGTCTGATATCCGCCAGCCTGCACAAATTTCAAAAAGTCGGAGTTGGTTACGGGGAACGCGCCGATGGTGAAACTGGGAACCAGCACCTGCTGCACGACGAATTCGTTGTCCCAGCCGAACGCGTGGGATTCGCGAGCTTGTCCGAGCGTAGCGATGCCGGAGGGGATGGTGATTTGCTTGGGATCGGGCGCGGGCCGCGCGTCAGCGGCGGGTGCGGGCTGCGGAATCTTTTTCTGCACCGGAAGATTGTGGAACAGATAGGCGAGCGTCTCCGCGTGCATGAGGCGGTGCTCGATGGCGACTTGCAGCAGCGTGCCGATTTCGGGAGAGGCGGCGAGCGCCCGGGTGATGCTGGGGTCGCGCAGACGTTCATCCAGGCGCGTGCGTACTTGATGGTTGTAACGCTCGACTTGCGCGATTTCCGGCCAGTCGCCGGGCTGGTCGGTGGGCAGGCCGCCGCCGACGGGATCAATGCCGAACGCGAAGAGCTTGTCGAAGGGACTATCTTCGGAAGCAATGCCGAGAGCGGCGTTCAGCAGGTTGCGATCGAAGGCCTCCAGATGGCCGAGATAAAAAATCAGGCGGTGGCGCTCGGCAATGGGGCGCTCGTAATAGGAATTGGGAGGAAGCAAAGCAAAGAGCGCGTCGGTATGGGCCCGCGCGCCATCCAGACGGGAGAGTAAAGTAGGTTCCTGCTTGGTGACTACATGGGAAGCCGTCACGATTCACCTCGAAGAGGGGGGACCACCTTTCTACCCCTTCCGTCAGTCTGGCGGCAAGCAATTTCGTAAGCAGGGAATTGGATGCCCCGGACGGCTAGTAAGGTGCAGGATCGGATGGAGAAAGGAAATAGAGGATTTTACGGAGAGACTTGCCGCGGTGGCTGTGAGCGTTCTTTTCTTGCGGAGTGAGTTCCGCATAGGTGCGACCCAGTTCCGGGAAGAAGAAAACGGGATCGTAGCCGAATCCGCCGGCGCCGCGTGACTCCGCGGCGATGACGCCCTGCGCGAGAGCGGAGACGACGGCGATGGCGCGCCCTGCGCGGGCAATCGAAGTGACGCAGACGAATTGCGCACGGCGTTCCTCACCTTTCTTGCCGTGCATTTCGCGCAGCAATTTCTGAATGCGGTCCGCGTCCGTAGCCTGCGGGCCGGCGTAGCGCGCGGAATACACGCCGGGCGCGCCGCCGAGCGACGGGACGACCAGGCCAGAATCATCGGCGAGGACGGCTTCGCCGGTGAAGCGGCTATAGTGCAATGCTTTTCCGGCGGAATTTTCTGCGAAGGTGGGCGCGGTTTCCGCGAAGGCGGGAAACTCGGCAAAGCCCGGGAGCAGCTCGATCTGGGAGTCGCAGCCGTGCGCCAGCTCCCGATACTCCCTGAGTTTTCCGGGGTTGGAAGACGCCAGAAACAGCTTCAGCAACTGGCTGGGGCCGCGCGTCTGCATCCGGCTCAGGTGCTGCGCGCCACGAATTTAATCTGCAACAATTCCTGCTGCACTTTCACCAGTTGGCGGATGCCGCCGGCGGCAAGCTTCAGTAAATCCTGCAGCTCCACGTCCGTGTACGGCCGGCCTTCAGCGCTGGCCTGCACCTCCACGAATTCGCCGCTACCGGTCATCACCACGTTCATGTCCACCTGCGCGCGCGAATCCTCTTCGTATTTCAGGTCGAGGAGCAGCTCGTCTTCCACGATGCCCACGCTGGTGGCGGCGAGAAAATCAATGAGCGGCACTTTGCGCATGATTCCGGCGGCCACCATGCGTTCGAGCGAGAGCGCCAGCGCGACGAACGCGCCAGTCACCGAAGCGGTGCGCGTGCCGCCGTCCGCCTGGATCACGTCGCAATCCAGCCACACGGTGCGCTCGCCGAGCGCTTTCAGGTCGGTCACGGCGCGCAGCGTGCGGCCGATCATGCGCTGAATTTCGAGCGTGCGGCCGGATTGTTTGCCGCGGCTGGATTCGCGCGGCGTGCGGTTCTCGGTCGAGCGCGGCAGCATGCCGTATTCGCCTGTCACCCAGCCGCGGCCCTTGCCCTTCAGGAATGAGGGCACGCCGTCTTCGACGGTGGCGGTGACGATCACGCGTGTGTCGCCCGCTTCGATCAGCGCGCTGCCCTCGGCGTGCGGGATGAAATCGGGCGTGATTTTTACCGACCGGAGCTGGTCGGCCGTGCGTCCATCAATTCGCAAGCAGCAATCTCCCTTCGGGGCGATGGTTTGGATACCGCGGAAAAGCGGCGCACACAGTGTGACGACTGCGCGCGAAAGTGTCAACAAGAGGCGCGCCGAGCGGTCGCCGCGAAACCGTGCAAGTGCGCAACGGAGTGCAATTCGCGAACGGCAAGAATCAGCGCAAGGGCCTTTCCGGCGAGGCTTTCGCGGGCGTTGTGGGCGCGGCGGAGGTGGCGGGCGCGCGGGCCGGTGCATTCGGAGCGGCGGCGGGGAACGGTGGATTCAGGTCAAAGAAGCCGGTCAAATCGGCGTGGCCCGCGAGCGTTTCTACTTCCTGGCCGTGGATCAGGATTTTCAGGCGGCGGAGAACCGGGACGTTGCTCTGCAAGGTTTGGGTGATCGAATCCACGGCCATTTCCTCGCTCAAGATTCCCGAGGGAGTTTCGGACGCGAGGTCGTCGGAGAAATCCGCGATGGCCGTTCCGTCCGGAAGGATATAAAAGCCGAGCAGGGTGGTATCGGCAGGCAGGGTGCGTTGCTCGTCGCTGGGAGCCTCGCTAATCAGTTCATCGAGCACCTGGCGGCCGCGTTTTGCGGGGTCGGCGGAGAGCGGAAGCTGGACTTCGACCGGAGCGATTGCGTCCGGCGCGGCCGCCCAGAAAATTTTGGCGGTCACCAGCACATCGCTGGGCGTGGCCATTTCCGGCTTCAGCAAGTCGTGCCGTTCCTGTTCCTCGGAGCCTTGGTCCTTCGACAAGTGTTGAATGCGCTGGTGCAGGCTGCGCAGGCTGATCAGACCGATCAGCACAGCGACGGCCAAAATCGCCAAAGTGATTTTCAGGTTGCGCGGCATTATTTCGCACCGGCCGTGCCGGGATTCATCGCGGGGGGCGAGCCTAGCGGGCGCAGGGACTGAATGGTGCGTTCGATCGCGGCGGTCAGAGGTGCGCCCATCGCCAGCAAAGTGTTCGGGTCGCTGATTGACATGCTGGAAACCTCAACCGCCAGCGCCGGCGCCGCCACGGAACGCAAATCGCGCACGGCGAATTGCGTGGATGCCTGCGGCGAGCCGCTGAATTTCTGCGCCAGCGCGGCTTGCACCGCGTCGGCCATGCGGTGGCTGCTGGTTGCGTAGGGGCGCTGCGCTTCGTCCCAGACGATCAGCCCGTTAGGAGGCGGGCTCGGGGGCGCTGCAATGGGAGCTGGCGCTGAGGACGCTGCGGAACCGTCCGCGAGCGCCGGCGCGACGATAATCGGCACGGGGGACGAAAACTGGCACGAATACGCGCGCACGGTGCCGGGCTGGCCCGTCGAGGAAACGTGCAGGCTGATGAATATCGCGTCGCGATAGCCGTTGGCAACCGCAGCGCGGTCGTCGTAGGAAGGATTGGAATCATCATTGCGCGTCATGACCACGCGAAATCCCTGGCGTTCGAATTCGCTGCGCAACATGCGCGCGAAAATCAGCACCACGTTTTTTTCCACCAGGCCGCTTTCGGCGCGCGCTCCATCGTCCGTGCCGCCATGCGCCGGATTGATCACGATCACCGGCCCGGCGTGGACCGGCGGCGGGGTTGGCACGGGATTCTGCGCGGGGGCGGGCTGCGGCGTGGGCGCGGCTTGATTTGGCGGCGGCGCGGGAGCTTGCGCGGGCGTCGCGCCACCTTCCTGGCAGGCCGCAGGCGGCGCGGCGCTCAGCACCGCGAAGCTAGTTGCAATTAGAAATGCAAATATAAATGGCGCGCGTCGCACGGCGAAAAGCATAGCAGAAATGCCGCAGCGCGCAGCCGCGAAGAAGAGAAGCGGTGGCGCAGAACTAAGCATCCTGCCGGATCATGTCCGCGGCCTTTTCGGCGATCATGAGCACCGGCGCGTTGGTATTTCCCGCCGGGATGCGCGGCATGACGGAGGCATCCACCACGCGCAGGCGCTCGATGCCGCGCACGCGCAGCCGCGCGTCCACCACGGCGAGCGAATCGTGGCCCATTCTGCAGGTGCCGACGGGGTGGTAGAGCGTTTCCAGCTCGTTGCGCAGAAATTCGGTGATTTCGTCATCGGAATTTTGCGTGCCGCCTGGCACCAGCTCGTCGCCGCGAAACGGGTCGAATACTTTCGCGTGGGCGAGGCGCCGCGCCAGGCGCACTCCGGCGAGCATGGTGCGCAGGTCCGCATCCGTGGAAAGATAATTCGCGCGAATCGCCGGCGCATCCAGCGGATTGGCGGAACGCAGCGAAATCGCGCCCCGGCTTTCCGGCGTGATCAGCGTGGGACCAAACCCGAAGCAATGCTCCTTGCTGCGCACCAGGCCGTGCCCGCGATAGTAGGCAGGGCCGAAGAGCATTTGCAAATCCGGCGCGAGCAGCTCCGCGCGCGTGCGCGAAAATAATCCGGCCTCGGCCACATTCGAAGAGAGTGGGCCATTTTTCCAGAGCAGCCAGCGCAACAGATTGCCGAGCGTATCCGCGCCGTCCAGGCTGATTTTCCGCGTGCACAGGTAGCCCACGGAAACCATCGGATGGTCCTGCAGATTTTTTCCCACGCCCGGCAAGTGATGAAACGGAGCGATTCCCAGAGCTTTTAGGTCATCGGCAGGGCCGATGCCGGAGAGCAGCAGGAGCTGCGGGGAATTTACCGTGCCGCCCGCAAGGATCACTTCTGCGCCGGCGTGAGCTCCCTGCAGCGCGCCGTCGCGCAGAAATGCGACGCCTGTGGCGCGGCCGTTTTCCAGCAGCACGCGCGCTGCGTGCGCGCCGGTGAGTAGCGAAAGGTTGGCGCGCCCGCGCGCGGGCCGCAAATAGGCGCTGGCCGAGCTGCAGCGCTGGCCGTCTTTCTGCGTCACCTGATATAGCGCGACGCCGTCCTGCTGCTCGCCGTTGAAATCCGGATTGCCCGGGATGCCGATTTCGTTCGCAGCCGCCAGGAAGGCGCGCGTGAGCGGATTCACATAGCGCGGATCGGCAACGTGCAGCGGCCCGCCGACGCCGTGATACTGCGAAGCCCCGCGCTGCTGATTTTCGGATTTCTTGAAGTACGGGAGAACTTCGGCGAAGCTCCAGCCCTCATTGCCGAGGTCTCGCCAATGGTCGTAATCCGCGCGATTGCCGCGAATGTAAATCATGGCGTTGATCGAGCTCGATCCGCCGACGACTTTGCCGCGCGGCCAATACAGCCGGCGATGGTGCAGATGCGGCTCGGGTTCCGTCGCGTAATCCCAATCCACGCGCGTCTTAAAAAGTTTGGAGAACGCCGCCGGAATGCGGATGCGCAACGCGTTGTCCGCGCCGCCCGCTTCCAGCAGCAGCACGCGTGTGTGTGGATTTTCGGCGAGGCGCGCCGCGAGCACGCAGCCGGCCGAGCCGGCTCCTACAATGATGTAATCGTATGTTTTCGGTTTACCCGGCATCGCGCGACTTGGCATTGCGAATCTATGCAAGCGCAGCGTAGCAGGCTTCAGGAGCTGGAAGGAAGGAGCGGGTTACGTGCACGGCTTCCACGGGGGCCGGAGTCCGCCGACGGAGCGGAATGCGGCGGCTCGCTGCCGCGCCGCCGCACCAGCGCATCAGGCGGCTTCGCGTTCGTTCTTCAGCCCGGCAGGCTTCCAGATCTCGCGGCGCAGCGTGGACGTGGCCCAGTAAACCACAAACCCCGCGGCGATCAGCAGCAACCCGAAGGTTAGCCCGCTCATGCCCAGGATTTTTTCACCCTCGCCATGCACGATGGAAAATCCCAGGAGCAGCAGCGGGAATACGCCGACGAGCACCGCGCCTGCCGTCCCGCCGGGTATCTTGAATGGGCGGCGCAGCTCCGGCTCCCTGACGCGCAGCACGACCAGCGCGGCGAATTCCAGCATCAGGCTCATGCCGTAGAGGAGTACATCAATGGTGATCAAGCGCTCGAAGCCCAGACCCAGGCAGAGCGCCCAGCAACCGGCCAGGAAAGTGATGGCGACCCAGGGCGCCTGCGTTTTCGGCTGCAGCTTGCCGAACACCGAAGGCAGCAAACCATCCTGTGCCATCGCCAGCGGCAGGCGCGAATAGCTCATCACCAGCGCGTTGAACATGCCGAATGCGCTCATCATGCCGCCCAGCACCAAGGCCACACGGAAGCCGCGCGCCAGCAGCGGGCCGCCTACTAGGCCGCCCATCATTCCGGCGATGTCCGCCCAGGAACCGGTCTCGAAGGAGGAAGCCGAAACGCCGGTAAGCCACATGGCGGCAAAGGGCAGCACGTAGGTGAGCGAGACGACGATTACCGCGACGATCATGGCGCGCGGATAGGTGATTTGCGGGCGCTTCACCTGCGTGGCGATGGTCGAGGCGTTGTCCCAGCCCATGTAGTTCCACATGCAGATGAGCAAGCCTCCGATCAACCCGATGTTCGAAGTGGTTGGCGCGGTTGCCGCGCCCTGCAGGGCGCCGATTTTCGCCGGGGCGAGCAGCACGATCGCGACGAACGGCGCGGACAGCAGGAAGAAGAGCCACAGCGAGCTGATCGCCACGACGCGGATCCCCGCGATGTTCATCAGCGCGCACACAGTGACGACGCCGAGCGCCACCATCCAGCCGCGATGCCCCACGGCGAACCAGGGTATCAGCCGCGTCAGATAGGCAACGAACAGAGTGGGGTAAATCGCCATATCGAAGATGCTGGCCACCAGCGACAGCCAGGCTTCCTGAAATCCCCAGAAATTGCCCATGGCGCGTCGCACCCAAGCGTAGTAGCCGCCTTCCGAAGGCAGCGCGCTGGATAGTTCGCCGATCATGAAGGTGGTCGGAAGGCTCCAGATCAGCGGCGTCACCAGCAGCAGCAAAATTCCCAGGCCGTAGCCCGCGCCGTGAACGATGTCCTCGGTGCCATAGGTTCCGCCAGACACCATGAAGAACGTCGCGGCCACCAGCGGCCAGAGGGTGAGCTTCGCATTTCTTTTTGTAGAAGTGACTGCCCGGGCAGGAAATTGGGCTGGGAGGGATAAAGTACTCAATTTTTTGTCGCGTCCTCCGTCAGCAACCCTCGCTCTCTCTTAAGGACGCAATTGGAGCGAGTTTGCAAGATGCAGAATACGGATATTCATTCTTGATGCAAGAAAAATGTGCACGAAAACGAAAATTTCCCGCGGAAGGAAGCGCAGCGGAGTAGGCGGCGTTGCACGGTGGGTGGGAAAGCTCCTTCGATCCAGGTGGCGGCTTGGTTGCGCGGCAATTTCCGCCGGGAGGCGGAGCGGAGAGGGCAGCGAGGTGTTGCGCGGGCTGCCGGCCGGGCGGGTGCGGCCGCGCTAGGTCTGCGGCTTGCCTTCCGGCGCGGTGCTGCCGTCGTGCTTGGACTCGCGGCGCTCGCGCTGCTCGGTGGCCCACTGCTTCTGCTGGTCGAGCGTCATGACGCCCCAGACTTGTACCCGCGTTTCCTTGCGGATCACTCGCAGCTTGTGCCGCTTGGCGTCCTCGCTGAGTGACGTATCCTTCTGCGCCGCTTCCACCTGCTGCTTGGCGTCTTCGCGGATGGTCTTGATCTGGGCCTTCTGCGCGTCGGTGAGGTTCAGTGCGGCGTCGTCTTCGGGCGTATCGGCGTTCAGGACGCCCTGGCTAGATTCGCCTTCCGCGGAATTCGCGGCCGGACCGGCGGCGGGTGTAGAAGCCGAAGCCGACGGATGTGCCGGCGAGGAACTGCCCGCTTGCTGCGTGCGCGCCGCTGCGGCATTCCCGCAGGTCATCGCCATTGCGCACAAGACCGCGAAAGTTATCCACTGCCTCATAAGGCCCCCTTCCGAAATCCGCAAGCGCGTCCGGACGCTTTCGCAGCCTAGGACAATCCAGCCTCCGTCATTCTGCCACCGCTGTCAACGCCAAGTGCGCGGCCAGGTGGAGGCGGCTGGCGAAGGTGGCCTGCGGCTTGGAAAGCGGTTGCGCATTCGAGGCAGCGAATACTGCAGGATGCGGCGAAGGAAATAGCTCGGAGTAAAATGGCAGCAGCACAACCCCTGCCAGGGATTTGTCAGGCGCGAGACACATAAGTGACTGTAAATAAAGCAGGTTGAACGAAAGTCACTTTGGACGGCGGCATGCCATAGTCGCTACGCGGGCCAGCCAGCGGCGCTCCGCACCGTCCTGTGCCTTTGGTCCAGGGAGAACGCCGCAATGCATCACAACCTGAAATTTTGGGCACTGGCAGCCGCCTTTGTGCTTTGCGCGCTGGCGCCTGTACCCGTACAGCCGATTCGGGCGCAACGCTCGACTACATGCTGTCGGGTCCGGTGACCGCGAGCTGGACGATGTCGCACAACCCCATCCCTTCCTACGTCGAGGAAGGCACCGTCTTCGCGCTCAATTCCAAGGACCTGATCGTGGATGGCGTCGCGGAAGATGACATTATTTGCTTCTTCAACCTGAGCGACTGGGGCGGCGTGAACAGCGTCACGTTCCTGCCGGATCTGGTGGGCGACCCTCTACACCGGCCCGGAGGATTCCCCCACCATGGAGACGGGCGTCTTCAACCTGATTGACGAGCAGACCGGCAACAGCTACACGCTCGCGGTGACCGAGGTGCCCGAACCGGCGACCTTACTGCTGCTCGGCTCCGGCCCTGCGGCGATAGTCCTGTTGCGCAAACGCGCGCTGGCGCACTGAACCGAGGCCTGCGCCAAAAAAAAGAGCCTCGCGGCTTTCGCCGGGAGGCTCCCTTGGTCGCTACGGGACTTCGCAAAGCGCCGCGAGCTTATTTCGCTACAGACGACCCCTGTAAATTCGTCAGGTCCGCCAGCACTTCCTCGCTGTGCTTTGAGGGCTGCACGTCCATGTATTCCTTGACGATCACGCCCTGAGGATTGAGCAGGAAGGTGTGCCGCGCCGAAAGCTTCTTCACGCCGAAATTTATGATGGAGCCGTATTCCTCGGATACCTTGTGGTTGGTGTCCGCGAGCAGCTTGAAGCTCAGGCCTTCTTTGGTGCAGAACTTCTGGTGGGAATCGGTGGTATCCGCGCTGACGCCTATAATCACAGCGTTCTTGGCCTCATACTGCGCCAGGTCGCGCTGGAAATTGTGCGCTTCTTCGGTGCAGCCGCTGGTGAAATCCTTGGGATAAAAATACAGCACCACCCACTTGCCGCGATATTCCTGCAGGTTGACGGGTTTACCTTCCTGGGAATTCAAAGTGAAGTCCGGCGCCACGGCACCCACGGCCGGCGCGTGGTCGGAGGCGTTGACGATGCGGTAGGCGCCACCCGCCACAATCACGGCCAGCACGGCGAACAGCACAGCCCATACAGTCAAAAAGCGCGGCTTTTTCACGGTTTTGCTCCTTCCGAATCGGTACTAGTATGCACCCGCCCAATGCGGATTCCAAGTTTCCGCGAGCCTGCCGCTAACGAACCAGCCTTGTTCGCCGATAGAGTCAATGGGCACAAGCGGCCGGAACGCGTCAAGGAAGACCCAGCATCGCCCGCCGCTGCTGGACGGGCGGCCGGAACGGTGTTGCCCACGGCGATATCCCCCGCCGAGCGAACGGTGGACCGGCGCGAGAGCACTGCATCTGGAGCGAAACGGTGAAGAAACTCAGAGTTCTGATCGTGGACGACTCCGCGGTGATGCGGAAAATCGTCGAACGGGCGCTGCGCCAGGCGGGCCTCGATATCGGCGAAGTTCTGGAAGCCAGCAATGGGGCCGAAGCGCTGGTGGAAGCCGAAAAAGGCTCGATTGACATTATTCTGAGCGACATAAACATGCCGATTATGGACGGGCTCGAGTTTCTGAAGAATCTGAGCGGCGTCGAGGCCGCCAAGGGCGTGCCGGTGGTGATGATCACCACCGAAGGCAGCGAGGCGCGCGTGGTGGAGGCGCTCTCGGCCGGCGCCCGGGGCTATCTGCGCAAACCCTTCACTTCCGAGCAGGTGAAGGAACGCGTATCTCCGCTGTTGAATGGTGCTTCCTGAATACCATGACGAATCCCTTGGCGCAAAAGCGCGTTCCATTGGACAGCGGCTGGAAATCGGTGCTGGAATGCGCGGCGCTGGAGGTTTTCGAGATGATGGCTGGCACGCGGTTGACGCCCTACGTCGCCGTGCCGCGGGATTCCGCGGCGCTAACCACGATCGAGCCGCAGAGCGGGCAGACCGCGATGGTCGGGATGGCCGGCGCGCTCTGCGGCATGACTACCATCCGCTGCGCGCGGGATACGGCCGTGAAACTGGCGGCAAAAATGGCCGGCGAGGAAGCTGCCAAGGACCCGCACATCGTGGGCGACGCGCTAGGAGAATTGTGCAACATGGTGGCGGGAAATTTCAAAGCGAAGATCACCGCGCTTGCCGACCACTGCATGCTGTCTGTTCCCACGGTGATCAGCGGCGATAACTACGTGCTGCAGGCGGCCGAGCCCAGCGAAGCACTGCAAATCCCGCTCGACTTCGAAGGCGCGCCGGTGTGGGTTTCGCTCGTGATCCAGACCTGAACCGCGCACGAGGCCGGGAAGCAGAGCACGCCCGCGCGCTGCTTTCTAGTTTTCGGGCGCTTGCAAGCCGAGGTCTTTCATCATTGGCCCTACGCTTGGTTCCTTGCCGCGCCACGCGGCATACATTTTCGCCAAGTCCTCGGTATTGCCCCGCGAAAGCACCATCTGCCGGAAGCGGTCGCCGTTGGCGCGCGTCAAGCCGCCATTTTCCTCAAACCACTGGTAGGCGTCGTCATCGAGCATCTGCGTCCACAGATAAGCGTAGTAACCCGCGGCATAGCCTCCGCCCCAGATGTGGCTGAAATACGTGGAGCGATAGCGCGGTGGCACGGTCGCGAGCAGCAGATGCGTCTTTTCGAGCGCCTGCTTCTCGAAGGCATCGGGCTGCTGCAAGGGAGCGCTGGCGGGCAAGGTGTGCCACTGCATATCGAGCTCCGCGGCCGCCACCAGCTCCGTGACCTTGTAACCCTCGTTGAATGTCTCGGCTCTTTTGAGTTTGGCGAACAACTCGGCGGGCATCGGCGCGCCGGTCGTATAGTGTTTTGCGTAGTGGTTGAAGATCGCGGGGTAGATGGCCCAGTGCTCGTTGAATTGCGAGGGGAACTCGACGAAATCGCGCGCCGTCGCGGTGCCGGACAGGCTGGGATACTCGGTGTTTGCGAACATGCCGTGCAGCGCGTGGCCGAATTCATGGAACATGGTGGTGACGTCGGTAAAGCTGATCAGCGCCGGATCGCCCGGCGCGGGCTTGGGCAGGTTCGCTACGTTGTAAACGACCGGAAGCGTGCCCAGAAGCTTGGACTGGTCCACGAAGGAGGACATCCAGGCGCCGCCGTTCTTGTTGTCGCGCTTGAAGTAGTCGCAATAGAATAGCGCCAGGGGCTTGCCGTCGGCGTCGTAAACTTCAAAAACGCGGACGTCTTCCTGGTACACCGGGATATCCTTGCGTTCCTTGAAAGTGAGTCCGTAGAGTTGATTGGCGGCGTAGAAGACGCCGTTCTCCAGCACCGAGTTCAGTTCGAAGTACGGCTTGACCTCGGCTTCGTTCAGATCGTATTTCGCCTTGCGCACTTGCTCCGAATAGAAGTCCCAGTCCCAGGGCTGGAGCGTGAAGCCGCCCTTTTGCGCGTCAATCAGTTCTTGGATGTCCTTGCCTTCGGTCGCGGCCTTGGACGTTGCCGGGGCCACCAGCGCGTCCATGAACTTCAAGGCCGTCTCCGGCGTTTTGGCCATCTGGTCGTGCAGGCGCCACGCCGCGTAGCTGGGATAGCCGAGCAGTTGCGCCCGCCGCGCGCGCAACTGGGCCATGCGTGAAATGATCTCGCGGGAGTCGTTGGCATCGCCGCGCTCGGCGCGGTTCCAGGAATTCTGGAAGATAGCCTCGCGCGTGGCGCGGTCGCTGAGCGACGCCAGCGCCGGCTGCTGCGTGGTGTTTTGCAGCGGAATCACATAACCGTCCTGCTTGCGATTGCGCGCGGCTTGCGCGGCCGCGGCAAGTTGCGCTTCGCTGAATCCAGCCAGCGCATTCTTGTCCGTGGTGGCGTAGGCTCCGCCCCTGGTAGCCGCCAGAATCCTGCTGGAAAATTCGTTCGAGAGCGTCGAGATTTCCTCGTTGATCTTCTTCAGCTCGGTCTTGTCCGCGTCCGAGAGGTTGGCGCCCGAGTGCACGAAGTTGTCGTAGGTCACCTGCAGCAGCCGCTGCGATTCCGGATCGAGCTGCAGCGAATCGCGCTCCTTGTACACGGCTGCAACCCGCGCGAAAAGCTGGGGATTCAGATAGATGGCGTCACGGTGCGCCGCCAGCCGCGGCGCTTCCTCGGCGCGCACTTTCAGAAGCACGGGGTTGGTGTTGGCTTCGCTCGCCGCGCTGAACGCAGCCATGGCTCGTTGCAGCAACCGCCCGGTCTTCTCCATCGCCACCAGCGTATTCTCCAATGTCGGCGGCGCGGGATTTTCGGCGATGGCCCCCATCTCGGCCAGCTCCTGGGCCATGCCCGCCTCGATGGCCGGCTGGTAGTCCTCGTCCTTAATCTTGTCGAAGGGTGGCGCCTGGAAAGGCAAAGTGCTCGGCGCATAAAACGGATTGGACGGGCCGAATTTCGCATCGGCGCCGTGGGCAGGCGTGAAGCTGGTTCCCGCGGCGATCGCACCAGACGCAATGAGAGCAGTCATAAATTTCCGCATAGCCTTCCCGGCAGTGGAATTGTAAACCATGTCGCGCTGACGCCAGCATCGCGCCACTCAACACATTATCCACAATAACTGCTCGCGCCGCCCGCGCGCAACATCGTTTGCAGGGCGCACGGCGCGAGGCGCGGCTGCCATCCGCTGCACGTCCTCGGTCGCTGCCTTCGCTTCAACGCGCGCCTTTCTCCGGTAGCTGCAGAATGTAGTAGTCCGTGTCATCAACCCTTTTCCATCCCATGGATATCGCCGTGCCCGGAACGCCGCGCGTCACGAGCGCCTTGGCCCCGGTCGCGGCCAGCCAGGCCAGCGCCGCGGCGCGTTGCTCCTCGCTGGCGGCCCAGAAGCTGGACACGTCCTCATCCGGAATTTCGGCCGATATTTTCACGCGCGCCATGTGCGCCCAGGCATGATCAATGAGCGCGTATCCCAGGTAGCTGACCCGCTCGCCCGGTTCCACGCCCATTCCGCGCAGCGCGGTGGCCACTTGCCAATCCGGAGAGTTGCCGCTCACCGGGAGCTTCACCAACTCGTGACCTGCGGCGACCGCGCTCTGGCTCGCCAGGATCAGCGAAACCGCAATCACCACGGCCCGGCACATTTTCCGCGCCCAATCGGCATCCTCCATGCACAACGCGGCCGCGCAGGCCGCGAATAGCGCGATGGTGAACCCTGCCAGCATGCGTCCCTCGACGCGCATCACAGCATAAAGCCCCAAGCCCGTAACCGCCGGGAACCACAGCGCCGTCTGGCTCAGCAGCCGTTTGGCAAATCCCGCTGCCGAGCCGCTGCAAATCAGCAGCGCCAGGAATCCGGCGAATAGCGCGCCCAGCTCGCCGATGTATAAGTCGAAGTAATAGCGCAGCACCACGTGGGTGCGGTTGATTTGCCGCCGCAAATTGAAATGCACGGGAGCGCCGTGGTACCCGTAGGAAGGGTCGGCCCACGGCGGATAGGTTCCCAGCTGCAGGGTCTCCGTGAACTCCATCGCGTGCGGTGCGGCGGCCGGCATCGGCAGGAACGCGGCAGCGCCATGCGCGGCGTCTGCCGTATCCATGCCCATGATGTGGCGATAAGCCACCACGCCCACGTCCCCATAGGTGAGGCGCCCTTTGCTCCTCGAGAGGTCGCGGATGAACGGCGCGCTCACCGCGGCAAAGACCGCCAGTGTAAGCAGGACTTTCGGCAAAACGCGCAGCCATTCCCGGCGCAGCAGAAGCACCGCGAGAAAGCTGAAGGCCAGCGGGAACATCACCGCCTTGGTGAGATAACCCAGCCCCAGCACGACGCCCAGCAGCGCGTAACGCCACCATTCCCCGGAGCCGGCCAGCAGCTGCATGGAAAAAGCCGTCGCCAGAAGATATAGGGCGAACACCAGAATATCGGGCTGATCCAGATACGGAGGCGTGAGAAATGTGGAAATCCAGAAGAACAAGGCGTATCCCACCAGCCGGATGGCATCGTCGGCAAGAAAGCTCGCGCCGACTTGCGCCCCTCCCTCCGCGAATTTCCGCCGGTAGCTGAAAAATACCGCGAGAAAATACTCGAAGCACCCCAGCGCAACAATCAGGCTCGCGACCGCGAATAGATGAACCGCCAGCGCCTCGTGAAACGGGCCCACCCCGAACAATTTCACGCATAACGCCAGCAGGAAGGGATAGCCCGGACTCCAGTAGCCGTTCACCAGCGCATGCCAGTTCCCGCGAAGACACGAATAGGCAATATCCAGATAGGCTACCGCGTCGGCATTCAGGGAATTTTCCGCCGTGAGCGATTGACCGAGCCAGGCGCAGACCAGCACCGCCCACACCGCCGCCTTGAATCGAGCGGAAATCTTCATCGCTTCATCCCTGACGCTTTCCTTGGAGTGATTGCTGAATGGAGCGGAACATCCCTGCGGATAATATCCCGATCTGCCGCTCGCGCAACTGCAATCAGACGTGCGGCCGGGGGTGTAAGCGCCGGAGCGGCGCCGACGGCATAGCGTCGGCGCACGGAGCACAAACGGCGGAGCACAAGCCGCCTCGGCAGGACAAAACGATGGAGGCGGGGGAGTTGAACAACAACACAGTACTGATGCCGTGTATCTTGATGATTCCATTACGATGGCTTTCTTGAGGTAGTACCAGCTTTCCGATGGATGAGTACGAAAATCGTTTGGCCTTTTCTCCAGCTCGCTATTTTTCTGGTCCGTGTGTGGTTCTCGCTCTACTAGTTTGAATTTCGGTAGCTTTTGAATCTCATGTTTGAACCATTCGGTCACAGAGATCGCGTCGCGCTCATCGCGTCGACTCCAAGCTGACCTTACGAAGAGAAAGGCGCGATATTGCGTGATGCGCGATTTGCTGCGGGAGCGGGCGCGGCGGCAAACTGGGGCGCAGTAAGCAGCGGCCCTAGTCTGCAAACTTCAGATCGGGATGCGCTAAGCGTCGGCGGGGCCCGCGTGGTCGCGTTTGTCCGCACGCTGGTGGGTGGTTACACGCTGAGGGCGCGCATGTATTCTGCGTCTATTTTCAGCGCTTCCATCGGGGGGATGTCGAACTGCTCTTGCTCGACGAAAGCGTGCTTGATGTCGGCGTGCTTGGCGGCTTTGAAAATGGGGATGTAGTTGATGCTGCCGCGGCCCATTTCGGTGGAGGGCGGGGGCTCGGCGATGTTGATCTTGGCGCCGGAAAGCTGGAAATCCTTCACGTGCAGCATGGAAATTCGCGTGGGGTAGCGCAGCAGGTAATCCACGGGATTTTGCCCGCCGACGATGACCCAGCCGCAATCCATTTCCATGGTGACTTTGGCGGGATCGGTGAGGCGCAGCAGTTCGTCGTAGGGCATCACGCCGTCGAGCACCTGAAATTCTTCGGTGTGATTGTGGTAGCCGAAGCGCAGGCCGGCGGCATTGACGCGCGCGCCGATGGCATTGAACTGACCGGCGTTCCAGCGCCAGTCGTCGAGGGTCATGGCGCGGCGAACGGCGCGAGGGGAGCCTGGTTGCATTTGCGCGTGGTCGCGAGGAATGGGCGAGGAGCAGATGATGTAATCGAGGTCCAGGTCCTTCGCGTATTGAATCGTCTCGTCCACTGCGGGGAGCAATTGCGCGAGGGGATAATGCGCGCTCACGCAGTGCAGGCCGGCTTGGGCCATGGCTCGCTTCACGTCGGCGGCGGAGTGGCCGAAGAATCCGGCGGCTTCGACTTCCTGATAACCGAGCGCGGCAAGCTGTTTCAGGGTGCCTTCGTAGTCCTTCGGCAAGAGGTCGCGCACGGAGTAGAGTTGCAGGCCGATGGGCAGGCCGAGCGGATTGGCGAGAACGCTGCGGGCAGTCGTGGACGTCCATAGCGCGGCGCCAGCGGCCGAGGCCGACGCAGTTTTCAGGAATGCTCTTCTGGAGATGGGCGGCATGTTGCGCTCCCTCGATTCTCGATGATTTTCAAACTGCAATAAAACGCCCGCGCTTTCGTACACCGCTGCGAAGCTGCGGTTACGCGCGAATCGTTTTGGTCGCGGCGTCCCAGGTTGCGACGGTCTTATTGAAATACGAATAATTGGCCAGGTGGCAGCCGATGGCGGCGTGATTGCCGAACACCTGATTCTCGACGGGCGGCTTGCGGGTGCGCACCGCGGCGAAAAAATTGGCCTGGTGGGCGGAGACGTCGCTGTAGCCCGCCGGGGCGGTGAACGTCTCGGCATCGAGCAGCACGGGATAATCGAGCGGCGAGGGTTGGGGATGGTCGGTTTTCCACTGCGCGAGATATTGATCGCGCAGATGCGCGGGCCAGCCTATGGTCGAGTAGGTTTCCGGCTTGGGGCTGGTATCTTGCGCGGTGAAGATCAGCGTCTGGGCGTTGAGCTCCATGGTGCCCTTGGTGCCGTAGAACTTGATGGGTTCGCCGCCGGCATTATTCAGATTGCAGCGCAGCGCGACGCGCAGGTTCGGGAAATCGTAGAGCGTTTCGATCAGGTCGGGGAAATCGCGGCCGTCTTTCCAGCGAAACAGGCCGCCGTTGGTTTGCGCGCGTTGCGGGGCTTCGTTCATGCCAGTGATGAAGAAAATGCCGGAGAGCAGGTGCACGAAGAGATCGCCGGCGAGGCCTTCGCCGTAATCGGAAAAGCAGCGCCAACGGAAGAAGCGGACGGCGTCGAAGGGGCGCTGCGGCGCGCCCACCAGGAATTCGTTCCAGTCAATGGTTTGCTCGCTGGCGTCGGGCGGAATCGGATAGACCCAGGCGCCGCTGGGGGAGTTGCGGTCGGAGGCGCCTTCGATGTAGAAGACCTCGCCGAGCGCGCCGGAAGAGTAGAGTTCGTGCGCCTTGGCGTACACCACGGAGCTGACGCGCTGGCTGCCGACTTGCAGGATGCGATTATATTTTTGCACCGCGTCCACGATGGCGAAGCCGTCGGCGACGTTGTGCGACATGGGCTTTTCGCAGTACACGTCCTTGCCGGCGGCGCAGGCGTCGGCGACGACACGGCGGTGCTGGTGGTCGGGGACGGCGACGATGACGGCGTCCACATCCTTGCGGTCCAGAATTTCGTGGTAATGGCGTGTGGCCGGAACTTGTTTCTTGACCGATTCCTGCGCGGCCTCGTGGCGGCTATCGTACAAATCGCACACCGCGACACATTCGATTCCCGGCACCGCGAGCGAGGCTTGCAGCAGCTCGCAGCCGCGCGTGCCGGTGCCGATCGAGGCGAAACGGACTTGATCGCTGGGTGCGACGGCGCGGCCCGCGCCCCACATCGGGCCGGGCTCGAGGACCGTGACTTTTGCTGCGGCGTCACCGGCGACGGCGCCCGCGGTTACAGCACCTGCTCCGATGCGGATGAAATCGCGGCGAGTTAGACGAGGCATGCTGTTCAATCCTTTTCGGCGGCAAAGATTGCGCCGCCGAGCGTGTGCCGGAAGCAGAACACGCGGCGCGGACAATAATACACCTGCGGGCCGGATGTGGAGCGGCTTGTGAGGGACGAAAATTGTTCGCTGCGGCGGGCGCGGAAAGTGCGAGCTGGAGCGGGAAGGCGGCAGAGTACAATGGGCGGACCTGCCTGGACGGCTGGAACGTTTGCGCGGGGAGGGGTGAATTGCGATGGCGCCGGGATTTGAACTAGCGCGGGGCGCGTACGATGCGCTGCTGTTCGATTGCGACGGCACGCTCGTGCATACGGCCGAATTGCATCATTTCGCCTTGGCGGCGGCGATGAAGAAACTGGGGCATCAGTTTGCACGCGACTGGTATCAGGAGCGCGTGGGACTCTCGCTGATTCAGGTGCTAGCGGAATTCAATCAGCGCAACGAGGCGCGGCTCACGCCGCAGGATATTTCGCCGCTGGAAGAAGAAGTATTCTGCGGGAATGCGGCGATGATCCGGGAGGTTGCGGCGGTCGCGACGATCGTCCGTGGCAACGTGGGGAGGATTGCGATGGCGGTGGTATCGAGTTCCACGCGGCGGATGGTGCAGGCGTCGCTGGAGGCGGTGCAGCTCGCGTCCTATTTTTCCACGATGGTCACGGTGGAAGACGTTCCGAACCCGAAGCCCGCACCGGACGGATTTTTGGAAGCGGCGCGTCGCTTGAGCGTGGCGCCCGATCGTTGCCTGGTGTTTGAGGATAGCGAGCAAGGGCTGGAGGCCGCGCGCAGGGCGGGAATGCACGCATTGGATGTGCGGTCGCTGTGAGGTCACGGATCGCCGGTGACTCGTTTTGTGTTTGGCGGTCGGGCTTGCGGCCCCGGTTATCTGCAAACGGCGCGGGCTTGCGAGACTCGTGAACCTTTGATTGATTCGACTGCTGGCTTGTGCGTCGCACGCGGAGCAACCGGGGTGCGGCGCAGTGCCCGGTCTGGCTGCGCCAGACCGGCCGCTACATAACCCTGCTCGCACGGCGACGGTTTCTGGGGCGGCGCTGCTTGCCTGGACGAAAATCGAGCGAATCGCCGCCCGGCGCTGTTGTTGCGGGCTTGCGTTTTTCTGCCGGAACACATTGCGGGGGATGCGTTGACTTGGGTTGGTGCGCATCCTAACATCCGTGGCGAGGAACGAGATAGCCACGATGATCGGCCGGACCGTCTCGCACTATCGCATCCTGGAGCAGCTTGGCAGCGGCGGGATGGGTGTGGTTTATAAGGCCGAAGATACCGAGCTGCAGCGTTTTGTGGCGCTGAAGTTTCTCTCCGCGGATTCGCCCACGGATTCGCAATCCATTGAACGGCTGAAGCGCGAGGCGCGGGCGGCTTCGGCGCTGAACCATCCGAACATCTGCACGATTTATGAGATTGGACAGCACGAGGGCCAGCCTTTTCTGGCGATGGAATTCCTGGAGGGGCAGACGCTGAGCCAGCGCATCGCCCGGGACGGCTTCCGCGCGGGCGAATTGCTGGATTTCGGCATTCAGGTGGCCAGCGCGCTGGACGCGGCGCACGCCAAGGGCATCGTGCATCGCGACATCAAGCCCGCGAACATTTTTGTGACCAGCGCGGGTCAGGCCAAGGTACTGGATTTCGGGCTGGCCAAGCTGACGCGCGCGCAGGGGAAGGACGACGGGCAAACGCGCAGCCTGCCGAACGCGAGCGTGGTGCCGCCTTCGAGCGCGGGAGGCTCGGTGGCCGGAACGGTGACCTACATGTCGCCGGAACAGGTGCGCGGCGAGGAGCTGGATGGCCGGACGGACTTGTTTTCGTTTGGTGCGGTCCTGTATGAGGTGACCACGCGGCGCACGCCGTTTCCCGGCGATACCACCGGAATCGTTTTCGACGCGATCCTGAACCGCGAGCCGGTGCCGCCCAGCCGGCTGAATCCCGAGCTGGCGCCGAAGCTGGAAGAAATCATTCACAAGGCGCTGGAGAAGGACCGCGAGCTGCGGTACCAGTCGGCGGGCGAGCTGCGCTCGGACCTGAAGCGGCTGAAGCGCGATTCGGAGTCGGGGCGAGTGGCGCCGCTGAGCAGCGCGACGACATCGGCAGCGAATGCGACTGCGAAGCGCCGCGGATGGACGCGCATTCTGGCGATTGTGGCGGCGGTGCTGTTGCTGGCCGCGGCGGGCGCCGCAATCTGGTGGTTTCATGCGCCGCGCACGGCCGGGCCGGTGAGCACGGCCTGGCAGCAGTTGTCTTTTTTCACGGACTCGGCCGTGTATCCGACGCTTTCGCCCGACGGGCGGATGCTGGCGTTCATTCGCGGAGCCGACACATTTTTCGGGCCAGGGCAGATTTACGTAGAGCTGCTCCCGAAGGGCGAGCCGGTGGCGCTGACGCACGATTCTAAATCGAAGATGAGCCCGGCGTTTTCGCCGGACGGGTCGGTGATCGCGTACGGCACTTCCATTCCCTTCGACACGTGGGAGGTGCCGGTGCTGGGCGGCGAGGCGCGCCTGATGCTGCCGAACGCATCTTCGCTGACCTGGATTGACGGCGGGAAGCGGCTGCTATTTTCCCAAATCCAGGAGGGTCTGCACATGACGGTGGTGAGCACCGATCAGAGCCGGGGAGACAGCCGCACCGTGTACTCGCCGCCCGGCGACCGCAGCATGGCGCACCACGCCTATCTATCTCCGGACGGCAATTGGGTTTTGGTGGTGGAAATGAACAGCCAGACGAATTTCTTACCGTGCCGCGTGGCGCCCTTTGAGGGCGGCGGGCCGGTCCGGGAGGTTGGCCCGCCGAACAGCGTGTGCACTTCGGGAGCGTGGTCGCCGGACGGCAAGTGGGTGTACTTGACGGTGAGCACCGGCGAGCGATTTCACATCTGGCGGCAGCGGTTTCCGGACGGGCAGCCCGAGCAGGTGACTTCGGGACCGAGCGAGGAGGAGGGAATTGCCATCGCGCCGGACGGCAAGTCGCTGATCACCTCGGTGGGAACGCAGACCGGGACGGTGTGGGTGCACGATGCGAGCGGCGAGCACCAGATTTCGTCGGAAGGCAATGCCTACCAAGCGACCTTCTCCGCAGATGGAAAGACGCTGTATTTCCTGATGGACAACGGGCAGACGGGCGGCACCGAGCTGTGGGCGCGAGACATGGCGAGCGGAGCGACCAACCGCGTGCTGCCTGGTTACAACATGCAAGGATATGCCCTTTCGCCTGACGGGAAGCAGGTGGCGTTCTCGAAGCCGGAAGGCAACGGAATCACGGCGTTGTGGCTGGCGCCGCTGAACCATCGCTCCGCGCCGCGCAAACTGGAGACTGCCACGGTGGATGATTTTCCCGCGTTCCTGCCGGACGGAGATCTGATGTATCGCGCGAACGAGGGAGGCAATACTTTCCTGTACCGCATGCACCCGGACGGCTCCGGGCGCCGCAAGGTGATGCCGGGGCGCATTACCGATTTCATCAGCCGGTCGCCGGACGGGCACTGGGCGGTGCTGGGCGTGAAAGGCCCAGATGAGGAGCACACGAACGTGATCGCGGCGCAGCCGGTGGAAGGGGGCGACCCGGTGCAGTTGTGCCTGAATTTCTGCTGGCCGATTTGGGACGCGCGCGGCGAGTCCATGTATCTGAGTTTTTTCGTATCGCAGGACCAGAACACCTACGTGCTGCCGTTGCGGCAACGCAGCGGACTTCCTAGCGTGCCGCTGGGCGGAGTGGTGACGGGGGAACAACTGAAGAAGATCAAATCCGTGGTGGTGATTCCTCACCCGGTGGATTCGGCGATCAGCACGTCGTTGTACGCGTACACGCAGGAAACCACGCGGCGAAATCTGTTCCGCATTCCGTTGCAGTGAGGCGCGGCGCAGCGCGGGTCGGTCGGCGCGCGGAGGCAGTGCCCGGTCTGGCTGCGCCAGACCGGCCGCTGCATAACCCCTTCGTCGCGGCGGTTCTAGACGCGGCCGAAGAGCAGCGGAACGCCTAGCTTGGAGGCGTAATTCGGGCGGTAGCGCTCGGCATTGTAGAGCGTGGCTATGTCCAGCTTGCGCGCGCCGGTGGTGGCGCCGGGCAGCGGAGCGGAGGCGTAGCAGCCGTTCTGCACGCCGACCATGCGGCCGGTGACGCCGTCGCGAATTAAATCGAGAGCGATGTTCGCGTAGGTGATGGCCACGAGCTGGTCAATGGCGTCCGGCTCGCCGCTGCGCAAGTCGTAGGTCAGGTCGCTTTCGATGGTTTCCTCGCCGGTGCGTTTTTGCAATTCGTCCGCCAGAGCATGGCCGATGTCCACTTTCTTGCGATGGCCGTAGGCGTCCGCTTCGCCGTATTCGTCCACGGTGCGGTTGGTCCAGGTGGCGCCTTCGGAGACGATCACCAGAGAATAATTGCTGGAATTATTGCGCTTGTCTTCCATCAGGATTTTGGTGACGCGCTCGAGGTCGAAAGGAACTTCGGGGATGAGGCAGCGCGAGGAAGTGATGTAAGCGGTGTAGAGGGCGGTGAAGCCGGCGTCGCGGCCGAAGATGCGGAAGACGCCGATACGTTCGTGCGAGCCGAGCGTGGTGCGCTGGCGGTTGATGGCGTCTTTGGCGCGGGTGACGGCGGTGGAAAATCCGATGCAGTATTCGGTGCCGTGCACATCGTTGTCCATCGTCTTGGGAATGCCGATTACCGGGAAGCCCTTGCTGGAGAGGACCGAAGCGAAGCTGAGGGTGTCGTCGCCGCCGATGGCGATCAGGCAGCCAATATCCAGCTTTTCCAGATTTTCGAGAACGATGGAAGTGAAATCGTAATATTTGCCGTCGAAGGGAAGAGTCTTCAACTTTTCCGCGGAGATGTGCGCGGGAACCTTGGAGGCTGGAATTTTGCGCGGATTGGTGCGGGAGGTGTGCAGGGCCGTGCCGCCGCTGCGGTCAATGGTGCGGGTATTGTCGCGAGTGAGCTGGCGTTCGAGGCGGGCGTCGCCGGTGTCGGCGGGATTGAAGTTGGTGAGGCCTTTCCATCCTTTGCGAATGCCGGTTACGGTGCGGTCCATGTGGCTGGCCTGGTACACCACGGACTTGATTACGGAATTCAGGCCGGGGACGTCGCCGCCGCCGGTGAGGATGCCGATCTTGTTGCTGTGCGCCATTGAATCGTTGCTCCTTGGGAGACCGGAGTCGCCGCCGGATGCGAGCCCAGGGCGCCGGTCGAGTGTACGGTACTGTTGCGCTGGTCGAGATGATTCGAGCCATTCTACCAGCACCGCCAAGTCGCCAAAAGGTGAATGCGCGCGTGGGAGGCCGGCTACAGCGGAAGAGGCGGGCCAAGGGTGCGGCGCAGCGCGGAGGGGAGTAGCGCGCGCAGAGAAGTCTCTCGAGAATTGGAGGCTGGACCTGTGACGAAAGACGAGCGGACGCGCCGCGGGCGAGGTATGCGGCTCGCCCGCCGAGTTTCGAGGGCGCTATGCGTGATGCAGTTTCGGGGCGGCACTCTTTACTTCGCGAATCGGGGCAGCCATGAACTCGGGGCCCACCGGATGGCGAATCGTCTCGCGCAGGATGCCGTCAATCGCGGCGAAGTCTGCTTGCTGCAGCGACCAGCCGAAGACGCCGTTAATGGCCGCCAGTTGGTCCGGGCGGCGCGCGCCCCACAGCGCGACGCTCACGCCGGGCTGATCGAGCAGCCAGCGCACGGCCAAGTGGATGACGCGCTTGCCGAAGTGTTCGCGGGCGTACGCGTCGAGCCTGGCGGCGGCGTCCAGATATTCGGCGAATTGCGGCGATTGAAACTTGGGGTCGGAGGTTTTGCGCAAATCGTCGCCGGAGAACTGACGGTCGGCACGCATGGCGCCGCTGAGCAATCCGCGGCAGAGCGCGCCGTAGGTGATCGTGGCGATATGATGGTTGAGAGCGTAGGGCAGAACGTCCTTCTCAATTTCGCGCTCGAAGAGATTGTAGGGCGGTTGCGCGGTGTGCAGCGGCGCGACGGCCTGGAAGCGCGCCAACTGTTCGGGCGAATGATTGCTGACGCCGATGGCGCGAATTTTTCCCTGCTCGAAAAGCTCGCGCAGCGTGGCGGCGGTCTCCTCGATGGGCACCAGCGGGTCGGGCCAGTGCACCTGGTAGATGTCAATGTAATCGGTCTGCAGGCGGCGCAGTGAATCCTGCAGCTCTTGCAGAATGCGCGGGCGCGTGGAGTTGCGCTCGACGCGGCCCTGCGTCCAGTCAATCCCGACCTTGGTGGCGAGGATGACTTTGTCCCGGCGGCCGTATTGTTGCAGCGCCTGGCCGACGATTTCCTCGGAGCGGCCATTGCCATAGATGGGCGCGGTGTCGAGCAGATTGATGCCCTGATCGAGCGCGGCATGAATGGTGCGGATGGATTCCTTCTCGTCGGTGCCGCCCCACATCCAGCCGCCGATGGCCCAGGTGCCGAGCGCTACGCGCGAGCTCTGAAGATTGGCGCCGGGGATCTTGATGAATTCCAGCATGGTCCGTTTTCTCCTTATTCTTGCAAATCATATTCTGGTTACAGCCGAAACAGCGCGGGTTGGTGACCCGCCGTGCCGTCGCAGGACTGCGTCGAGGAGCGTTATGGGCCTAGCGAGCCGCGCTCCGGCTCGAACCCTTCTGCGCGGAGAGTTGCTCCATGAATTTCACGATGACCGAAAAATCCTGGTCGCCGTGCTCGGGCAAGGCTTCGGAACTCGTTTGGTACGACGCCGCGGTCGCCGGCATCAGCGCGTCCACCTCGCTGGCTAGTTGGAGCGCCAGGCGCAGATCTTTATTCATAAGCGCAAACGGGAATTGCGGGGCGTAGTCGTCCCGCGCCGCTTTGGGCAGCTTGCCGGCGTGCGCCGGGGAAATCACCGCGGTCTGGGATAGAACTTGCAGCAGCACGTCGCGGCTCAGTCCGGCTTTTTCGCCCAGCGCGGCGGCTTCGGCGATGACCTGCATGCCCACGCCGAGAATGGAGTTGACCACCAGTTTCATGGTGGTGCCGGCGCCGCTCGGGCCCAGGTGAAAATATTTTTTTGCGATGGCCTGGAAAATCGGCAAGCCGGCCGCGAAGACATCCGGATTGCCTCCGGCGAGCAAAGTGAGCGTGCCGGCTTCCACGGCAGGAGTGCTGCCGGAGATCGCGACGTCCAGCACCTGCACGCCGCTGCCGGAAGCCTGCTGCGCGAGTTCGCGGGAGGTAGCCGGCGAAACCGTGCTCATTTCCAGGATCACTAATTCGCGATGGGCCTTTGCCAGGATGCCGCCGGGACCGTAATAGACGTCGCGCACCGACTGATCGTCGGTGAGGCAGGAAAGCACCACCTGGACGGATTCCGCCAGGGCGGCGGGGGAGTCGCCGAGCGTTGCGCCCTGGGCCCGCAGGGCGTCCATCTTCGCCGGGTTGCGGTCAAAGACCGCAACGGCGTAACCGGCGGCCAACAGCCGCGCGGCGATGCGGCTGCCCATGTTGCCGAGGCCGATGAAAGCGAGTTTGGTGTTGCCGGGCGTGAATGGATTCATGATGTCCTCCAGATGTCGCACGAAAAAGCAATCGTGGACGCGATGAGATGCTGCGACCAGGCATGGTCCAGCCAGAACGCGCCGGCGCCGTTGACCACAATCACCAGCGCGAGCGCCACAACCAGCAGATGATACTCGAAACCGTGGCCTTTCTTGTCTCCAAACCAGTTCATGAATAATCCATAGCGATCGTGAACGGTCGCGATGGCCCCGAGCATGGTGAGGGCCACTGCGGCCGCCGCGAGGCGGCTGGAAAGCCCTACGACCAGACCCAAGCCGCCGAAAAATTCCGTGCCGATCACCAGCATTGCTACCGGGCGGGAATCTTTAGACTGGCGAACGCCTGCAGCGATTGGGTGAGGCCGGGTCCGCCGAACCAGCCGAGCAGTTTCTGTGCGCCGTGGGCGAAGAGAATCACGCCCAGGATCAAGCGAACCACCGTCAGGGCCCAATCCGCATTGGTATAGAGTAAATTGGTGAACATTGTGATTCCTCAAATGCGAACGAATTTCAGGAACGGTCATGGCACGTGGAGTGCCAACTTCCGCGGTGGGCGATGCCCCGCAGGTGCTTCGAACGCGGCCACTTAGTCCCGGGCCGCAGCGCCGCATCCGGTGGTCGCGGCGCCCGGCTGACACTTGTGGCGACGGGCCGACGCTTGTGGGCGCGGCCGAACGCCGGCCAACAAGGATGGAACAAAAACGGCCGGCCGCACATCTAAACGGGTTGGAATTCATAGCAAGGAAGCGGCGATCAGCAACGGTCTTGGGAGGAGAAACTTGAGAGTGAATATTCGCTGGTGCTTTCTGGCAGCCTGCACTATTTTCCTGCTATTCACGGCGCTTCCATCGGGAGCGCAAGACGCCCACTTTCATAATGCGCCGACGTCCAGCGCGCAAACGAAGAATCCGCTCGCCGGCGAGCACGCTGCGGTGGTCGCCGGCGCCCGGCTCTATGCGGCGGACTGCTTGAAGTGCCACGGAGTGGGCGCGCAGGGCACCGGCAATGTTCCGGCGTTGGACCGCGGCGCGACGCAAACCGCGCCAGAGGGCGAGGTTTTTTGGTTTATTACCACAGGATCCCTCGCCAACGGCATGCCTTCCTGGGCCGCGCTTCCCGAACAGCAGCGCTGGCAATTGGTGACGTATCTGAAATCGCTCAAGAGCCCCAGCGCCGGCCAGGGGAGCAACGCGGTGCTGGCCGAAGTGACGCCGGTGCCGATCAACGCGCCTCCGCCGCAACCGCCCTTCGTGGATTTCCGCTTCGAGGCGCCGGGAAAGACCCGCAAGATTACGGTCCAGGATCTGCCCGCGCCGTACGCGACGGACTCCTCTCCCAACGGGCCGGGGCTGGCCGCTCGTCCGCACGACGCGTGGCCCAAAGCTCCCGCCGGATTCACCGTGCAGCAATTCGCCACGGGGCTTCATAATCCGCGGCTACTGCGCACCGCTCCGAACGGCGATATTTTCCTCGCGGAAAGCAGCGCGGGGGACATCCGCATATTCCGCGGAATTTCGCGCGAAGGAAAGCCGGAGCAGACCAGCGTCTTCGCCACCGGTCTGAACCAGCCGTACGGCATCGCCTTTTATCCCCCCGGAGACAACCCCGAATGGGTGTACGTGGGAGACACCAACGAAGTGGTGAAATTTCCGTACAAGAATGGGGACCTGAAAGCGACGGGCCCGCCGCAGAATATTGTGAGCGTCCCTTTCGGGGGAGGGCACTGGACGCGCGACGTGCGCTTTGCCGCCGACGGCAAGACGATGTTCGTCGGCGTCGGCTCGTCATCGAACGTGGATGATCCCGACACTTCGCCGGCCGAGAAGGATCGCGCCGATATTCTGGAGTTCAATCCGGACGGCTCGGACATGCGCATCTACGCTTCCGGCATTCGCAATCCCGGAGGTGGCCTGGCGATTGACCCGAAAACCGGAGTGCTGTGGTGTTCGGTGAACGAACGCGACGGCCTCGGCGATAACCTGGTGCCCGATTACATCACCCACGTGGAAGAGGGCGGATTCTACGGCTGGCCCTGGTGGTACATTGGCGGCCATCAGGATCCGCGCCTTGCGGGCAAACATCCGGAACTGAAAGACAAAGTGATTGTGCCGGACGTGCTGCTGCAACCGCACAATGCTTCGCTGGAGATGGCCTTTTACGAAGCCTCGCAATTTCCCGCCGAATATCAGGGCGATATTTTCGCTTCCCAGCACGGCTCCTGGAACCGCTCGGTGCGCGTCGGATATGAAGTGATACGCGTCCCGCGGCATCACACGGACCAGGCCAGCGGGGAATATGAAGATTTTCTTACCGGATTTGTAATAGACAATGGACACGTGTGGGGCCGGCCGGTGGGCATCACCGTGGCGCAGGACGGATCTTTACTGGTGAGCGATGACGGCTCGAATTCCATCTGGCGAATCGTTTATACCGGCGAAGGCGGCTCGAAGGGCACTCGAGTGCGGCACCCCGCCGGCAGCGATGCCACCGCGCGAACGTCTGACTAGGCGCTCTCTCGCCGGCCTCGCCGCTTCGCTCGCCGCGCTGGGGTTGTGCGCGTTCCAATACGGCGATAGGTACGGGCTGAACAGCATGCCCTTCGCGCAGGTCCAGCCGCTGGCCGCGAATCTGGCCGAAGCCCAGCGCCTGGCGAGCGAGGGGAATATTGACCTGTTCGCCGGGCAAGCCGTGCCCGGCAAAGATGTCGAGCTGCGCGGCGAACTCACCGACGGCAATTGCTATCTGGGCACGCATACGCACGCCTACGACCATGCGTTTTGCGCAAAGCTGTGCGTCGCCGCTGGCAGTCCCTTGGTGTTTGTTCCGGACGCAGGCGGGCCCGCGTACGTAGTACTCACCGCGCGGAACGCGACGCGCCTGCCGGCGAAGGTTCTCGACGAGATTGGCGTGCCGGGAATCGTGCTGCAGGGGAAGGTGCTGGAGGCGGACGGAGTGCGGGCGTTCGCGGTGCGAGGGCTCGGTCCGTAAGCCTCCCCGCAACTGTTGCGCGTGCCGCCAGTCGCGCCGCCCCAAGGGCGACCTCAATTCTTATACGTAATTCGCGACGCTGGTTCGCTTCGCCAGCAGGGCCAATTTTTGCTCGTGATTCATGGGCTCCCACGGGACCAGTTTTTCGGCGAGCACGTCCATTCTGCGCAGGACGGTCAGCTCGAAAAAAAGCTCCATGAAATCTAGGTCGCGGAAGACCAGCGAGCCGGACTCGCGCATCTTGTCGCGAATCAGCTCGAAATGCTCCGGCATCTCCGTCCAGTGCAGGCCGGAAAGGTGATGATGGCAGAGGTGGTAACCCTCGTTCATGAAGTTCACTTCGTCCAGCACCGTCACGGTATGCGCAAAATAATCCTCGGGACGGTCGGGGTCGTAGAACGCGTGCTGCACCCAGGCGGTGATGGCGGTGATCACGTTCATGCATAGAAGCGGAACGAGCACGAAGGCGATGCCGACGCGCCAATCATAGATAAAGACGGCCGCGAAGTAAGCGTAGTAGAGCACCATTCCCCACAACAGGCGCCTGCGATTCTTTTCGTCGCCCTTGGCGCGAAAATAAGCGTAGGGAGCCACGCCCAGAACCGTCCAGATGTTGTTCGAGAGATAGCGCAGGAAATCCAGCGGATTGGTGCGATCGTAGCCGCGGGATTGCGCGGTGTCGTCGAATCCGCCGTTCTCTTTATGGTGCAGGCGAACATGCACGGTGCGGTCCAGCTCCGGAATGTTCCCGTACAGATAGCCGAGGAAAAATTCGACGTAGCGCCCGAGCACTTTGTCGTACGTGTCCGAAAAATAGCCCTGGCGGCGGTGCGCCTCCAGGTGTTTGGCGCTGAAGAGGCGCACAAAGCGCTGGAATTTCGGTCCGTAGAGCGAAAGATAGAAAGCGACGGCGAGCAGCAGCGACGGCTTTCGCAATACGAGTTGGGCCGCGAAAAGCGGCAGCGCGGTAACAGTGAGCGAGACCATCAGCCGCAACGCGGGCGCGTCGCGCGGATCGCGCAGAACTTTCTGGGCGAGCCGGTCGAGCAAGCGGTCGTAGCTGCGGGAGAGAAACTGATAGGCGTCGCGCAGCGGGGGGACTTTCTCCAAAATCAGGGCCGCGCCGTAGCATCCGAAGGAAAGCACGGCCACCAGCGCCAGCGCAACTGCGCTCGCCAGCGCCAGCGGAACCGCAAACCACCACAGGACGAGCTTGGGTTTGGCTCCCAAGCTCAGGGACATCGAGGCGGCGCCGATCTCGGTGTTCTCTATTTCCATCTCAGGCCGGATTTCCGTTTGGACCGCGAAAGCTGCTGACATCCTACACCGCCGCGGAAAGCGGAAAAACAGATTTCTTGCCGCCTGCGCGCTATCGTTCGGAATCGCGCGCCAAACGGACGATTTCCGAACTTTTCTCGGCGACTTTGTCGCACCGTTGCCACAAATTGACCCCTATTGCTTGAGTCAGCAAGCTCTCTAGTCTAATCTAGATTTGTCTTGCAATTGTGTCTAGATTCCCCTAAAATCATTTTCAGAGGGTTCGCCCGACATGGCTAAGGAAACAGTCAAGATTGGCCCGGCGATCGACGCCAAGCTGTACAAAGAGCTCGTGGCCGTCGCCAAGGAAAACGGGCAGTCCCAGCGACATCTTCTGGAGAAGGCTATCGAACACTACATCCATAACGTTGTCCCTTCCCAGCACCTCGTACGACCAGAGGTAATTGAAGCGTATCGTCGCTCGAATGAGAAGTTCCGAGAACTTTACCAAAAGCTGGCGAAGTGAGCTAAGTGCCAGCGCGTATCTACCTCACCGTCGCCGAAGTTCTCACAATCCACAAACAGCAAATAGATCAGTACCGCGGGAGCGGCGGTATTCGAGACAGCGGTCTGCTGGAATCCGCGGTATTCCGTCCTCAGACTGGCTATTACAACAACGTCGCTGAGGAATCCGCGGCTCTCATGGAATCTCTGGCGAACAATCACCCATTTCTCGACGGAAACAAGCGCATAGCCTTTGCAGCCGCGCACACGTCTCTTCTTGTCAACGGATTCGACTTGGCCGTTGATTCCATCTCCGCTTTCGAATTCATGATGCGTTCGCTCTCCAGTGGAGAATTCCGATTCGCCCAAATACTTAAATGGGTCAACGATCACATCGTCGAAGTCTAGGAGATCATCTCTTCTCCGCTCTCTGTCAAGCTTGGCCGAGAAGAGGCTCTGTTTCACCGAAGATGGATACTCGCGGAAGGACGGAAAGAAGGCCGCAGGAGTACAGAAGCATCCCGAGATTCCGATAGACGCGCGGACCGGACAGGGCAACTCTTGAGGAAGTGGCGCGCCTTAGGGCCGCTTGTGCGGTTGTTAGCTTAGTTGCCGGCGGCGTCTTGGTTGCAGTTGCTCCAGAATTCGTCGGTGTAAAAGAGCACGGTGTACCAACGGCTCTGCAGACGGCGAACCCGAAGGACCGCGCAGGGGATGCCTTTGAAATGGCCGGGCCAGCGGCTCGCGGCCGCAGGCGCAAGGGAATCCGTCGGGTCGAAAACCAGGTACACCGTGGTATCCATTCCCGCCCAGCCCCAGCCGTCCCATTCGATATGGCGGAACTTCCCGTTTGCCGCGGGCGGCTGCGCTAGAACCTTCGCCTGGTAATCGCGCGACCAGACAAGCCATCGGGCGGCGCTGCGGATGACAGACCCATTCTTGACGTCATAGAAGACCAAGGCGGCGGAGATAGACCAAAAAATGGCGAGCATCGTCAGGAAAGCCAGAAACTGGCTGCGCTTTCCGCGGATTGCGGCGCTTATCAGCCACGCCACGCTGGCGAGAAGCAGAAGCGCGCCCACGACGAGTATCAGGAGCAGCGAAATGTCCGGCGGGCAGAGAAGTATTGGAATACAAACGACAAACGCAGCGAGCGCACCAAGCGCGGCGTATAACGGCAGCTTCCGGTTGCTCCGATTTTCGTCAGCTGTTTTCTCGGACATTCAGTCATTCCAGCAAACTGTGTTGACGCCGAGCGGACCGCGATACGGAAACGCAAAAGCCTCGCCGTTGGACTCGCAGAACGCCGCGAGCGGACGGTAACCGGCGTTACCGCGAATCTCTCCCAACAATGTCAACCCGGGTATATTATTTGTGAGCCAAATGGGCGCGCTGAAAAAGGGACAGGTGATCACGGTGGTATGCCTGGCGACAACCATTGCGATTGTCGCGCTTGTGCCGGTTGGCGCGGCCGGCGCCAGGGGCCTCGCAATCTTTTCGCTGATTATCTGTGCAATCAGCATCGTGCTTTCGCATTTACTCTCCAAGCGAGATCGGCAGCTGCAACAAAAATTCGCTTTATTGTTGTCAATTGCAATTGCTTGCGTCGTGGTGGGCGCCCTCCTGCTCCAGAGGATGTGGGCGATGGGTTTGGTCCTTGTTGTTGTCGGTTTTTTGCCAGGCTTGCTTGCTATCCGTCTGTTGTTGAGAAAGGTGCGCAACCCAAACGCCTCTTGAGAAATGGTATCCCAGGGCTGGAGTCTTCTTGAAGGCTTTGAGTCGTTGCGTGATTTCGCGGTCTTCGTGGGCCCCTACCTCAAGAACAGGACATAGCGTTCGACTCTTATCTTCCGTGTTGACGATCTTGCGCGTACCCCCCGCGCCTGAAGTAGCAACGTCATCGTCTTCCGGACGCTCCCGAAATCACTTGCGGCAAAACAGCTGCTTTTAGGCTGCATTCCCCCGGGCAGAGCGCTCCAGGATTTCGTGGATCAGGGTTTGATAGGGCTTGGATTGTTTGGCGGCCCGGCGGCGAATCTGCGCGAGAAGACGTGGAGCGATCCGGATGGCGATCAGCCGTTTAGCGTTTCCGCTCCTGGGCCGGCCGACGCGGCGAGCACGCTTCAACTCCGTGTTGGTTGACTCGGGAATATCCGAAAAATGGATGCGGCTATCGGGCATAAGCCTTCCGCTCTTTGCGGCTCGCCTGCCGCGCGCCGATGATACGGATGGTCTCTTGGCCATGTCTCACCCTCCTGACGGTGTAAACGACCAGCAGCACGCGCGCTGCAGCAGAAACTCCCGGACGTTTGCGGCGCTGTGCAGAGGAGGAATGCTCCGCATCTTCCCGATCCAGCGCATCGGGGTCGCTGAATACGGTCGCGGCCTCCGCGAAGGAAACGCCATGCTTTTCGTAATTCGAGATGGCTTTTTGCACATCCCGCCAGAACACTTATTGTATATACGCTAATTAGGCCGCTTCATCGAGCGCGCCCGGGCTGGACCCACCCGTGAAAAGTGGCGCGCCCGGAGGGATTCGAACCCCCGACCTTGTGCTCCGGAGGCACACGCTCTATCCATCTGAGCTACGGGCGCGTTACGTGCCTCCCGATGAAAAACCTGGGAGGACTTTGGCGCGGAGATTGCCGCTCCCGCGAGCCGGCGCGCGGGGAAGTTCCGCGAATGAGTTTACATGGCTTGCGCGGCGCTGGCAAAAGCAAACCGCGAGAGGCGTCGCGGCCCGCGCCAGCCTCGGCGCTCGCGCCTCACTCACGCCGTCTTCGCGCCACCCTCGCGTCAACCGCGCGCCAGGTTCTTCACCTGGCGGGCTAGCTTTTCGATTTGCTCTGCTTTTTGAATCATGGGGAGCGAGAGCACGTTCACCGAATCGGTTTTTTCCATTTCGGCTTTCAGTTCGCCGGCGAGCGTATAGAGCTTCTCAACGTCCGCGTGAATCTGATCTTTGTTCTGCTTCAATATTTGTATGGGGTCCACGGGGGGAGCGGGCCCGCCGAATGGTTGGTCGCGATCGTCGTCGCTGCGGGCGCTGCCCGGCACCAGCGGAGGAATGGAATTCTGCCCGAAGGCGCGCTTGGACCACAGCAGCGCCAGAGGAGCCGCCGGCAGCATGGAAAATAGTTGGATGATGAAATTCCGTTTTTTCAGGTCCATAATGCGTGCTCCCGTTCGCGGATGGTGTGCCGGGCAGGCGGCGACCCGTGCGACGCCGGCCGCCATGCCGGGTGGTATAATTCCGCGCCCTATATCTTATGACTGATTCCCTCTCACAGTGGCTGGAAATTGCAGGAAAGACGGGACTGCGCGTTCTGGTCATCCTGCTGGCGGCGATTCTCCTGACGCGCGCGCTGAAGGCGGTGACCGCGCGCCTGGTGCAACTCTCCAAGTCGCAAACGCGCGCCGGGCAGATGCGCGAGCAGCAGACGCGCACCATGGCCGGGCTGCTGCAGAGCATCGGCTCGGTGGTGATCGCGGCAATCGCTCTGCTGATGATCTTCGAAGTGTTCGGGTTCGACATCGCGCCGGTGATCGCCACGGCGGGCGTGGCGAGCGTGGCCATCGCCTTCGGCGCGCAGAGCCTGCTGAAGGATTTCATCAACGGTTTCTTCATCGTCTTCGAGGACCAATACGTGGTGGGCGACCTGATTCAGGTGAACGGCGAAATCGGGCGCGTGGAATACCTCACCTTGCGGCGCACGGTGATTCGCAATCCCGCCGGAGCAATGGTTACCGTGCCGAACAGCCTGGTCGGGCAGGTGGCCAACCTGAGCCGTGATTGGTCGCAGGCGTTTGTGGACGTCACCGTTCCGGCCGCGGAAATGGTGGGCCGCGCCCTCGCGACGCTGGAGAAAATCGCCGGGGATTTTCGCAACGATGCGGATTGGTCCGCGGCGCTGATTGACGGGCCGCGCGTGCTGGGCGTGGAATCGCTCTCGCTCGACGGCACCGTTATTCGCCTGCAGGCGCGCACCATCCTGAACCGCAAGGACGACGTGGCGCGCGAGCTGCGCCGGCGCATCAAGATGGGGTTCGAGGCCTCGCGCATTCCGCTCAGTTATACGCACCAGATCGCTTTGCAGGGCGAATTGCCGCAGCCGACCGAGTAAGTTCGTACCGCCAATCAGGAGGAAGACATGGGACAAGTAACGCACGAGCAGGTGAATCTGATGCTGCGGCTGTACGACATCCGCCGCGAGCCGCGCTTGCGCGAAGCCCGCGATTGGTACGTGCGCAACTTTCACGCGGCTTCGCTCGAAGAGGTGCTGAAAATCGCGCCGCCCGATTCGCAGGAAAACGCCTTTGTGCGCATGGTCATCAGCTACTGGGATACGGCGGCGAACACCGCGAACCGCGGATTGATTGACGAGGAATTTTTCTTCGAGAATAGCGGCGAGCAATGGATGGTGTGGGAGCGCGTGAAACCGATCATCGGCGCCTGGCGCGCCGCTTTCAAGAATCCCTTCCTGTATGCGCCGCTCGAGGAACACTGTAAGCGCCTGGAGGCCTGGCGCGAGAAGCGCGCGCCCGGCAGCACGGAAGCCATGCGGCAGCTGATGGCCACGATGCGGGAGCGCGCGAAACAGGCCTGAGTGCGATTCGTTCGCACGCCACGTTTACACGCCACTTTCGCACGTCGCTGGAGCACCCTGACTTCGCGGCGGCGCCCAACGTGCGGCGCTTGGCACGGGCGCACAGAATTTCGCTATGCCCTACCGGAGAGTTATGGTAATTTCCTGCCCGAACCCCGCGATTGGTGTTTTTCCCAAAGATTTCCATGCACCGGGAAGCTCGGACCCGCGACGCAGAAGCCGCAGGAGCGCCCGGGAAGGAATGAGACACATGAACGTCCGCCGCTCCATTAGCACTTTCCTCGTGCTGCTCATCTGCGTTCTACTGGCGATTCCTGGGGATGTGTTCGCGCAAGCCGCACAAGCGCAGCACGCCGGAAAAATCACAGCGATATTGCCGATCGTCAACGTGGTGCGCGGCCCGCAGCAGACTCCTGCCTCCACTTCCGAGGCGGTTTTCTGGGGCGACGTGGTCAATACCGGCCACCTGGCGCGCGCGCGCGTGGCTCTGGACGATGGCTCGGTGTTGAGCGTGGGCTCGGATTCGAATCTCACAGTGACCAAGCACGACGCGTCCGCGCAGCAGACCGAGCTGGACCTGAATTACGGACGCGTGCGCGCCAAGGCCGTGAAGCTGGTGAAGCCCAACGCCAGTTTTCAAATCCGCACTCCGACCGGAGTTGCGGGCGTGGTGGGCACCGACTTTGCCATGGATTCAGAAGGGGACACCACGCGCATCGTGGTCTATGAAGGGAAAGTGAATTTCTGCGCGTACAAGTCCGAGAAAAAGGAAGAACAGCCCGGCGCGCAAGCTCCTCCGCCGGCCCCCGGCACGCAGGACCAGCAGGACCGGCAGCGCCACCGGGTGATCGGGCCGTGCGTCATCGTGGGTTCGGGCGAGACCTCCAGCGTGCAATTCAATGCCGCGCCCACGCCGCCCGTTCCAGCGACGCCCGTCACTTCCGTGGATATGGCCAACAGCACCAGCATTAGCGGGGGAGTTGGCGGAGCGGCCGGCGGCATCGGAGCTGCCGGCGTCGCCGCGATTGGAGTGGGCGCGGCGGTTGCGGTTGCCGTCGCGGCCGTAGTGGTTCGCGCCGTGAGCAAGACGCCCACGTGCTCCTCGCCTGCGCCGACCGCGGCACACGTCACGCCGGAGGCCACTTGCTCGGGAATCACCAACGGCGGCCGGGGCAGACGGCCTTAGAGCTTCAGCGATTGGATTGACGTTGTTGGCCGGGCGATGGTTTTCTGCGCTGCTCGGCAGAGAGCCTTGCGCGTTCCAGGCCGCTCCTCGTCCGATTCCCCTCGTTTTTCAGTTCCTTTGCGTAACCCATCCGCATCGAAAAGAGGCTGAATAGAATCGCCGCGCGCAGAATATTCAAGCTGAATGTGGGCGGAAAGGACACTTACATCCGCAGTGGGAGCCTTCCCGGCCGGAACTGTCTGTTAACGTTTGTGGGGAAATTCATTGCGGGGATCCAGAGGACGAAGGGTCTTGACGAGAATTGCAGGGCTAATTTTTATTTGCGCCTTGCCGCTATTTGCCCAGAGCAATAGCGGCGAATTGCGTTTGCGCGTGATTGATCCCTCCGGCCTCGCGGTGAAGACGACCGTGCAAGTGGTCAGCGAGGCGAACGAATATCGCAATTCGCTCGGCACTACCGAACAGGGTACGCTGGACGTGCCGCGCCTGCCTTTCGGCCGCTATGAATTGCAAATTACCCAGCCCGGCTTTGCGCCCGCTACCGAGTCCATCGAGATCCTTTCCTCGATTCCCATCGAGTACACCATCCAGCTCAAGCTGCCTTCGGTGAATCAATCCGTCACCGTCCAAGCGCCCAACACCTTGATTGACCCGGATCAGGCCGGCTCGGTCAGCCAGATTGGCTCGGACCAGATCCAGAACCGGCTCAGTTCGCTTCCGGGCCGCTCCCTGCAGGACCTGGTGAATTCGCAACCCGGCTGGCTGTACGAGGGCAACGCCGTGCTGCATCCGCGCGGCTCGGAATACCAGACGCAGTTCGTGGTGGACGGCATTCCGCTCACGGACAATCGCTCGCCCAGCTTCGGCCCGGAAATCGAAGCGGACGACGTGCAATCCATGAGCATCTACACGGCGGGCATTCCCGCCGAGTACGGGCGAAAAATGGGTGGCGTCGTCGAAGTGAATACCCTCGAGGATTCGCAGGCGGGATTGCACGGCCAGGTGGTGCTCTCCGGCGGCAGTTTCGATTCCGCCGGCGCTTTCGCGCAGGGGCAGTACGTGTGGGGAAAGAACACGCTGGGCGTCAGCGCCAGCGGCAGCATGACGGACCACTATTTGAATCCCGTGGTGCCGGAAAATTATTCCAACACCGGCACGCTGGGAGATTTTTCGATTCATTACCAGCGCGACCTCACCTCCAAGGACCGCATCAGCCTCACCGTGCGCCACGAAGTTTCGCGCTACGACATCCCAAACGAGCTGGTGCAGCAGGCCGCGGGGCAGCGCCAAACCGCCGACAATATCGAAACCATGGGAATCATTTCCTACCGGCACACGTTCAACTCGCACGTGGTGGCCAACCTTCGCGGCATGGTCCGCGACAACGCCAACGATTTCAATTCCAACGCCAATTCCACCCCGATCGAGGTGTTTCAGCACAATTGGTTCCGCGAAGGCTATTTCAAGGGCACGGTCACCGCGGTGCACGGCCGGCACGAGCTGAAATTCGGAGTCGAGTCCGACAATATTTTCCTCAACGAGAATTTCAATTACATCGTCACCGATCCCTCGCAATTCGATCCCGGCACGCCTTCGCCCTTCAGCTTCCAGGCGAATCGCCCGGATCTGGAGCAGTCCGCGTTCGCGCAGGATCTGATCCGCCTGGGAAAATGGACCATCAACGCGGGCCTGCGCTGGGACCATTATCAATTGCTCTTGAATCGCCAGGCGGTGGATCCGCGCTTCGCCATCTCGCGCTATTTTCCGTCCGCCGACCTGGTGGTGCATTTCTCCTACGACCGCGTGTTCCAGACGCCCTCGTTCGAAAATATCCTGCTCTCCAGCTCCACGGCCGCGACGATGCTCAATCCGATTTCGCTGCAATTGCCGGTGGAGCCTTCGGAAGGGAATTACTACGAAGCGGGCGTCACCAAGGGCTTCTTCGGCAAAGTGCGGCTGGATGCCAATTATTTCCGGCGCCTGGTGAACAATTACGCCGACGACGATCAGATTGACAACACCACCATTAGTTTCCCGATTGCCTTTCGCAAAGCCGTCGTTTATGGCGCGGAGGCCAAGCTGGATGTTCCGGTCTGGCGCGGCGTTTCCGGCTTCCTGAGCTATTCCTACACCGTCGGCCAAGCCTGGTTTCCGGTGACCGGCGGCCTGTTCCTGGGCGACGACGCGGTGATCCCCACCTCCGGGCATTTCCCGGATTCGCAGGACCAGCGCAACACCGTGCGCGGCCGCGTCCGTTATCAGATTGCGCCGCGTCTGTGGATCGCGGGCGGGATTCAGTACGACACCGGGTTGCCGTTCGACTACGATTGCGACGAAACGCCCCAGGAATGCGCTGCGATGGTGCTCGCGCAGTACGGGCAGCAGGTCGTGAATCGGATTAATTTCAATCGCGGCCGCATCTACCCCGCCTTCCAGGTGAACGCTTCGGCGGGCGCGGATATTTACAAATCGGACCGTTTGAATATGCGGATTCAGGCGGACGGACAAAATCTGAACAACGTGCTCAACGTAATTGACTTCGGCGGCCTCTTTTCCGGCAACGCCATCGGCCCATCGCGCAGCTTCGCGCTGCGCCTAACCACCAGCTTCTAGCGCGCGAGGGGCGCCAGCGCGCCCGTGCAACGGCTCTCCGGCGTTATCTTGGCCATTTCGTAGAAGCCTTGTCACCCATGGAGTCCCCGCCGCAGCCACTCGCGGCGGAAAATGTAAACGCCGGATTGAGGCGCGTACCGTCCAACTGGAATTGTCTCAACGGCGCATCCCCGGTAACGCGACCAATCTCGTTGAGGTTGCAGCCGAGCCCAACTTCCTGATTGCCCGTTAAAGGCACCAACGTTAATCCTCCACTTGCAAGGCAACGCGAAATCGCACCTCCGCTTCTCACCTCGGAGGTATGGGGCGGTAGCGTCGGTCTCGTTTCCAGGCGAAAGTCGCGTGACCCATGGGTCCCTGATGCTCTTGAATGTGTGCTATAAAAGTGCGGCGGGACCTGAAGAACGGCTTATTCCGCAGCCTGCAACCCTCCTGCGAGGATTTTCGTGAACAGGATCCCTTCGGAACTGAAATTGGTCTTCCGGCAACTGCGTAAGTCCCCTGGCTTTACAGCAACCGCGGTGCTGATGCTGGCCTTGGGCATCGGCGCCACCACCGCCATCTTCTCCATCGTCGAAGGGGTTCTCGTGCGCCAGCTGCCTTTTCCAAACGCCAATCGGCTCGTCACGCTCGGCGATCAGGTCAGCGGCACGGACTGGGGTCACCAGGATCCGGGACCCGTCACCGGCCCCGAGGTGGTCATCTATCCGCGCGACACGCGATCTTTTCAAAACCTTGGCGGCTACGGCTTCATGAGCTTCGGTCTCTCCGGAACAGGCCAACTGGCTCAGATCAACGCCACGCGCATGACGTCCTCCGTCTTCTCCGCGCTCGGCGTTGCGCCGCTCATGGGCCGTGTCTTCACGGCACAGGAAGATCAGCAGAAGGAGTTGGTGGCAGTTCTGAGCTTTGCCACATGGAAGAGCCGCTTCAACGGCGACCCGCACATCCTCGGCACAAAGATTCTGCTCGACCGCAAACCATATGTAATCATCGGCGTCATGCCCCACGACTTCGAGTTTCCGCTTTACCCCGGCCGTCTCAATCGCAGCGAACTGTGGGTGCCCATGAGCCTTACTCCCCAGGAGCTGTCTCCCGAGGCCAACGGCAGTTGGTATCTGAACATGGTGGGCCTGCTTAAACCCGGCATCACGCCGGAGCAGGCGCAGAGCGATGCTAATCGCGTGGCGCAGCAGATCATGCGCAACTATCCGCCCGATGAAGCGAACTTCCGCATCCATCCCGTGGTCTATCCCTTGCAGCAGATTACTGTGCTTGAGGCTCGTCCGCTGCTACGCATGCTCTTCTTCGCCGTCGTCGTTGTGCTGCTGATCGCCTGCGCCAACCTTGCCGGACTGCTCCTGGTCCGCGCCATCCGCCGACAACGCGAAATCGCCGTGCGGCTCGCCCTCGGCGCGCCCGCACTCACACTGCTGCGGCAGATGATCCTCGAAAGCCTCGTCCTTAGTTTCACCGGCGGTCTCCTCGGCATCGGGCTCGCGGCGCTTGCGCTCGCCATCGGTAAGAATCTTCTCCCGGAGACGCTGCCGCTGATCAATGAGATCACCCTCAACTGGACCGTTGCCGGGTTTGCTCTCGTGCTCGCGCTGCTCACGGGCCTCTTCTGTGGATTAGCCCCGGGTTTTGCCGCCCTTCGCACCAATATAAACGCCACGATGAAAGAAGGCGGACGCAGCGGCTCGGCCAGCGGCAGCCACGCGCGCCTGCGCTCTACGCTCGTCGTCGCGGAGATCGCCATCGCGCTCATCCTGCTCACCGCTTCCGGCTTGCTGCTGCGCAGCTTCAGCAATATGAGCGCCGTGGATCTCGGCTTTCGCCCCGAGCAGGTCGCTATAGCCGCCTACGCGCTGCCGCAGGAGCCATACTCCACACAGGCCTACATCGATTCCTTCAACAACAGGCTCCTTCAGCAATTGCGCCAACTCCCCGGCATTGAATCCGCCGGCCTCACCACCGTCCTTCCCACCACCGGCGACGGCATCGAGGCGTTCGTTGCCGACGGATATGTCGATCCGCGTGGACCCGACCGGACCGCCGCTTCGCCCTCTCAGGTCATCGGCGACTACTTCAAGGCCATCGGCATCCCACTAATTCGTGGCCGTCAATTCACCGAGGCCGACACCGCCGATAACCAGCTTGTCGTCATCGTCAATCGCGAATTCGCCCAACACTATTGGCCACATCAGGATCCCATTGGGAGGAGGATGCGCGTCGGCACGCTGAAGTCAGGTACTCCTTGGATGACCGTCGTCGGGGAAGTCGCCGACGCAAAGCTCAACTCGCCCGACGCTGATGCATTGGAACAGTTCTACCAGCCTGTCGCGCAGCTTGAGAAGGATGCTGGCTCCTTGGCCTCGCCGACCGATCGGAATGGCAACGGCGGCTACATCGTCGTTCGTTCTGCGCTGCGTCCCGAGCAGGCGGAGCACGCTCTGCGCGCTGCCGTTCGTTCCATCGACGCGCAACTGCCGCTCACCCAGGTGCAGACGATGGAGCAGGTGGTCTCCCAAAGTGAAGCGCCGCGCCGCTTCAATACCATCATCATTTCCAGCTTCGCACTCACCGCGGTGTTGCTTGCCGTGCTCGGCATCTACAGTATCATCGCTTTTTCCGTGGCTACACGCTTGCGCGAGATGGCTATCCGCATGGCGCTCGGCTCGCAGAGTTCGCACATCATGCGCCTTGTTCTCATCTCTGGCCTCAAGCTGGCCGCCATCGGCTGCGTTCTCGGACTGGCCGGAGCGGCCGCCGCATCCAGCATCCTTCGCTCCTTTCTCTTTCACGTCAGTTCCTTTGACCCTGCGGTTATGATCGTGGGGGCGGTCGCTGTCTTCGCCTTGGCTCTCGCAGCTTCGGCTCTTCCGGCTCACCGTGCGGCTTCGGTCGATCCTGTCCTGGCTTTACGAGCCGAATAAGTCGTAGGGAGGCGCCCTTGTGGTGCTGCCGATCTCGGGAGGGCCGTAAAGGGCCCATGTGAAAACTCAGTCGGACCGGCGCATACCTTGTGCGAGGATAGACTGAGTTCTGCTCCGGCGTCTTTAGAGCTTCAAACGGGCTGCTGAGAAATAGGCCTTTCCCTGTCGCGTAGTGTTTACTGCTGATCTTTGGGCGAAGCATTTCCCAGTATCGGACTCAAGTCCAGGTAAATGCTGCGGGCTCAATCGGTGGATGCAACACCATCCGGTGCGTTGATTCGGCAATGCTTCGGCGGCAGAACCATCTGTTTGGCTGTACTCGGCCAAAACCTAGCCAGGGCGGCGTTCCTGCCGGTCTAACCCCAGCTAGCGATTTTGGCTTTTGTTTTCAATGCCAGGTGGGTCCAAGCTTAGTGTTGCGCCGACCCATTGAGACCACCGCCTTAACCGGACATTTGGAATGCTGCGAGTGGACTTGTCCGGCAACGCGACCAATCAGGCGCTATGGCAATCCAGCCCAAACGATTATTCTGAAGTGTGACTGAAAATCCAGACACGCTCCCGAAGACCCCGCATCGGAAAGTTGCGCTCCGATCCTTCGTTCGATGGTTTCTCATCGGAGTGGCGCTTCTTTGGTCGGTGGCTGTGCTGATCCTTGTGGCTGCCCGGTGGATCAATCCGCCGACCACTGCGGTGCACATGGAGCGCCGCTTGCAGGCATGGATCCACCACACGCCGTATCACGAGCGATACGATTTCGTTCCGCTAAGCCAAATCTCGCCCGACCTCCAGCACGCGGTGATCGCCGCGGAAGACGCGCGCTTCTACCAGCATCACGGATTTGATTGGGGCGCGATGGAAATCGCTGCAGAAGACGATGTGGAAGGCGGCCGCATTCGCGGCGGGTCCACCCTTACGCAGCAGCTGGTGAAAAACCTGTTCTTCGGAACCGGCCGCTCCATCCTCCGCAAGGGCGCCGAGTTCACACTTGTCCCCGTCGCCGAATTGGTCCTGGGCAAGAGGCGGATTCTGGAGCTTTATCTCAACGTGGTCGAATGGGGCCCTGGCGTTTTTGGCGCGGAGCCGGCGTGTGAATATTACTACCGAACCACGGCGCGCAATGTTGACCGGCAACAAGCAGCCCAACTCGCCGCAATTCTGCCGTTGCCCCTGAAGCGGCGCCCCGATCGCATGAATCGCTACAGTGGACTCATCCTGGAGCGCATGCGCCAAATGGGTTGGTAATCGCGCATCACGTGGTTGAGAACCTAGGAAAATCCGTACCGATGAACGGCATCACCGGACCACGGGCTGCGGGAACGAACTTGTCCCATTACGCGATTCCTCAGGAGTTACGGCGCGACTCACGCGCGGCCCCGCCCTGCCTTACATACAGCTCGCCTTGACATCCTATTGCAGCGGATTTACCTTCGCCTAGAACGTCTACTAAAGAACTAAGAACGCAGCTCAGGCTTGGAGAGCGAACCGTGAGCGGTGGAAAGATGCTCAATGACCTCGGTCAGGAAGGCGGCGAGCACGTCGAGCGCTGGTTCGACATGAGACTCGGCGTAACCCTGTATGGCCTAGCGTCAGCTGCTGCCGGCATTATGGATTTTATCTGGCGCGATTTTGATGGCTCCCATCAACCCATTCAGGCCTTCGGGGACCACATTCCTGGTCGTGAGGTCCTGGCGTATATAACCGCCGTCGTGATGATTGCAGGCGGTGTGGCGATACTCTGGCGACGCAGCGCTCGCGCGGGTGCTGCCGCGCTAGCCGTCATCTATTTCATTTTTGCCGTATTCTGGTTGCCTCGGCTCTATACGGCGCCGCACTTTCTTGGGATTCGAATTCCCGTGTATATCGGCGTGTTGGCTGGAGTGGGCATGGAACTCATCGCGTTCGCAGCAGGAGCGCTCATCTACGCGTCCCTGGCGACGCGCAGTTCATCATGGCCGCGAACGGTTCTCATGACTCGCTGGATATTCGGACTCTGCTCGATTGACTTCGGCTTGAATCATTTGGCTGACGTTACGGACAACTTTGTTTATGTTCCCAAGTGGATGCCTTTGGGAGCGGAATTCTGGGTCATCGTCACCGGAATTTGCTTCGTGCTCGCGGGCGTCGCCATACTCTCGGGAATTCAGGACGTCCTGGCTGCGCGGCTGCTTGCCCTGATGTTTTTGATTTTTAATCTAGTCGCGTTGCCCCCTTTCATCTTTGCCGATCCCAAGGACCATGCCGCCTGGGGCGGCAACGCGTTCAATCTGGCTTTAGTTGCAGCCTATTGGATACTCGCCGACTCGCTTGCGACCCGCCAGCGGCCGGTTCAGAATCAGCGAAGTGCGAAGTCAGCGACGCCGTCGCTGGCATAGGATCGCAAGTTGCCAGACGACTCAAATTGAATCCACACGCTAATTCCTGGTAAACGCACCCAGCGGACATGTGCCGATCCGCCACCTCTCAATGTCCGATTACACGACCGTTCGTTCCCGCCAGGGGCCGATCTCGAATTAAGCACTCGCGGTGGACAACGATGAACGGCGAAGAATTTCAATGCCCAACCAGCAACCCCACAACTCCAGCATCCATAGCAGCGCCGCGCTGACTCGAAAGCCCGCGGTCAATTCACCTGGCGCCATCCGGAAGACATTGTCCGAACCAGCACTCAGAAAATGGGAATATCCGCCGATGAGCAGCGGCACGGCCAGAAACAGAAGGAGCCAACCTCCGAGCTTGGGAAACCGCGCCCACAGCAAAATCACAGCGATCAGCGGGATGATATTCGCGAGGCCAGCGAGAAGAGGGACTTGATCTACTTTTAGTGCCGTGCCAAGCTTTGCAAGTAGTTCCAGGTGCCAAAGGACGACCACGGCATGCGTCAGCACCACCAGTGTCGCGAACCAATTTAATCTCCTCATCGCGCGACCTCATTCCTCCGATTCCGGATGGCCATCTCCCATGCTACCCTCATTCGAGTCTGACGGCGTTTCGGAGTTGAACGCCTGAATCAATGGCGAGTGGCGAGGCTCCACGCGGTGAGCGCTCGTTGCTAGCAATTCACTGACGACCGGCCAGCGGTGTCACGGCCGCAACGGCGCAGTCCTGCTTCGCTCCGTTACCGGAAAATTGGGCGGGGGTACGGCAGACGTCCGTCAACGCGATGCTCGGAATTGCCCCGGGGGAACCGAGATTGCAGTAATCGCTTTGATGGATTTGTGTGGTTTAATATCCGCGTAGTGCAGCTGCACTTCCGGAGCTGTCAAATGCGAAGAAAATCTGCGTTTACGGCGGTTGTTTTACTGGTCGCGGTGTTAATTTCTCCCGATTTTGGACCCATGCTCCAGGCGCAGACGGGTCCTCCTCCCGATGCTGACCAACTGGACCAGTTGTTGGCGCCCGTAGCGCTCTATCCGGATTCTCTGCTGGCTCAGATCACCACTGCTTCCACGGATCCGCAGGAAATTCTGGACGTGGATAATTGGTTGCACGCGAACTCCGGGCTGACGGGTACCGCGCTCACCGATGCGGCGCAGCAACAGGGATTTGACCCGGCGTTCATCGCACTGATTAATTTTCCGCAAATCATTCAGATGATGGCGGAGAACGTGGACGATTACGCCGCGATCGGTGTTGCATTCACGGCGGACCAGGCGTCGGTCAGCGCTTCGATTCAGCGCTTGCGCGCCCGGGCCTACGCTGCCGGCGCATTGCAAAGCAATTCAGAAATGCAAGTGGAAGTGCAGCAGCCGGCAGGTCAGACGATTTACGTGATCCAGCCGGCAAATCCCCAGATCGTTTATGTGCCGCAGTACGATCCCACCGTGGTTTACATCCAGTCGGCCAGTCCCTCGCCCGTGATCGCTTTCGGAGCGGGGATCGCAATTGGCGCGCTGCTGGTCAATAACCAGCCCTGGGGATGGGGCGGGTGGGGATGGAACTGGGGAATGCACCGCGCCTATTACAATCGCACTGTCTGGGTCGGTTGGGGAAATCCATATCGTCCGCCGAACTATTGGTATCGTCCGCGGCCCGTGCATTACACCAGCCGTCCCGGCTACGGAGGTAATTGGCACTACCGGCCTCCGAACTATCGGCCTCCCACTTACTATCCGGGGAATCGTCCGCCCACTTACCAGCCGTGGGGACCAAACAACCGTCCGACGGGGTACAATCCTCGGCCCGGCAATAGCAAACCGCCAGCGCCGCGACCTAATCCCAGCAATCCGAATCGGCCAAATCCAAATCAGCCCAAGCCACAACCGAAGCCCGGGACGCCCAAGCCGCAGCCGCAGCCGAAACCCGGGACGCCGAAACCGCAGCCGCAACCGAAGCCCGGGACGCCCAAGCCGCAGCCACAGCCGAAACCCGGGACGCCCAAACCACAGCCGCAGCCGAAACCTGGAACGCCGAAGCCCCAGCCGCAACCGAAACCTGGGACGCCCAAGCCGCAGCCTCAAGCGAAACCAGCTCCACAATCGCGACCGGCACCAAAACCACAACAGGCGGCACAGTCGCAGCTCGAGTAACGCTCGGTTGCGCCAGGTGGAAAATGGTGGGTTTTCCCCTTACCACGCCCGAGCCCGCGCGTTTTCTTTCGTTTGCGGCGATGCGCTACTGGCCAAGATGTGTAAGCGCGGCCCGGAGCGGGGCGCTGGAGACGCGAATCAGTCCTGCGTAAGGCGCGTACATCTCCAGGATCAAGCAAATCGCGCCGGAAACCGAAAGCGCGGATACCAGCAAGCTGACAACCACAGTGGCGTTGCGAGGTGCGAACAGGCCGAAGCTGATGAAAATAATGGTTAGCCAGAAAATCAGTACGATCAGCATCGGTGTGGAAACCGAATTGACTCTTTGTTCGGCTATCAACCAACGCGTTTGTCCCAGACCAACCGCAATGCTCAACGCTTGGGCCTGGACGGAGCGTTGCACATCGTCCTTCGGCGAAAGTCCCTGGATTTTGTCGTACAGAGCCTCACCGTCTATGGACGGCTCGAACTGGGAAGCGCCGGCAGCATCTTTCGACGAGACCCAATCAAAGGAGCGCAGAACGGCGCTGCGC
>JBAQJS010000085.1:0-1933 GCA_049300435.1 Candidatus Acidiferrales bacterium | reverse complement strand
GTAGTGAATAGTTCGGGCGCGGGGGGATTGCGGACGGGCTTAAAGGAAGGTTTCGAGGCGATTATGGGACAGAAAGTCCATCCTTACGGATTTCGGCTTGGCGTGAACAAGCCCTGGCGTTCGCGCTGGTTCGTTGAGCGCGGCTACGACAAGCTGCTGATCGAAGACGTGCACCTGAAGAAGGAGCTGAAGGAAAAGCTGAAGGCCGCGGGCGTCAGCTCGGTGGAGATCGAGCGTCCGGGCAACAAGCTGCGGCTGATCATCCGCACGGCGCGTCCGGGCATCATCATCGGGCGCAAGGGCGCGGAGATCGAGAAGCTGAAGCTCGACATTCAGAAGCGGACCAACCGCGATGTGTTCATCGACATTCTCGAGGTAAACAAGCCGGAGCTGGACGCGCAACTGGTGGCGGAGAATATCGCTCTGCAGCTGGAGAAGCGGGTGGGCTTCCGCCGCGCGATGCGCAAGTCGGTGGATTCGGCGCTGCGTTTCGGCTGCAAGGGGATCAAGGTTCGCGTGTCGGGCCGTTTGAACGGCAACGAGATTGCGCGTTCGGAGTGGTATCTGCAGGGGCGGTTGCCGCTGCACACGCTGCGGGCGGACATCGATTACGGGTTTGCCGAGGCGCACACGACCTACGGAATTATCGGCGTAAAGGCCTGGATCTATCGCGGCGATATCTACCAACAGAAGCGGCGTGAGCCGCAGGCGGCGGTAGGAACGTCGGTGTTTTAGCCAATAGCCAATAGTTTTCAGGTTTGTGGCTGAGGCAAAAGGGCGCACGGCAGGTTTTTGAATTACTGGCTGTTGGCTACTGGCTGATGGCTGATTTTTAAGAGGGTTTTCTTATGTTGATGCCAAAGAAGGTGAAGTATCGCAAGCAGCAGCGCGGCCGTATGCGCGGCAAGGCGTGGCGGGGCAGCGAGCTTTCGTTCGGCGATTACGGGCTGAAGGTGATGGAGTGCGGCTACATTACGGACCGGCAGATCGAAGCCAGCCGTATTGCGATGACCCGCTTTATCAAGCGCGGCGGCAAGATCTGGCTGCGGTTGTTTCCGGACAAGCCGGTGACCAAGAAGCCGGCCGAAACCCGTATGGGAAAAGGCAAGGGTGCGCCCGATCACTGGGTGGCAGTGGTTCGTCCGGGCAAGATCCGGTTCGAGATGGAAGGCGTAACGCCGGAGATGGCGCAGGAGGCGATGCGGCTGGCTTCGCACAAGCTGCCGCTGAAGACGCGCTTTGTGCAGCGCCACGATGTAAAGGTTGTTGCCGCGGCGAAGTAGGCGCGGACGCAAGGTTTGTTGGGATACCGGCTTTTTAGAAAGCCTGGTCCCGGAGAGAGAAGAAGAGAAGCATGGAACTCGAGAAGATTCGTAATCTGAGCGACGACGAGCTGGCGGTGGAGCAGAACAAATCCGCCGAGCAGCTGTTTCGTCTGCGCTTTCAGCTGAGGCTGGGCCAGTCGGATGTGGTGAAGAAGGTTCGCGGCCTCAGGAAAGACATTGCCCGCATCAAGACGGTGGTGCGCGAGCGCGAATTGGGATTGCACGGCGCGGAGCACAAGACGGAGTCGAGCGCTCCGGCAAACAAGCGGAAGGCTCCGAAGAAGGCGGCCAGGAAGGCTCCCAAGACGGTTGCGAAGAAGACCGCCGCGAAGAAGGCTGTGAAGCATACGGCGGCGAAGAAGACCAAAAAGAAGACCGCTACGAAGAAGGAGGCGCGCTAGACCATGAATGACACTGCAAAAACGGTGACAGAGACAGCGAACGCCACGCAGGCAAAGGTATCGCGCCGCAACGAGAAGGTGGGCGAAGTGGTTTCGACCAAGATGCAGAAGACCATTGTGGTCGAAGTCGAGATGCGCAAGGCGCATCCGAAGTACAAGCGGATTGTGCGCTCGACCAAGAAGTTCTATGCGCATGACGAGCAGAGT
>JBAQJS010000084.1:0-1917 GCA_049300435.1 Candidatus Acidiferrales bacterium | reverse complement strand
ATCCACCACGGTCTGACCGGCGGGCGCCAAAGTGACGTCCAGCGTGTCCGAGTCAGCGCGCGAAGCCGTGGCCCACCCGAGCGTCAAGAGCAAAAGCAAAACTGCGTGCATCCACCTGGTCCGTTTCATTAGTATCTTTCTCCCTGATCGCTGAAATTCCCTCAGTACAAAAATGTTTCGCTGCATTTGGCTCACGGCAGCGGAGCCCCACGCGAGCTGGTGGACCAATTGCCGCTCAAACCGTCTCCCGAATACGTTCCCTTGACGCTGAACGCCGGCCTGCTGCCCGGCGCGCCAGCGGAAAGCGGGAAGTTGATCACGAAGGACGCGCTCGTGCCGGGAGCGAGATTTGCGATGGTGGGGCCGACGACAAAGCCAGAGGCCGCGACTGCGCCGAGCGTCGCGCTGACGATGCTCACGTTGCTGGCGGTGACGTTGCCGGTGTTGGTAACCGCGACGGTGACCTGCCAGTAGCCGGGGGTAGTCGCTGACACCAAAGCGGCGGTTTCCGAAGCAACCTGAATCGAGATGTTGGGCACGAGGGCCGAAGGCGTGTCGGTGGTGGTGATGATTTCAGTGATGGGCGCGATGACTGTGGCGGAGATCAGGGTGCTGTTGCTGCCCAGCGAGTCGGTGGTGGTGATGGTTTCCACGATGGGCGCGATCACTGTTGCGGAGATGAGCGTGCTGTTGTTGCCTAGCGAATCGGTGGTGATGATGTTCTCGGTGATCGTGGGAATGGTGATCGGGCTGGGCGCGGCGGTCGGGTTGATGGTGAGCGTGGCGGTGGCCGAGGCGCCGTCGTAGAAGGCAGTGATGGTCACCACCGTCTGCGAAGTCACGGGAAGGGTGCTGACCATAAACGTCCCGGAAGTTCCGGAGGCGATCGTGAAGGTGGACGGCACGGTGGCGGATCCGGAGTTTGTCGAGAGCGTGACGACGGCTCCTCCGGCGGGGGCGGCGCCATCAAGCGTTACCGTTGCCATGACGCTGGTGCTGCCAATCACGCTCGTCGGGCTGAGCGAAAACGTGGAGATAAGCGGGAGCACGGTGAATAGATAAGGGCCGGAGCTTTGCGTGGCGAATTTATTCGCGGTGTCAACGTAATTGGCGGTGATGATGTGCGTGCCGACCGCGAGGGTGCTCGTAGGCCAAGTGGCGACTCCGTTGGCCGGGAGCACCGTGCCCAGTGTGACCGACCCATCCATGAAAGTGACGAGCCCTTCCGAGCCCACGTTGCCTGACGTGGTGGTCACCGTCGCCGACAGAATCTCCGTCGCACCGAACGCGACCGGACTCACCGGCGAGAAACCGAGAGTGACGGTGGTGGCAAGCGGCCCGGAGCTGGCGCTCGAGCCGGGAGTTCCCTTGATAAGCGCGGCGCCGGCGAGACTGGCTACACCCACGTCGTGCACGCCGGGACCGAAGAAGGAACCGCCCACCAAGGCTGCGGTATCGGAACTCCCGACGTAGAACAGTGGCGAGGGCGAAGTGGCGCTGAATCCACCCGTGCCGTTGTTCAGCAGGGCGCTCACGATGCCGAATTCTGAAAGAATGATGTCGTTCGCGCCGTCGCCGTTGACGTCCGCAATCGCGGCGGTCAGGGCGACGGTGTTGCCGTTCGAAATAGCAAGCTCCAACGGGCTCGGCCTGAAATCCGTTTCAGTAAAACTCAAATTGCCGTTGTTGGTGAAAAGTAGCGGGTAGGGCCCGACGCTGTAGGGGCCCTCACATTCAGAACCTCCGCCGTCCACCACCAACATGCTCGGCAGCGCCGCGTTCGTGAAACTTCCGAGCGTGACGAAGGCCGGATCGGAATTCGGCTCGCCGGAGGCTACTAAAACGGGAGCTTGGAAAGTGCCGTCGCCGTTTCCGAGCCAAATCACCACCCAGCCGCTGCTTGTCAGGGTGTACTGG
>JBAQJS010000083.1:0-40256 GCA_049300435.1 Candidatus Acidiferrales bacterium | reverse complement strand
AGCTAGCGATTTTGGCTTTTGTTTTCAATGCCAGGTGGGTCCAAGCTTAGTGTTGCGCCGACCCATTGAGACCACCCGCGTTACCGGACATCTGCAGTACTAGAACTTCACATGTACGATAAGCGCGTCTACCAGGACTTATCCGCTCGATGAGGGAGAAGCCGATTTATTTCCCCGGTCATTCGTGCGCAGAACGATTTGACGACGGACTGGCCAGTCCGATCCGTCGCAGCAGTGCGGTTAAGTGGTATGCGAAATTCGGCCACGCTAGAAAGCCCAACATCCACAGCAGTCCGATCCAACGAATATAACTGACAGTAACCCAACGAAGCCCGACGATAATAATTCCGAACCCTAAAAAGACCATCAGCCAGCGAATTTGGCGTGCGACTGAATCCAGCGGATAATCCAAGTCGTACCGCCGCCGATATCCCCAGAAGACAAACCAAACGGAAGCGATTGCGGCGGTTATTGAATAGAGCGGATTGGCAGCAAGTGACATTAGGAATTTATAGGCTTGCCGGGAGGCGAGTGTTAGTTCGAGCCCTCTCGCGATTAAATTTACCACGATTTGGCAGTTGTGCCTGGTTAGTCGGGTGGTCTCAATGGGTCGACGCAACACTAAGCTTGGACCCACCTGACATTGAAAACAAAAGCCAAAATCGCTAGCTGGGGTTAGACCGGCAGGAACGCCGCCCTGGCTGGGTTTTGGCCGGGTCAGCCAAACAGATCGGTTCTTCAGGGGAAGTATTGGCGGACCAACTGATTAGATGGTGTTGCATCCACGGGTTGAGCTGGCACGACTAACCGGGCACAAGACCAAAAGCGTCGCATTGCAGGTCGCTTGGTTAACCGAAAGAGTCAAGGCACGGCTTCTTGATTCCATCCGCGTTGGCTCCGCGAAAGTACTACCAGAAACCACTATTAGCGAGTTCGCTAGTCCTAGGGTTCAGAGTGCTCGTACCGCGTCTCCTCCCCTATATAGTCAGATTAGGAGATTCTCACCATGCGATGCGTATCTGGACCAATTCGGAACAGCTTGCGGTTCCGTTTTCACGGACGAATCCTTGGTGTGGTGAGTCTGTTGGCTGTAATCCTCGGACTGCTCAATGTGGGGGGCTGCGCCGGCGGTTTCGAAGGCGCCAAACCACTGCCGCCGTTGATTATCACGCAGCCCGCCAACCAGACAGTGACCGTTGGACAGACGGCAACGTTTAACGTGACAGCGACCGGCACGGGACCGCTGACCTACCAGTGGTACGTAAACGGCGTTGCAATTAACGGTGCGACGTCCAGCATCTATACGACGCCGGCCACCACGTCGGGCCAAAGCGGTTCGGTTTATACCGTGACCGTATCGAATTCCGTGGGCAGTGTGACCAGTACGGAGGCGACGCTAACTGTAAAAGTCATACCTCCGATCGCCGGGAGCCTGGTACCGAGCAATGCAACCCCGCCCTATAACTCATCCGTGATGCTGGTTCCCACGTTCTCTGGAGGGACGGCCGTCATCGGTTCGGCGGGTGTGGGGAGTTCCGATATTACGGCGTCTGCTGCAAGCGGCGGCTCGTACCCGACCCCAACTTTGACTTCCGCCAAAACGTACACGCTGACGGTTACGAGTCCACAGGGTACGGTGGTTTCGACGACATGCGTGGTAACACCAACCCCGGTCACGATTACGCCGATTGTGCCGGCGAATCAGACCACCGCGCCGGGCCAATTTACGTTCACTGCGACGGCGAGCGGCGGCCTGACGAATGGGTTGACATGGACCGCGTCCACAGGGACGTTCAGCGGAAACGTGTGGACATCACCGGCGGCGCCCGGGACTTACACGATCACCGCGACGAGCGTGGACGAACCATCGGTGTCGGTCTCAACGACGAGTTCGATCAGTGTTCCGGCGATCACGACGCAACCGGTTAGCCAGCACGTTTGTACGGGATCGAACATCGTGCTGAGTGTGACCGCTTCGTACGCCACCAGTTACCAATGGAACTTGAACGGAACGCCGATCACGGGAGCTACGAGCTCGACCTACACCATTGCGACGGCAGTTGCCGGTAATGCGGGAAATTACACCGTGACGGTGACCAATGGATCGGGGAGCGCAACTTCGGCTGTTGCCACTGTTGCAGTGGGGTCGCAAATCACGTCGAACCCAGCGAGCGTGACGATTCTCGCGACACAAACAGCCGTTTTTTCGGTGGCGGCGCAAGGACTGAGCCCGTTTACGTATCAGTGGTACCAAATCCCTTCGGGCAGCGCCACCGGCACGGCGGTCCCTGGCGCAACATCAAACATGTACACCACGCCGCCGGTGGACTCGAGTTACAACGGCGCTCAATACTACGCGACGGTGACGGATTCCTGTGGAACGACTCCACTCACGAGCACCTCGGCCACGCTGACGGTAACGGCGGGAAATGCTTCGCCCACGATCATCACGCAGCCGATGGGCGCAAGCGTCGCGCCGGGGGGAGCTACGACATTTAACGTCGTGGCTTCCGGCACACCGGCGCTGAGCTACCAGTGGTATGTGATTCCCGCGGGGCAAACGACAGGAGTCGCGGTCGCGGGAGCCACGTCCGACAGCTACACGGTACCGAGCTCGGCGACCACAATCGGCGACGATCAGGACCAATACTACGTCGTTGTGACGAATGCCTACGGGCAAGCAGTCTCGCAGCCGGCAACTCTTGCAGTTGGCAGCGGGATTCTGATCACCCAGCAACCGCTGACTCAGTATGTGGATGTGGGATCGCCCGCGACGTTTCAAGTGACGGCGACTTCCAACCTTCCCTTGACGTACCAGTGGTACGAAGCCGCATCCGGCAGTTCTACATTCACCGCCATACCGGGAGCGACCAGTCCAACATACACTTCGGGTCCTGCGGCTAGCACGGATTCCGGTTCCGTTCTTTATGTGGTGGTGAGCAATGGGGTCACGGCGTCGGTCACGAGCGTCTCCGCGGGCCTTTTCGTTGGCGCATTGCAGGGCATTCCGACTCTTTGTGACTCGAACTGGTCCCCACTGGGCGATGCGGTGACGGAAGCTGGATGCAGCTACCAATTGACGGCGGCAACAAACGACCAGATCGGCGTGCTGGTATGGCCGAATCTGATTTCCACTGGCGACATCCAGCTCAGCTTTACGATGACGCTTAGCAATCCGAGCGCTCTTCCTGCGGACGGCTTCACCGTAGTTTTCGGTGATCCGTCGTTGGGAGCAACCCCCACGAGCGAAGGAGCGCCGGGCATGGGTCTGGGAGCGAAAGGAATTCCCGGGACCGTGTTCGGCTTCGACACTTATCACAATGCCGGCGATCCGCCGGTCCCCTATGTGGGCGTGGGCAGAGGAGAAGCTGCGCTGTTTGAAAATCCGTGGTTCAACGTCAATACCAGCATTCCAGTGCTCGTCGCGGATGGCATGACCATTTCGCACAACTACACCGTAACACTCGAACAGGGGCAAATGACGGTGACGCTGGACGGCGTGCAGGTAATGTCTGGTTCCGTGACGGTTCCAGCGGTGGCTTATTTCTACATCACCGCTTCCACGGGTGGCTCATACGAGCAAGCCGTGATCAGCAATGTGTCAGCCACCGTTTCGGTGCCGTCGAATTGATGAGAGGCGCTTGAGGAGAATTGCGAATGCGATCGTTCTTATTGGCGACAATTTTCTTATTGGCAGGAAGCACGGCTGCGGTGGCGCAGGAATCGTACAAAGGGGATGCGGCTGCGACGTACGAATGGGTGCGCGCCAACGCAGGTCCCGGACAGTGCGGATGTTTTGGGATGAATGGCGGAGGGTTGTCGGCGTCCTGGAATTTCCACGATCGCTGGTCTCTGGTCGCGGACATCAGCGCACAGAACGCGAACGGCGCTCCTACTGCGGGAAGCTCATTGACCTTGGTATCGTATTTGGCCGGAGCGCGCTATAGACTTCCGCAACCCTGGTTCGAAGGGAAACATAAGCCCGAGCCCTTTGCTCAAGTGTTGCTGGGTGCCACGCATGCTGGCGGCGGAGTGGCTGGGGTAGGCGATGGCTCCTACCAGTTTGCAAGTCGGATTGGCGGAGGTATTGACGTACCGTTGAATTCCCGGTTCGCGTTGCGAATTGTTCAGGTGGATTATTATTTGACTACTTTCGCGAACTCCACGAACGACCACCAGAACAATTTGTTGCTCGCAGCCGGCATTGTGTTTCATTGGTCCCGGTAGAAAACAATTCCCAGACCAGCATTGCGATATCTCCCTCGCTCGAACAACCGCGCGTTCTACACATAATAGCGCCTCCGGATGACAGTCGATAACACGGATCATGACCAACTAACTGCTAGTGCCTGATAAACGCGGTGGTCTCAATGGGTCGAAGCAACACTAAGCTTGCACCCACCTGGCATTGAAAACAAAAGCCAAAATCGCTAGCTGGGGTTAGACCGGCAGGAACGCCGGCCCTGGCTAGGTTTTGGCCAAGTACAGCCAAAAAGATGGTTCTGCCGCCGAAGCATAGCCGAATCAACGCACCGGATGGTGTTGCATCCACGGGTTGAGCCCGCACGACTTATCGGGACTTGACAACTTTTCTGCGAAGACTGTTGCGCAACGCGGGAGCTAGTGTGCAAATCTGAATACTAGGAAATAAACGATTGCGTACAGAACCACTGTTGCATCCGTAGTTGCGCCGGCCTTGAAACCCTGTGAGCGTGCGGTGGCTTCGTATCAGCGGTCGGGCGGTCGCCAAAAACCCATAGCAATTTTTCTACGGCTGGCGCGGCGGACCAATCAGCGGCACGCTCACCGGCTTAGCCATGCCGTAGAAGACCACAATGCCTTGACCAGCGCATCGGGTTGATAGCCCTTCTATCGGCGTACCCACGCAGCTATCAATGTCCTGCCAGTTGTTGGTGACCCATACGTTGCCAGCTGGATCAACGTCAACATCAACCTCCATCTGCAATCCTCCGCCAACGTAGCCGAGAGGCGGCGAGATTGGATCGCCAGTCTTCATCCCCGGCGGACAGTTCTCGGTCCGAACTCCGCACAGGTGGGCGAGCTGTCCTGAGGAGCCGGCAAAATTCGAGATCCAGACATTGTCGTTGCCATCCACAGCCGCTGCCCACGGACCTGGAAGACTGCTGCCAGTAAACGGACTACCCGGAAATTGGCTGCCGTCCGGTTTCAGCAAGACTACGCTTCCACCCTCTTCGCCACCTTTTTGTTCAGACATAATCTTCGTCAAATAGTCCGAAGCCTTCTCGACACCAGCGGCCTTGAGCCGCACACCCATATCCACCAGATGGGCCATGCCCAGTAACCCACTGCCAAACCGGTTGGTGAGCCAGACGTTGCCCTGGCTGTCGATGGCGAGACCGCTACTGTTGAAGCCACCCGTTGTGAAGTTTTCGGTTTTGCTGGGATCGGATGCCGGGAACCGCGTGAGGTGATCGATGCCGCTATTGGCCACCCAGATTCGGTCCTGCTGATCGATGCCGAGATGAAATGGAGCTTTGAACGATTTGCACGGCTCAGCGCTGTCGCCCTCGCAGACAATCCGCCCCTGGTTGATATCACCCTTTGGAAAGTACACGAGCTGGGTCTTCGAGACGCACAGCGCCCAAATATCTCCACTGGGAGTGGCGATGATGCCCTGCATCAGACCGAGCCGCCCATTGAACGTGATGCCTTCGGGAGGCGTGAGCGGCTTTCCGTTCTTGTCGAATACAGCGATGGACTTGCTGCCGTAGGTGGAGAACCAGGCGTTGTCCTTGGCATCCACCGCCAATCCGAATGAGCCACCCTCCATTCCGCCGCCCGTAAAACCTGTGGTGAGCGGCGAAAGCGCCGTGCCATTTGGCGCGAATTTGCTCGCGTGGCCCTCCCACAACGAGTCCTGCCCTTGCCAGCCCACGGTGAAGTTGTCGGCTACCCAAAAGTTGCCCTCGCTGTCGAACATACCTTTGCCGCCTGCGCGTAATCCTCCGCCATCAAATTTAAGCGGAAGAACCCACGCGCTCGGCGTGAAGTTGAGGTAAGGCATAAACGGTACGGAGCGCAGATTATGGTCCTGTGGCGCTGGGTATAAGTAATTCAGCAAACCAAAAAGTTTTTCCGGTTGATACCAAGGATAGCGTGCGATATTTTCCGCTGCCGCCAGCGTGTTTTTCGGATACTCGCCCCTTGGCGACGTCGCTGCATAGAACAAACTGCTGCAAGCGTCCGATCGGATCAGGGTCACACAGCCAGCAAGTACATCAGCCAGCGTCGCGAAATTGGACATCGTTGGAGTCTGCCCACCGTTTAGCGATTGCTGAATGGCCCCACCCCAGCCACCAGTTTGCAAATCCACAAAGTTGGGCACATTACCCGAGGCGATGCGCAGACCCAGAGCATTACCTTGCAGTTTTATCCCGTCAAGAAATTGCGTGTTCGTCCATACGGACGCAATCGTCGAGAACTCGTTGACAACTACCTTTTCCGGAGGCTTATTCCCGAGCACCGCGAGGAGCGTAATGGCCGGATTGTCACCCGTTTGAGCCTTGGGCACGCCCCCGGTCGCCACGACATACAAGACGGAGTCAGCCGCTCGCGCTGTTGTGGAGCGCAATTCAAACTGACCCTGGTCATTCGTTTTTGCTTCCGCCAGTTTCTTAGGCGCGTTGGAACCCGCCTCCCACAAAGTGACGGTTGAATTCGCAATGGGACCACCACCGCCAAGAACTCGTCCACTCAAGTGATCGGTGGCGAGCGCCGAACCGGCAAGCAGCAGCGTGGCCACCGACAACACACCCACCAAACTGGATCGAATCCAACTGGAAATGTTCATTTTGCTCCCCGAATTGAATTGGGCGCGCGTCGCGCCGATCAAGTAAAAAGTGGCCTATTCATGCGATCTGAAAGTCGAGCAAGGGAATTTCTTCTCGATAATTATTCTCCGCCACGTCGGATCAAGGTGAAACTGTCAGAATTGACAAGTAAGTGGCTGGCCAAAAGGATTTAGGCCAAACTTCAACCCAGCAGGTTGACGCAGTGCCTGGTAAATGCGCTACTCGGACAAGTGAAGTGCCATTTCACATTTCCGGTAACGCGTGCCAGCTCAACCGGACAAGTGAATCTCGCTGACTCCCCAGAAGTCCGCTCCTGGGAAGTTCCGGCGCGCTAACTCTTGATAAGTCGTTACCGAACAACTTCGTTCTACGACGATTCTTATTGCTTGAATATTGTCGGCGGCTCTTCGGGGTCGGGTTTTGTCAAGAAGGCTGACTGTTCCCGCGCGCATATAGCTGTCAAGGAGCCAACGATAGCGAACACTCCGCCCGTATCCAATAAGACCCAATGCAGGACGCTCGCGGTGTGAAGCTTGCCTCCGAGCAGAGCCAGCAGTAGTCCCAAGACAATTAACCCAACGGCGACCTTATACCGTTTGCCGTTTTCACGAACGAGGTCGGCGTCAACGCCACGAGCAAGATCGCGTTGCCGCTGGCTCCATCTCTGCCACCAGCCGCGCATCAGTACCCTCTCACCAGACACGTAAATGTAACCCCAATCTTGACGAGAACTGCGCTAGAAAGCGGCGGGAATCAGGAGAGGTTTGCGATTGGATGTTGAAAGACCGGCTAGGTCCTGGCGTAATCGCAAATCAACCCGCTACCCGGCTTCCAGATTCATTGATATTTATCAATGTATGTGCTAGCTTCGATTCCAGGGAGCGAGCATACAGCCATGCCGGCGCGCAAAACACAATCCAGCGCAACCAGCGACAACTGCTGCCGCACCGGCACTTCGCCCAAGCTCGGCGCCGTCCGCGCGCGCGCCTATGCTGGATGGTTCAAGGCCCTCGCCGATCCCACTCGCATCCGCATCCTCAATCTTCTGGCCGCCAACCGCGACCCGGTGTGCGTCTGCGATATCGTCAAGCATTTTCCCATCGGACAACCGACCATCTCGCATCATCTGAAAATCCTGCGCGCCACGCGCTTCGTCCTGGCCGAGCGGCGCGGCACCTTCATGTATTACCGCGTGAACCTGAAATGCCTGGGAGAATTCCCGCACGCGGCGCGCCTGATTATGGACGTATAACCGGAGCGTACAGGGCGCGCACAAAGCGCGCGCCCTACATCGAATATCGTCAATCTTGAATGAATAAATGAATAAATGAATAAATGCACACAAGGAGACGCACCATGGCCGAACAGAACATCAAGGAGGTAGTGCAAAGCAAATACGGTGAAGCCGCGCGGCGCTTCGCCGCCGGAGACGCGAGCGGCTGTGGCTGCTCGGACAGCGCGATTCCCTGCTGCGATCCCATCTCTTCCAATCTATATGCATTGAGCGAAACCGCGGGGCTGCCCACGGAAGCCGTCGCCGCTTCGCTCGGCTGCGGTAATCCCACGGCCCTCGCGCAATTGCGCGAGGGAGAGACGGTGCTGGACCTCGGCTCCGGCGGCGGCATTGACGTGCTGCTCTCCGCCCGGCGCGTCGGCCCCTCCGGAAAAGCCTACGGCCTGGACATGACCGACGACATGCTCTCGCTCGCGCGCGAAAATCAGCGCAAGGCCGGCGCCCGCAACGTGGAATTTCTCAAAGGCGAAATCGAGAACATTCCCTTGCCGGAAAATTCCGTGGACGTGGTCATCTCCAATTGCGTCATCAATCTTTCGGCGGACAAGGCCCGCGTCCTGCGCGAAACTTTCCGCGTGCTGCGCCCCGGCGGGCGCTTCGCCGTTTCGGACGTCGTGGTGCGCGGCGAAGTTCCCGCGGACGTGCGCAGAAGCGTCGAGCTGTGGGTGGGCTGCCTTGCCGGCGCGATGGAGGAAACCGAATATCGCAGCAAGCTCGCGGCGGCGGGATTCGACGAAATCGAGATCGAGCCTACCCGCGTGTACAGCGTCGAAGACGCCCGGCAATTCCTCACCGCCGAGGGAATTGACGTGGACGCGATTGCCCCGCTCGTTGAAGGAAAATTCGCCAGCGCTTTCGTGCGCGCGAAAAAGCCCGTCGCGAAAACCGGAGTCACGCAAGCCGCCGCGGCGCAACGCGATTGCTGCGGCCCGGCGTGCTGCAGCCCTGCCGAAGGCGGCAACGCCTAGACGCCATGCCAGCGCATTACAACGTGCTTTTTCTCTGCACCGGTAACTCCGCGCGCTCGATCATGGCCGAAGCGATTCTGAATCGGAAGGGCGCGCCGTCTTTCACGGCTTACAGCGCCGGCAGCCGCCCCGCCGGCCGCGTCCGTCCCGAGGTCCTGCGCCAGCTCGAGCAGGCGCGCTTGTCCACCGGCGGCTTGCGCAGCAAAAGCTGGGACGAATTTGCGCTGCCCGACGCGCCGCAAATGGATTTCGTCTTTACCGTCTGCGACAATGCCGCGCGCGAGCCCTGCCCCTTCTGGCCCGGACAGCCGATGACGGCGCACTGGGGCGTCCCTGATCCGGCCGCGGTGGCGGGCACGCCCGAGCAAATCGAACGCGCGTTCCGCGACGCTTTCCTGATGCTGGACCGCAGAATCAGCCTGTTTCTTTCCCTGCCGCTCGCGAGTCTGGGCAAAATGGCCATCAAAAAAGAAATTGACGATATCGGGCGCGTGGGGCCCGGCAACGCGCTGTGAAATACTCCCCGGCGCGGCGCGCGACGGCGGAATTTCTCGGCACCTGCTTCCTGGTGGCTACCGTGGTCGGCTCGGGAATCATGGGCGAGCGGCTTTCCGCGGGCAACGTGGCCATCGCGTTGCTCGCGAATACCATTGCCACCGGCGCGGCGCTGGTCGCGCTGATTCTGGCTTTCGGCCCCATTTCCGGAGCGCATCTGAATCCGGCGGTGACGCTCGCCGACGCCATGGAAGGTGGAATTTCCTGGAAGGAGGCTCCCACCTATATTGTCGCTCAGCTTTGCGGCGGAATCGCGGGAGCGATCGTCGCGCATGGGATGTTCGGCCTGCCGATCGTTTCGCTTTCGCGCCACGCGCGCAGCGGCTGGGCGCAGGCGTTCAGCGAATTCGTGGCGACCTTCGGACTGCTGGCGGTGATCTGGGGTTGCTCGCGGCTGCGTTCGAACGCGACTGCCTTCGCCGTCGGCGCCTACATCACCGCGGCGTACTGGTTCACCGCGTCCACTTCGTTCGCGAACCCGGCGGTGACCGTAGCGCGGTCGCTCAGCGATACTTTTTCGGGAATACGGCCCGCCGATGCGCCCGGATTCATCACCGCGCAACTTGCCGGAGCCATCGCCGCGACTCTGCTGTTTCGCTGGTTGATTCCGGCGCTTCCTGCAGGCGCGGATCAGGTGCTATTCCCGCACCGCAACGAACTGTCGTAGCAGCGAAGCTCAGAACGTCATCGTCTTGGAAACGTCAGCGCGGGCGCGATCAGGATTTGACGACGGACTCGAGCAGCTTGCTCCAGTGCGCGAGGTGTTCGAGCGAGGGGACGTGCGTGTGATCGAGCTCCAGCGGCGTGACGGAGACAGCCCCGTCGCGGATGGCGGCGAGATCCGTATCCGGCTCGATGCCTTCGATCATTTGCTGTTCGTGCAGCCAGAAATATTTCCGGCCGCGCGGGTCGCTGCCGGGCTGCAGCACGTTGCGCGTGATCTTTGAGGATTGGCGCGTGATGCGCACCGAACCGTTCCAGGTTTGCGGCACGTTCACGTTCAGCAGGATTCCCGGCGGCAGGCCCTCGCTGAGCATCAGCGGAATCAGAATGCGCGCGAACTGCGCGGCCGGCTTGAAGTCGAATTCCTTGCCGCGATACGCGACCGAAAGCGCGATGGCCGGCACGCGATTGATCGCCCCTTCCATCGCCGCGCCCACCGTGCCGGAATAATAAATGTTCTCGCCCATGTTTCCGCCGCGATTGATTCCGGAAACCACCAGGTCGGGCTTTTCCTTCAGGATGGCGTTGAACGCCAGAATCACCGCGTCCGCGGGCGTGCCGTCAATTGAGTATTCGTTGGGCGCCACTTCGTCCATGTAGATCGGCTGGCGCAGAGTGAGCGATTGCGCGCTGGCGCTGCGCTCGCGCGAAGGCGCCACCACGGTGAGCGCTGCTTCGTCCTTCAAGGCGTCCACCAGCGCGCGCAACCCCGGCGCCTGAATTCCATCATCGTTGGTAATCAGAATATGCGGCATGAAAATTCAGCGCGGATGTGACGCCTTTCGAAAATTACCTTCCGGTTGAACCGCGGAGAGGAAATGGTCGGGACGACTGGATTTGAACCAGCGACCTCACGCACCCCAAGCGTGCGCGCTACCAGGCTGCGCCACGTCCCGACCGCTTGCGACGCTCATCAGCGTATCACTCGCGTTCGAGAAGGGTCAAGACGGCGAGCAGCTCTTCGTGCAGATCGAGCAGAAATTTGCGCTGCTGGCGCGTGGCAGGCTCGCGGCGGGCTGCCGGAGCGTGCGCGCGGGCGGGGCTGCCGTTGCCGGAGGCGCCGGCTCCGCTCGCTTCGGCGTTTTGTTCCTGGCCGCGCTCTTCAAAATGCTTGCGCGCGCCGGCGATGGTGAAGCCCTCTTCGTAGAGCAGGCGCTTGATTTCGAAAACGGTTTCGATGTCTTCGCGGCGGTAGAGGCGATGGCCGCTGGGACTCTTCACCGGCTGCAGCATCGGGAATTCGGTTTCCCAGTAGCGCAGGACGAAGGTCTTGGTGGCCGTCAAGCGGCTGACTTCGCCGATGCGGAACAGGCTCTTCTCTTCCATGTCTTCCATGGGCGAAGCATCCGGAGCTGGAGCAGCGCTAGCCATCACTCATTCGTATCGTAGGCCGATTTCGTGCGGTGTCAACCCCTGCGGAGCGAGCGCCGAAGCGAGCTTCGGCTTGGGAAAGCGGCGGCCCTTCGGTCCCGATGCAATCGGGCCTCAGGGCAAGCAAGCCGCCGCGCTCCACATAGGACTGGGCGAAAGTTGAGATTTGCGCGCGAGTCATGATTTGCGCGGGTCGCGGCGTTCGCGATGGCGCGAGCCGCGTTTTTTCAGGCGCTGAGTGAAGCGAATGGGCGTGCCGAGGAAACCGAATTCCTTGCGCAGCTCGTTTTCCAGGAAACGCTGATAGCTGAAGTGCAGCGGCTTGAGCTGATTGGTGAAAAGCACGAAAGTGGGCGGCGCAGTACCGGCCTGGGTGATGTAGAAAATCTTCACCTCGCGGCTGGCGGGGGAAGTGCCGCGCGTCAGGTCCACTTTCGCGACCCAGCGATTCAGCTCACCGGTGGAAATGCGCTTGCGGCGCGCTTCGACGACGCGGTCAATCAGATTATAAAGCCGGTCAATATTTTCCCCGGTTTTGGCGGAGAGAAAAACCACCGGCGCGTAGGAAAGAAATTTCAGGCGGGCGCGGACCAGCGGCTCGTAGTCCTGCACGAGCTTATTGGCGTTGAAGGCCACGAATTTTCCGCCGCGTTTTTTCTGCTCGGACGATTTGTGCTGCGCGGCTTCGAGCGCCAGATCCCATTTGTTCATGACGATGATCACCGAGCGGCCGGACTGCTCGGCGTAGCTGGCGATGGTGGCGTCGTGCGAGGTGATGCCCATGGCCGAATCGGCGACGAGCAGAGCGATGTCCGCGCGCTCGAGGTGCTGGCGGGCCATGATCACGCTCAATTTCTCGGCAATCAGTTTGGTCTTGCCCTTGCGGCGAATTCCGGCGGTGTCCAGGAAGCGGTAGGCTTTGCCGTTGCGCTCGACGACGGTATCCACCGCATCGCGCGTGGTGCCGGGTTCGGCGGAGACGATGGAGCGCTCGGCGCCGACGAGTTGATTCAGCAGCGTGGATTTTCCGACGTTGGGGCGGCCGATGATGGCGATGTTGACGTGAGGAGTTTCAGGCAGCGGCTCGCCCTTGGGAATTTCCCCGGTGAGCGCGTCCAGCAGCACGTCCACTCCGAAACCGTGCTCGGCGGAGATGGGAAAAACTTCGTCGCCCAGCTCGTAGAAGGGCGAGGAAAATTCCACGGCCTGCTGCGGCGTGTCCACTTTGTTGACGGCGAGAATGGGCGGCTTGCCGGCGCGACGGAGCAGTTGCGCGAGTTCCTGATCGAGCGGCGTGGGACCGGTGCGGCCGTCCACAATCTGGACGACGCGCGCCGCGTTCTTAATCGCGACGCTGGCCTGGCGCAGAATTTCGCCGGGGATGCCGGCTTTGTCTTCCGGGACGATGCCGCCGGTGTCCACGACTTCAAAGCTGCGGCCTTCCCAGTTGGCTGTGCCGTAGATGCGGTCGCGGGTGATGCCCGGCTCGTTGGTGACGATGGAGCGGCGCGTGCCGGTGAGGCGATTGAAAAGCGTGGACTTGCCCACATTGGGGCGGCCGACGATTACGATGGAGGGGAGCTTGGAGTTCATTTGGATTGCACAGCGCGCGTGCGAGGCTTCTACATTAACACGTAAGGCGGGGGTGGTACGAATCGCGGGTGGTGCGAGGGGTGGGACCAAGTCAAAAGATTTAACGCAGAGGACGCAGAGTGCGGGGCGCAGAGGGCGCAGAGAAAACCTGGTGCCCGGCAGGGCATGTTGCGGGGTGTGCAGCGCGAACTTGGGGGAGCGATTGGGCGTTTTGGGCGGGATTAGAACGGGGTGCGGTTGTTTGTTTTCAATAGGTTGCGTCATTTTCTAATCCCGGAATCCGGGATTAGAAATGCGCTCTCGGGACGGCGGCGAGAGCCGAACGCGCGGCAATCCGGGTCCGGGCGCCGGAGATGCGGCGACGGCGGGAGGATCTGGCGCGAATCGCGGGATTTTGGAGGCGTTTTCATTTTTCGGTTGCCATACGACGTTAGCAGAAAGGCAATGCGAAAACAGTTGTCCGTGAGGACAGCTCGGTACAGAGCCAGTACTAGCTGACCGGGATGGTTATGAAGCGGAATCGTGCAGAGAAACGCGCGCGCACGGCTGGCCCTGCTCGGTAAAACTGAACCGGCCGCGGGGTCGCGAGGCAATGACGGTGTGGATGGTACGAACGGCGGGTGGTGCGAGAGGTTTGAGGGGTTCAAAAGATTTAACGCAGAGGACGCAGAGTGCGGAACGCAGAGGGCGCAGAGAAAACCGAGAGCTCGGCGTGGCGTGCTGCGGGGTGTGACGGGAACCTTTGGCGATGACTGGTGCGCGGCGATTGCAGGCGCGGGAACGAAATGTGCAAGCATGTGAAAATTCGCGATTAGAGCGCGGCGCTGGTGTTTCTTGTACGGGGTGTTCGGAGCATTTTAGGGTGCGCGGGTGTGTTACTTTAGTTTTTGCGTTTACTGGTTTGGAAGTTGTAAGGCGGGAGCACTGGCGAGATTGGTTGCGGCACGAAAGGCAAAGGCGCCCGCGTGGCCTTCCAGCCTGCCACCGGCAGGCTCTCAGGGTGAAAGGGCGGCCGCGACGGATTCGACGGCAACGGCTGCCCGGTTCGATGAATCTGAACCGGCCGCTACAAAGTCAAAGACAACGGCAACAGCGACGGCAACGGCTGCCCGGTTCGATGAACCTGAACCGGCCGTTACAAATTCGGCGGCGAGAGAGTTGTTGGGCACTACACACCATGGCTAAGAAGAGTGCGGCGGCGAAATCCGAAGAAGTGACGATCGAGGGGATCTTTGGGGTGGGCGGGCTGCTGGAGAGCCGGCACCCGGGATACGAGTTCCGTTCGTCGCAACTGGCCATGGCGGAGGTCGTCGATGAGGCTTTCCAGAAGCATCAGCACGCGATCATCGAGGCGGGGACCGGGACGGGCAAGACCCTGGCGTACCTGATTCCGGCGATACGCAGCGGGCGGCGGGTGGTGATTTCCACGGCCACGAAATCGCTGCAGGAACAATTGTTCAACAAGGACGTGCCGTTTCTGCAGAAGCATTATGCGCCGAACCTGAAAGTGGCGCTGATGAAGGGGCGCAACAATTTTTTGTGCCGGCAGAAAGTACACCAGTTCGAGGGGCAAGCGCTGCTGAAGGGCATAGACGAAGTGGACTGGTTCGCGCAGATCCGCGACTGGGAGAAGCTGACGGAGACGGGCGACCGCTCGGAGCTGACTTTTTTGCCGGACGACGCGGAACTGTGGCATCGCATTGATGCGCGCAGCGACCTGTGCACCGGGCAGAAGTGCCCGGAATACGAGCGCTGCTTCCTGACGGCGATGAAGCAGCGGGCGCAGGAAGCGGACCTGATCATCGTGAACCATCATTTATTTTTCGCGGACCTGGCGATCCGCCAGGACGATTTCGGCTCGATCCTGCCGGAATATTCGGCGGTGGTGTTCGACGAGGCGCACGAGATCGAGGACGTGGCCAGCGATTATTTCGGGCGGCGGGTCTCGAGCTACCAGTTCGAAGAGCTGGCGCGGGACACGGAAGCGATGCTGCGGCTGCTGAAGATCGAGGCTGCGCCGCTGCGCAAGCACCTGCTGCGGGTGCGCGAACGTGCGCGCACGTTCTTCGAACAGTTTCCGGAGCGCGAAGGGCGGTATCCCTTCGGTCCGGCGGAGCGGAAATCGTTTCTGGAGCAGAATCACGAGGCCTTCGAGGATTTAACGGGCGCGGTGAAGCGCATCGAGACGGAGCTGGCGGCGCTGAATCCCAAGCCGGAGGAAGTGATTACGCTCGCGCGGCGCGGGGCGGATCTGCGGCGGGAGCTGGAATTTCTGCTGGAGAGCGAGGAAAAAGGCTACGTCTATTGGTACGAGCGGCGGGGCAAGGGCATCGTGCTGACGGCGACGCCGATTGACGTGAGCGAAATCCTGCGCGAGAAGCTATTCGAGCAATTCGACACGGTGGTGCTGACTTCGGCGACGCTGGCGGTGGGCGGGCGCTTCGATTTCCTGAAACAGCGGTTGGGGTTGCAACCGGCGAAGGAAGTGGTGCTGCCGCAGGAATTCGATTTTCACGAGCAGGCGCTGCTGTACATTCCGGCGGACATGCCGGACGTGCGGCAGGAAGGTTTTGCGCGGCGGGCGGCGCAGGAAATCGCGCGGCTGCTGGAAATTTCCAAAGGGCGGGCGTTCTGCCTGTTCACCAGCTACGCGCAGATGCGCGGCGTGCACGAGCTGGTTTCCGGGCGCGTGCCGTTTCCGCTGCTGCTGCAGGGGACGGCGCCGAAAATGATCCTGCTGGAGCGCTTCCGCAACACGCCGAACGCGGTGCTGTTTGCGACGGCGAGTTTCTGGCAGGGCGTGGACGTGCCGGGGACACAACTTTCCAGCGTGATCATAGATAAGCTACCGTTCGCGGTGCCGAGCGACCCGATCGTGGCGGCGCGGGTGCGGGCGCTGCAGGAGGACGGGCGGAATCCGTTCGCGGAATACCAGGTGCCGGAAGCGGTGCTGGCGCTGAAGCAGGGATTCGGGCGGCTGATCCGCGCGAAGACGGACCGGGGGATTCTGGCGATCCTGGATAACCGAATTTCGCGAATGCAATATGGTAGAATTTTTCTGGAGTCCCTGCCTGATTACACGACCACGCAGGATATCGCGGAAGTGGCGCGGTTCATGGAGAACCATCCGGACTAAGGAAGGGCGATGTACGAAGTGAGTGTGGACGAAACGTTCGCCGCGGCGCACAACCTGCGGAACTACAAGGGAAAATGCGAGGATTTACACGGGCACAATTACAAGGTGCGCGTGACCTTGGCGGGAGCGGAGCTGGACGCGACGGGGTTGTTGTACGATTTCGTGCACTTGAAGCAGGTGATCCAGGGCGTGATTCGTTCGCTGGATCATAAATATCTGAACGAGCTGAAGCCGTTTGACGTGCTGAATCCCTCCGCGGAGAATATCGCGCGGCACATTTACGAGCGGGCGGCCGAACAGATGCGGGAGACGCCGAACGGCGCGGCGATCGCGAGCATCACGGTGTGGGAGTCGGAGGTGACGGCCGCGACGTACCGGCCGTAGCGCGCGCGGGAGCACGGCGCGCAAGGATGGCGGGGGAAAATGAACCGAGGATTTCTGATCATCGCGGTGCCCGCGTTTGTGGTTTCGATCTTCTGGCTGATGCTGGGGTGGGGCTGGCACACAGCGGTGATCGGCGGATGCCTGGAGATCGCGCTCGCGGTGGGAGTGACGATATACATCACGCGGCGGCAGGGCGCGCCGCACAATCCCGGGCCGGGAAGCCCGCCTTCGGCGAATTGAAAAGCTGCGGCGAGGCGGCGTGCAGGACGTGGCGCGGAAATTTTAGAAACGACGCGCGGAATATGCGATAGTGGCCGGTTGCGTGCGGGCAGAATTTCAGCGGCGGGAAGGCCGGGCGGCGCGGCGAGCAGGAACGCGACGACATCATTAATAAGCAGTGCCAAGTAATGCCAAGGAATAGGAAGGGCTGGCGCAATTCACCGTGGGAGGAATCACGCACATGAGAAGAGCGATGGGCATCCTGGGAGCGTGGGTGCTGGCAGCGACGTTTGCCGCGACGGCCATGGCGCAGGGCACGGGCCGGATGGATGGACAAATCCTGGACAAGGACGGCAAGCCTTACGCGGACGTGACGGTGACGATCAAGAATCCGGACACGGGGCAAGTGTTTACGGAGAAGACGGACAAGAACGGGAAGTTCGTGCAATTGGGGATTCGCACGGCGATTTACATCATTTCGCTGCCGGACCTGGGCTACTCGGAAAAATTCGCGATGAAGGACGGAGAAGAAACCGATTACAAGCTCGACCTGAAGGCGGTGGCGGCGGCAACGGAAGCCGCGCATCCCGAAGAGGAAAAGAAGAAGGAAGAGGCCGAGAATAAATTCACGAGCATGAAGAAGCATTTCGACGCGGGAACGGCCGCGTTGACGGCGGCGAACGAATTGCAGACACAAATCCGCACGGCGCCGGCGGACCAGAAGGCGACCTTGCAAGAACAACGGAGCACGGATTGCGCGACGGCGGCCAGTGAATTTCAGCAGGCGGCGCAGGGGCTGGGGGAGAAGGACGTCAACAATCACGCGATGATTTTGGGAAACCTGGGAGCGGCGAACGAATGCGCGGGGAAGTATGACGATGCGGCGGCGGCGTTCCAGCAGGCGGTGACGCTGAAGCCCAGCGTGAACTTATACAACGGGCTGGCGACCAACCTGGCGAACGCGGGAGCGACGGCGACCGATCCGAAAGTGGCGGACAGCAAATTCGCGGAAGCCAGCTCGGATTGCGACAAGGCGATTGCGCTGGACCCGGTGGCGGGCGCGACCTGCTGGAAGAATCTGGGGATCGTGCTGAGCAACAAGGGGCGCATGAAGGAAGCGGTGGCGCCATTGCAGAAGGCGGCGCAAGCCGAGCCGAAAGATCAGGTCACGTGGTACTTGCTGGGCAGCGCGCTAACCGCGGAGATTGACACCAAACAAGAAGGCGAAAAAATGATTTACATCATTCCGCCGGGAACGGCGGACGCCTACCAGAAGTGCATTGATAACGGACCGGACAACTCCACGGGGAAATTGTGCAAGGGCGCGCTGGACGGGCTGAACGCGATGAGCGGCGGGCAGGACACCTCAGTGGGTAAAAAGAAGAAGAAGTAAGCCACTTTCTGACCGGACGGCGGGAGCGCGGAGCGGCGGCGGGCGGGCGGTGACGAAATTTACATGTGATTTTGCTCGCGGCGCGGTTTCTGCACTCGATTCGTTCCCGCAGGAGTGCTATTCTTTGCCTGCGATTCACGCGTCGCTCCCCGACGACGCGCCGGGGCAACCCTCAAGAAGCCCAGTGGAGAAGTGGACTTGAACCAACCCAGCACAGAGCGCCGCCGCAGCGAACGGCTTACCGAAGCTTTGCCGCTGATCGTGCGCGGGATTGATCTGCTGGGCCAACCATTCGAAGAACGCACGGTGACGCTGGCGTTCAACCTGCACGGCTGCCGCTACACTTCCAAACATCATTTGCCGCGCAACACCTGGGTGACGCTCGATCTGCCGCAGGCCCCGTCCTCGCACGAAGGCGCGCACGCCGGCGCGACAGCGGGCGGGAGCGCGCGCACCAATCTGCGAGCGCGGGTGGCGTGGGTGCAGCGGCCGCATTCGATTCGCGATTTCTTTCAGATTGCAGTGGAGCTGGAAAGCCCGGCGAATGTGTGGGGGCTGGAGGCGCCTGCGGCGGAGCGGAAAATCACGGACGAGGCGATTTCCGACGCGGGGGGTTTGCCGGAACGATCCATCCCGCGCTTCGCGACGGAGCCAGAGAACAACGCCACAGTACTGAACCCTGCCCGCATGGACAACGCTATGACCGAAGACAGGATGGAAATGCAGGAACCGCGCGCGGAGGCAGAGCAGGCGCAGGAGAGCGCGCGGGAAGCGGAGGCAGCACCGGCGGCGGATAATCCGCTGCTGCGGCAACTGCGCGCGGAGCTGGATCGCAAGACCAAGCACGCGGTGCTGAGCGCGGCGGAGCAGGCGCACGAGGAAGTGCTGCAGATCGCCGCGGCAACCGCGCGGGAACAGACGGCCGGGGCGGCGGAGCTCTTCGCGCGCTGGAAGAACGAAATCGAGAAGATGCAGTCCGGGGTGCGCGAGGAATTTTACGCGCAGGTGACGGCGAAACAGGAGGAGGCGCTGCGCGAGTTGAAATCGGGATTCGAGGAAAAATTCGGGCAGGCGCGGGATCTGCTGGGGGAAATCGCGCGGCAGTCGGATGCGTTGCGCGCGGAAAGCGGGGCGGCGCAGGAAGCCACCAGCCAGGTGGCGCGGACCTTGCTGCAACTGGAAGCGGCGGAAGCGGCGCGAGTGAACAGACCGGCGGAACTCACCAGAGAAGAGGTCGCGGCGCGGGACAGCGCGGCGGGGGAATGGCGGCGGCGGCTGGAATCGGAAATGGCCGTGGCGCAGGGGCAATGGAACGAGCTGCTGCAATCGTCGCTGGACGGGAACCTACAGCGGATGATCGAGCAATTATCGGAGCGCTCGCAGGAAGTGCTGCAGCACGCGGAGCAGCGGATGGCGGAGCGGCTGGGCGAATTGCGGCAGCCGTTTGCGCAAGCGGCGGCGGAGGCGCGCGAGACGTTTTCGGGGATTCAATCGTCGCTGGAGCAGGAAGTGCTGAAGGCGCGAAGCTCGCTGGCGGAAGTGAAGCAGATGGCCAGCCGGACGGAGGAATTTTCCGCGCAACTGGAAGCGGCGAGCCACGATACGGTGAACGAGCTGCACCGGCGCCTGGAAAGAATCCTGGACGCGCAAACGGCGGAGATGAACCGGCGGATGGAAAATCTGGCGGGGGAAGTATCGCAGCGGGTGGTGCCGGTGCTGGATTCGTTGAGCCACCAGTTCCAGGAGCGCGCGGTGGCGGAGGCCGAAGCGAAGCTTGCGCCGCACCTGGAGCGCGTGCCGGCGCTGCTGCACGAGCTGGCGGCGCGCGAAGTGCAAGTGGAAGAAAGCCTGCGGCTGCACCGCGAACGGCTGCGACAGGTATCGGAAAACAACCAGCGCGAAGGGGCCGCGCAGATGGCCGAAACGCTGGCGGGAGTGCACGCGGATTTCGAGGCGGCGCGCAAGGAAGCGCTGGCGAAGTGGACGGGGGAACTGGATGCCAGCGGGGTGCGGGCTTCGCACGCGGCGGCGGAATCCATCGGGCACACTTCGGAGTGGCAGCAGCAGGAAGCGCAGGCGCGTTTGCAGGCGCTGGTGGAGCAATCGCTGGCGAGCGCGGACGTGGGCCTCGCGCAGAAGAGCGCCGAAGTGGCGCAGAAACACGAGGCACAACTGGCGACGCAATCCGCGGCGCAGTTGGCGCAAATCCGCGAGCAGGTGGAAGGAGTGGCGGGCGAAGTGAGCGGCCGGGCGCGCGGCGAGCTGGACCGCGCGGCGGAAGCGGCGGCGGCCTCGTTCGGGCAGGTGCTGCGGGAAGTATCCGAACGCGAAGCGACGCAGTTCGCGGCGACGACGGCCAGCACGCGGCGCGAGCGCGCGGAAGAGTTCGACCATTCCACGCAGGAGCTGCTGCACCAACTGGACGTGAACGCTTTTTCGGCCATCGAGCGATTCCGGACGCAGATGGCCGCGCAGTGGGAGACGAGCGTGGGCGAAGGGCGCGCGGCGCTGGGCGCGGAATTCGCGTCGGCGGTGGAAAATCACCGCGCGGAACGCGACGTGCACGAACGGGAATGGACCGCGCAACTGGAGCAACTGAGCGGCGAAGCCGCGGGAAGATTTCAGGACCGGTTGCAAACCACGGCCGATTCCTGGGTGATGACGTCCGTGCGGCGGCTCAACGAGCACGGGCAAAACGGAATCGAATCGCTGCTGCGTTCGGCGGACCAGGCGCTGCGGGATTCCTGCTCGAAAGTTTTCGAAGGATTGGCGGAAATGCTGCGCGAGCGCGCGTCGAACGCGGCGGGCGCCGGCAACGTGACCGGATTTACGCAGCTCCCCAATCGCGACACGTCCGAACCACCGACCTCGCACAACGCGGCGCGTTAGAACGCTCCAGCCGGACCATCAAACCAGACCGCATCGGCATTTTCTAGTGGCGCTGCGCGACACACGCTGCGCAAGGCTGCTGTTTTCCTTCCACAAACTTCCCTAGCGATAAATGATCGCTCATCGGCCGGGGCGCGGCGGCCGGACGCGCACAGCGATTCAGGCGCCGCGTGATTCGATCAGAGATCGGAGCTGCGGCGGGGCAAAAGCGCATTGAGCGACAGCAAGCCGCCGCCGACGGCTGCCAGAAATAGCAGGCCGAGCAACATGCTCACGTCGGCGCGCGCGTCGTGCAGCGTGGCCCAGAAACCAATCTTGCCAAGCTCGACTACTTTGGTGGAACACAACGCGACGCTGATGACGCCCAGCAGCGGCAAGGCAGCGATGCGCGTGCAAAGACCGAGCAAGATCAGGGTGCCGCAGACGATTTCCACGCCGCCGACGAACGGAGCCAACACGTGGGGCCAGGGAATGCCTATTCTTTCGAATCGCCCCACGCCGAGAGCCTGCGGAAACAGAAATTTCTGAATGCCCTCGGACACAAAAACCCAGCCCACCAGAATGCGGATGAGCACAATGGCCTGCGCCGTGCGGTGCGGCGGCGGCGAAGATCGCCCGTTGGCCATTTTGCGTTGCCCTCCGCGGCGCTCACACGTAGTCGAATAAAGTCATGAAGCCGAAATCCATGTGCAACTGCTGGTGGCAATGAAACAGGGTCAGGCCGGGATCGTCGGCGGTGAAGTCCACGGCCACTTCCTGATAGCCGCCGACCATCACTACATCCTTCACCACGCCGGCCAGCGATTCCCCGCCGATCCTGGCGAGCTCGAAACTGTGGCGGTGCAGATGAATCGGATGGATGTCGTCGCTGGCATTGCGCAGGCGCAGGCGGTAGCGGCGGCCCCGGCGGAGATGATAGGACGGCGCCATGGCGCCGTTTGAAAAGGACTTGTCGTTGATGGTCCAGCGATTGAAGCCCCGATCGGCCGCGTTCTGCTTCCTGAAAATCATATCAATCACTTCGTCGGGCTCGCGAACCGCTGCGTTCGGTTTGGCGAATCGCGCGTAGTTCCAGCGAAAGGGCGCGGGCGGCGTCCAGAGCGGCTTGCCGTTGCGTCCGGCATACTCGACGACGATGCCCATGCCGTGGCCGCGGTCATCGTCCGCAAGATCGCCCAGGATCCAGACACCCGGATGATTCATTTGCACGATGGCGGAAACTCGCTCCGCCGTCCCGAGCCACAGCACGGGAACTTCGGCGGGAACGGGGACCGGGTTCCCATCGAGCGCGACCACCTGGAACAGGTGCCCAGGCAAAGCCAGACTGCGAATCTCGGTGGCGCTGCCATTCAGAACGTGGAAGAGCACGCGTTCGCCCTGCTTCACACGCAGCGGTTCACCGTGGCCCAACATGCGTCCATTGACGGTGAAATAGCGATAGCCCACTTCGAATCCGTGTGGAGTACCGGCAGCCAAGGACGCCTTCATCGCCGATTCGCCGGCGGCCTGCAGTTCGTTGACGACCGTTGCTGGAGCCAGGAAGTCCATGGCCATGTCGCCGCCCTGGCTGAAGGAAGGTTCGAACTCCTTGAGGACGAGAAAGATTTCGCGATCGTAGCGTCCCGGCTCGTTGTGTGGCTCGATGTACACTGGGCCCACCTGGCCGCTGTATTGCCCGGCATGGAGATCGGCGCCCGCATGATTATGAGTGTGGTAGAAGCGAAGGCCCGCGGGCCGAGGCGTGAACACGATGCGGCGTCCGCCGTGGGCGGGAATGAACGGCGTGCCCTCCTCCGCGGCGCCGTCCACGTCCGTGGGAACCATTTGTCCGTGCCAATGAAGTTGCTCGGGTGTGTCGGTGTCGTTGTGCACGTCCACGACGGCCGAGCGGCCTTCCTGGAATCGCAAGAGAGGCCCGGGAAATTGATCGTTGTAAGTGACGATGGAGACGAAGCGATTGGGGGCAACTTCGACGGCTGCCGCGCGGATGCTTAAGGTGTAATCCGCGGCAGGCTGATCCTGGGGCGACGGGATTGGCGCGGTCGCGGATGAGGCCGGCACGGTGGAAAACGGGCCGAGCGCAAAGGCGGGGAGGCCTGTTGCCGCGAGCGTAGCGGCGCCAGCGAGAAACTGACGGCGAGAAGTGCGTGCTCGACTCATGCGCAAGCCTCGGACGCGAGCCGCGGGTGGTGCCGATTGCGCGGCCAGATGGCCCAAAGGCAATTGTAAACGAGGAGCCGCGGTTGCGGCGGCGTTTTCCCCAGCGCGCGGACGCCTCGAGCCTGCGCGGGCCGGGTGACGGTGGGCGAAGCGGGCGTGCGCGGCGCTATCTGGGGCCGACGACTTCCAGGACCGATTGCGCTACATAGTTGACTTGTTCAGCGTTCATGCCGGGATAGAGCGGCAGGCTGAGGACGCGTTCGCAGGCCCGTTCGGCGTGGGGGAACGTGCCGGCGGGATAGCCGAGGGAGGAATAGGCGGGCTGCAGGTGGATGGGCTTGGGGTAGTGCACGGCGGTATCAATGCCGCGGGCGGAAAGTTGGGCGATGACCGCGCTGCGGTTGCGCACGTAGATGACGAACTGGTGATAGACGCATTCGTCGCGCGGGTCGTCTTGCGGCATTTCCAGGCGCGCGCCTTGCAGCAGGCGGCGGTATTCGCGGGCGATTTCGCGGCGGCGCTGGGTCCAGGCGTGCAGGCGGCGGAGCTTGATGCGCAGCACCGCGCCCTGAAAGCCGTGCATGCGGTAGTTGTAGCCGGGAAATTCGTGGTCGTAACGCGCGGTCTGGCCGTGCGAGCGGGCGGCGCGGGCAAATTTAGCGATGGCGTCGTCGTCGGTGGTAAGGGCGCCGCCTTCGCCATAGGCGCCGAGATTTTTCGTGGGATAAAAGCTGAACGCGGCGGCCTGTCCGAGCGAGCCGACGCGCTGGGAGCGATAGCGGGCGGCGTGGGCTTGCGCCGCGTCTTCCAGGATGCGCAGATTGCGGCGCGCGGCGATTTCGCGGATGGGGTCCATGTCCGCGGGGCGGCCGTAGAGATGCACGGGAAGAATCACGCGGGTGCGCGGGGTGATGGCGCGCTCGATGAGTTTGGGGTCCAGATTCGCGGTGGTGGGGTCAATATCGGAAAGCACCGGACGGGCGCCGCAATAGGTGATGGCTTCGGCGGTGGCGAGGAAGCTGTTGGGCGTGGTGATGACGTCGTCGCCGGATTGCACGCCCAGCGCCAGCAGGCCCAGATGCAGCGCGGCGGTGCCGCTGCTGAGCGCGACGCAGTGCTTGGTGCCGCAGAAATCGGCGAACTCGCGCTCGAAGGCTTGCACTTCTTCGCCCTGCACGAACGCCGAATTCTGGCAGACGCGATCGAGCGCGGGAAGAATTTCATCGCGCAGCTCGACATATTCGGATTTCAGGTCGAGCAAGGGAACTTTCATGATGCAGGCCTGTTCACCCATGGAAAAACTGTACTGCACACCGCGCCGCGCCACAAGCCTCTGCGAAGGCTTTCGCTCGGGGCGTTGCCTGGGCGGGTAGCGGCGGGGCGAGCGGCCCCGGGGCGGCTGGCTGGCCCAGTGGATGAACGGCGCCAGCGCGGATGCCTGGATGCCCGGTTGCCCGGAAGAAAACATACACTTCTGTGAAAATCGCTCGACATCGGGCAGGGACAAATCTTGTCACGCGCTGATTTGTAATGGGTTACAACCGGGGTTGATGGCGGGCGAATTGCACCAGGATGGTGCAGGCCAAGGTGGGTCTAGGTTTCCAGGCCCAGGGAGAATGACCGGATGATGAGACAACTTCTGCGCGGTGCCGCGGTACTTGCGTTATTCGCTTGCGTCGCGGTAGGGACGGCGAAAGCCGACAGCAGCCAGGAGTTGTCCTATTCACTGACAGGGCCCGACGGGCTGACGGCGACGTTTATATTGCCGGTGAATCCGGTGGTCGCGACGGGGAACTATACGCTCGGCGCCGATTTTCAGGTGACGCCGATTGATTTGATTGTGAACAATGTTGCCGATCCCGACGGCGTTATTACATTCTACAGCTACGATCCCATGCTGGGCGGGGGCGGGTTCACCGTTGACGAAGGCGACCTGATTGACCTGATGAACACGCCGGACTTTACCGAGGCGCTATACACCGGGTCGGAAGACGCGCCGACGATGTCCTACATCGGTGGAAGCATTCCCCTAGAAGATTTCATGACGAACACCACCGGATATACGCTGACGATCACACCGGTTGCGGCGCCGGAACCCGCGGCGGTACTGATGTTGGGAATCGGCCTGGTGGCGCTGTTCGTGAAGCGGCGCTTCAGCGTTCCGGCGTAGGTTCGGGCGCTTGCGGTAGGGTTCTCCTCACCTCGTTTACCTCGATTGAATTCCGTGCAGCCGGACGCATGCGTCGCGGCTTGTTCGCCCGGATTTATCTCCGGCTTGTGCGCCTTCCAGCAGGGACCTCAGATATGCGTCAGCGTGCCGGTGATTTTAGTGCGGCGCAGCGCCCAGGCAAAAATCAGAAACGAGAGCGGAATCAGAAGCGCGGCGAAAAGCAGCAGGGCCGCGAGCGAAGGCCACAGCTCGCGCCATCCGGCTCCGGCCAGCAGCGCGGCGCGCATTCCCTCGAGCGAGTAGGTGACGGGAATGAAGCGCGCGAGAAATCGCAGCGGGCCCGGCAACACGCTGACGGGATACATCATGCCGCCGAGCAGGCCGGAGAGGCCCAGCACAATCCACTTCGCGGGATTTCCGCGCTTAAAGAGAATCGAATAACTCGCCGATATAATTCCCAGACCTGCAAACGCCAGAATCGAGGCCAGGAGAATCGCGACGGCTCCGGTCCAGTTTGCCGCACGCGGCCGGAAATCGAAAAGCAGCGCGCCCCACGCGAGATAGACGCAGGTGCGAAGGGCGAGAGCGGTGAAGGGATAGACGGCCGAGCCCGCCAGGATGACCGGGAGCGGGGTTTGCGTTACGAGCAAGGCTTCCAAGGTGCGATTTTGGCGCGCCTCCTCGATGCTGGAATCGAAGGCGGTGAGCGAGACGCTGAGATAATCGAAAAACGCGAAGCCCACCAGAGCAAACGCGAAATAATTGCTGCCCGCGGGCAGGGCGCGGGCGAGTTCCGGGCTGGCGACGAAGCGGGAGAGGTAGTAGAAGGTGGCGACGCCGAAGAGAGCTTCGAGGGTTTCGAGGAGCAAAGCGCCGCGATAGCCGCGCGCGATTGCGAAATCGCGCGCAAAGAAGGCGGCAATTTTATGCAGAGTGCGCGCCGGGTTCATGGCTGCGTCACGGCGGGCGCGAGATGACGGGCGAGGCGCGCGACGGCGGCTTCCAGAGTTTCGACGCCCGCCGTCTGGCACAGGGCGAGGGGAGAAGCGAAAGCCAACACGCGTCCGGCATCGAGCAAGAGCACGCGGTCGGCAATCTCGGCGACTTCGCTCAAGGTGTGGGAGGCGAAGAGCAGCGTGGTGCCGAGACCGCGCACCAGGTCTTCTTTGAGCAGGCGCCGGAAATCCGCGGCGGCGAGCGGGTCCAGGCTGCGCGTGGGTTCATCGAGAAGCAGGACGGCGGGTTGATGGAGCAGGGCGCGGGCGAGACCGACGCGGTGGGTCATGCCGGTGGAAAGAGTGCGCACCTGGCGATCGAGTTCCGCGGCGATGCCCATGCGTTCGGCGGTGAGCGCGATGCGGCGGCGAGCTTCGGCGTTGGACATGTTATTCATGGCCGCGAAAAAACGCAGATTTTCGCGGGCGCTGAGACGAGTGTAGAAACCTTCGTCACCGCCGGTGTGATAGCCGAGCTGGCGGCGCGCGCGGGAGGGCTGGCGGGCGACGTCACAGGCGGAGATGGCGGCGCGGCCGCGGGTGGGAAGAATCAAGGTGGCGAGGATGCGGAGGAGAGTAGATTTACCAGCGCCGTTCGGCCCCACGATTGCAACGGCCTCAGCGGGTTGGACCGAAAAGGAAATCCCCGCGAGAGCGCGTTCGGTGGGGCGGGCGAGGGGATGGAGGAGTGCGCGCCAGCCGGAAAGCGCGGGTGGGAAAAATTTCTCGAGCGATTCGACGAAGATAGCGGGCGCGGGCATCCCGGTCGTTATAACCGAAATCGCGGGGACGAATCCAGTTCCGTCGTTGCCGTAGGAGGCGAGTGTCAGTAGAATAGTGGCGGACGGGGCGGTGCCTGCTGGGCGTATGTGCCGTACCGATCCACCGTCGCCGAACCGGCGGGCGGCGGGACCAACCCAGCCCAAAATTTGGGAGCGGCCGAAATGGACGCACCTCTCTCCTTTCATACGATAGTTGTTGCTGCATCCGAACAGGTGTCCTGCCCTCTGGGTGAGGAGTCGGCCATTTTGAATTTGAAGAACAGCGTGTACTACGGGATGAATCCGGTGGGGGCGCGGGTATGGGATTTGCTGAAGCAGCCGAAGAGCGTGGGCGAATTGCGGGACGCGTTACTCGAGGAATATGAAGTGGATGAAGAGCGCTGCGGGCACGATTTGCTGGCGCTGCTGGAGACGATGCGCGGCGAAGGGTTGATCGAAGTGCGCGGCGCGGCGGCGGGGTCGTGAGCGGCGCGACTTTGCGCGGGCGGGCGGGTTCAAGTTCGACAGGGCATACTCCAGCTTCGCCGGCCGCAACGGGTTTAAAGGCAATGACGCAAACATGAGCGAACGGTGGCGGAGATTCCGGCGGCTGAGCGGCTACGAGCGGGGAATCGTGCTCGAGGCCGCGGGCGGATTGCTGGCAACGTGGCTGGGGCTGCGGCTGGCGGGCTTTCGCCGCTGGAAGAGCGCGCTGGGATGGCTGGGACCTTCGGCGAACGCGGCCGGGCAACTGCCGGCGGCGGCGCGGAAAGAATCCGCGGAGGTGATCGCGCGCCTGTGCGCGGCGGCGGCGCGGAATTTTTTCTGCGCGACGAATTGCCTGGAGCAATCGCTGGTGCTGTGGTGGCTGCTGCGGCGGCGCGGAATTGCGGCGGAACTGCGCATCGGGGCGCGCAAGGAGCAGGAGCGCTTCGAAGCGCACGCGTGGGTGGAAGTGGATTCCGCAGCGCTGGAGAACGGCGGCGCGGAGCATCGCCACTTCGTACCATTCGAGGGGCCGATATTGCCGTTGGAGGCGCGAACCGATTGAGCGGGATCGTGGGCATCTACGAGCGCAGCGGCGCACCGGTGGACCGGAAGCTGTTGCAGTCGCTCGCCCATTTTCTGGGGTATCGCGGACCGGACGGGCGCGAAACCTGGTCGGACGGCGCCGTCGGCTTCGGCCACACCATGCTGCGCAGCACGCGCGAATCGCAGATCGAGCGGCAACCGGCGAGTTTCGACGGGCAGCTGTGGATCACGGCGGACGCGCGGATAGACTGCCGCGAGGAACTGGAGAAGAAACTGGAGCAGCAGGGCCACGGCGCGCCGGTGCGCGCGACCACGGATTCCGCCCTGATTTTGCGGGCGTTCGCGGCGTGGGGCGCGGAATGCGTGCAACACCTGCGCGGGGATTTCGCTTTCGCGATCTGGGACGCGCGCAGGAAGCAGCTCTTTTGCGCGCGCGATCATTTTGGCGTGAAGCCTTTTTACTACGCGGAACTGGGCGAGCTTTTTCTTTTCAGCAACACACTCGATTGCCTGCGCCAGCATCCGCAGGTCTCCAGCGAATTGAACGACGCGGCCGCCGGGGATTTTCTGCTCCTGGGAGTGAACTGCGACGCGGCCAGCACGACTTTCCGGGACATCCGGCGGCTGCCCGCGGCGCATACGTTGACGATATCGCGCGAGGGCCTGCGCCTGCAGCGCTACTGGTCCGCGCCCACGGAAGGGCGCATCCGCTATCAGCGCGCCGAAGACTACGTGGAGCATTTCCAGATCGTGCTGCAGGCCGCGGTGGCGGACCGCACGCGCGTGGAGCGCGCGGGAATCCTGCTGAGCGGCGGCCTGGATTCAGCGACGGTAGCGGCCACGGCGCGCGAACTTTCAGCCTGCGCCGGCGCGACGTCGGACTTGCGCGCTTACACGGTGGTCTATGAGTCCTTGATTCCCGACCGGGACGGCGAGCATGCGCGCGAGACGGCGGAGTTCCTGAAAATTCCGCTGCAATGCATTCCGCTGGACGGCCTGCGGCCGTTTGAGCGCTGGGAGGAGCCGGAAACCAGGTCGCCCGAGCCGGTGGACGATCCGTTTTTCGCTGGCCTGTTCGACCAGTTTCGCGCGATCTCCGCGGATTGCCGGGTCGTGCTTTCAGGTGAAGGCGCAGACAACCTGATGCACTTCGAGATGTGGCCGTTCGTGCGGAACATGATGCGGCGCCGGGAATGGCGCAGCCTGCTTGCGAAAACTCCGAGCTATCTCTGGCAGCGTCCCTCGATTCTGCCCGGATTAAAACGCCGCGCGCGCGGCGCTTTCGGGAAAGATCCCACCGCGCCGGTGTATCCGCGCTGGCTAGCGGCGGATTTCGCGCGGCGCTTGAATTTGAAGGAACGCCAAAAAGAGTGGAGCGAGCTGCCAGCCGAGCGCCCTCATCCGGTGCTGCCCAAGGCTCACGCCTCGCTTTCTTTGCCTCACTGGTCAGCCATGTTCGAACTGCAAGATCCAGGGGTCACGCGTTGCCCGGTCGAAGTGCGGCATCCCTTCCTGGATTTGCGCGTCGTGAATTTCCTGCTGGCGCTGCCGCCCTTTCCGTGGATCTTCGAGAAGAGGCTTTTGCGGGAGGCAGGAGCGGGGCGAATGCCGGAAAGCGTGCGCAGGCGGCGGAAGACGCCTCTGGCGGGCAGCCCCTTGGTAGAGCACCTGCGGCAATCGCAAACGGGATGGATGGAGCAAGTCGAATGGGATGCAGAGATGGATTCGTACATTGATAAATCGGCGCTGCCGACGCTTCAAAATGAAACGAACTGGCGCGAGGCTGAAGCGAATGTTCGCCCGCTTTGCCTTAACTTTTGGTTGCAGTCAGCGCGTAAGGTCCGGTATAACTTGCGTGCGGAGGTCCGCAATGCTTAAGCCCGTAAAACGGGATAATAAGAAGCCCTATTCACCTCCTATCATAACGGTTTACGGTACCGTGCGGGAATTGACGCAGAAGGTCGGTATGACCGCCAATCGCGACGGGGGACACTTTCCGCGCACGAAGACACACGCGTAGCCGAGCCGGAAGCCGCGCGATTGCCAACAAGGCCACTAACCGCGAACGCCGGCAACCTGTTTAGCGAGCCAGTGATAGCGTCGAAGCGAGAGAACCCCGAAAGCTCGCATCAGGGTTGATGCAGCCCGCCAATGGAACCCCGTCGTTGACCGCAGCGAACTTCAGCTACGCCGTATTTGGCTTACTGCTCCGTTCCAATCTGCCCTTGCCGAATTTAACTTCGCTCCCGCCGGAACGGGAGCGCTCCCTTTCGGAATCGTCGCGCGCCCATAGCGTGACGATTCACCTGAATGCTTATCCCGAGTCTCACGCGGCCAGCTCGTCCGGAGCGGAGGAATTGAGCTACGCCACTTCCTACAAGGACGCCGCGGGCAACCCGGCGCTGACGATCTGGAAGGCGGCGGGTTCCCCTTATTTGCGGCTGGCCTATTTTGACGGAACGCAGTTCTGGCTAGAGCGCGAAGGCGGCGAAGTGTGGGCGACATGGCCCGCGAACTTGGAAATCGAAGACACGGCCACGTATCTGCTGGGGCCCGTTCTGGGGATTCTGCTGCGACTGCGGGGCGTGACCTGCCTGCACGCGAGCGCGGTGGCGTTTGGCGAAGAAGCGGTGGCGTTTGTAGGCTCCGAGGGCGCGGGAAAGTCCACGACGGCGGCGGCGCTGGCGCGGCGGGGCCACGCGATCCTGTCGGATGACGTGGTAGCGCTCTCCGAGCGCGACGGAGCTTTCTTCGTTCATCCGGCGTATCCGTACCTGTGCCTTTGGCCGGAATCCGTGCAATCGCTGTACGGTTCCGCGGAGGCGCTGCCGCAATTCAGCGCGAATTACGAGAAGCGCTATCTGCTATTGGGGAAGCAGCAGCTGCGATTCGAGGAACGGGCCTTGCCGCTGGCTGCGATCTACATCCTGGGCGAGCGGCGAGGCGATCCGGCTCCGGTAGTGGAGGAACTGGCCGCGCAGAAGGCCTTCCTTTCGTTGGTCGCTAACACCTTCGCGACCAACACCCTGGACATCGGCATGCGCGCGAAAGAATTCGACATGCTGGGGCGGCTGGCGCCGCGCGTTCCGATCCGCCTGCTGTGCGCGCATCAGGATGCCGGCCGCCTGGCGGAACTTTGCGCCCTGCTGGAAAGCGCAAGGCCGAGAACCCGCCCGTAAATACCTGTGTTTCCTTGCACGATTGCCAGACCGGTTATTCATTCAACGGAGTAGCTTTTTGAATACCATGTAGTGGAATAAATGGGCATTCATGGTATTCGCGTGAAATCCGGCTGTGCTACTATCCACCTTCGAATGGCGTGTCCGTCCCCCACGAATCGGCACCTTCGCCAGAGGACGTGGGTAATCGCGAGTACGCGAAGTGAAGATTTTCTAATGTTATTCGAGCCGGGCGCTTCCACAATTTCCCTAACCCACGAAACATCCTAACGAAAAGCAACTGAGGAGAACTTCCATGGAGACGAAATCGCCGCTGGTAAAGATTGCAGGCATCGCTGGCGTGGCACTGGCTATTCCGGTGTTGTTTTTCTCGCTCACGGCCCGGCAGGGCGCGCAGGTATCGCAGAAGGTCACAGCCAATCCCACCGAAGTCATCGCCAAGCCCGCGGCGACACTTTCCGCCGCGCAGAAGGAAGATGTGGCGCGGAATTATGGAAAACTGCCGCTGGCCTTCGAGGCGAATCAAGGGCAAACCGCGCCAGAAGTTCGCTACCTGGCGCACGGGCAGGGCTATCAATTGTTCCTGACAAACCAAGGCGCGGTTTTCACGTTGCGCCATGCATCGAGCGGCAGCGCCACAGCGGCGAAGCGTTCTCCTTTGCTGGCCGTACGATCGCGGCGCAGCAGGAATGCCGCGGCTAAGACTTCCGTGCTGCGTATGCACTTCGACGGAGCGAATCCGGCGGCGGAGATTGCCGGAACGAAACAGTTGCCGGGAAAAGTGAACTACTTCGTGGGCAACGATCCCAAGAAATGGCACACCGATATTCCTTCGTATGAGGCCGTGCGCTACCAGAGCATCTATCCCGGCGTGGACGTGGTGTTTTACGGACGCGAACGGCGCCTGGAGTACGACTTCGTGGTCGCGCCCGGAGCGGACCCCAAGGCCATCGCACTGAACGTGAGCGGCGCGCGAACGCTGGAATTGAATGCGCGGGGCGATGTGCTGATGAGCGTGGCGGGTGGAAAGGTGGCGTTACAGAAGCCGCTGATCTATCAGGAAGTGAACGGCGAGCGGCGCGAGATTGCGGGAAACTACACGATTGCGACTGACCATCAAATCCGCTTTGTAGTGGCCGGATACGATCGCAGCCAGCCTCTGACCATTGACCCGATTCTTAACTATTCGACATATCTGGGCGGGACGACGGACGACGTGGCCTACGGCCTGGCGCTCGACGCGGCGGGCGACGCCTATGTGGCAGGTCAAACTACCTCGACGGACTTTCCGCAGATGAATCCGGAATCCGGCACGCCGCCGGACGTAACTGGACTCGGGGCCGCGTTCATTTCCGAGCTGAATCCTGGCGGCAGCGCGCTCCTGTATTCGACGTATCTGGGCGGGTCTGGAGGCGACTACGCGGAGTCCATCGCTGTGGATACGGCCACTCCCGCCAATATTTACGTGACAGGCGGAACCTATTCGCCGGATTTTCCGGTGACTACGAACGCGTACATTGGCCAACCGGGCCCGTCGGGAACCGCCAGCGGCGGAGCCGCCTATGTCACCAAGCTGATCCCGGGGAATATGGGCGCGGCGCAACTGGCCTATTCGTCCTACCTGGGAGGAGACACGGCAGACTCGGGCTACGGCATCGCCGTGGACGCGAGCGGAAATGCCTATGTGGCCGGGTCAACATTCTCGACCAACTTTCCGACGGTAAACCCACTCTTTCCGTCTCAGACGAGCCCCGACGGAAACGCATTTCTCTCGGAGTTCAATCCGAGTGCCGCCACGGGTCCGCTTTCACTAGTTTTCTCCACTTATTTGGGCGGCAGCGGCACGGGAAGCCCGGTCTCCGCATTCTCCTATGGCGATATCGCGCTCGGACTGGCCCTCGGCGGAAGCAACGAAGCATTTGTTACGGGTGCGACTACCTCTACCGACTTTCCCAAGCAGGGCACGCAGGTCTCGACTTGCCGGGACACGGGTTCTGTATTTGTCACCGAGATCAACACCGCTACGCCAGCTCTCACTTATTCCACGTGCGTGGGTGGGACCACTGAGGATTTGGCGTACGCAATCGCCGTGGGACCGGGTAATCTCGTTTACGTGACCGGCCAAACGTATTCGGCGGACTTCCCCGTGGTGCCGGCCGGTCAGACGATTCCCCCACCGGCGGGATACCCCACCGCCACTAATAGCGTCGCTTTCGTTTCTGTCGTGAACCCCGCAACCGGCGCGTTGACGTACTCGACGATGCTAGGCGGAAGCAACGGCGACGTCGGGAATGCGATCGCAGTAGATTCGTCGGGCAACGCGTATGTCACCGGATTCACAGGTTCGGGCAATTTTCCCATTACGCAGGGCGCGTTTCAAACGTCCGATAGGAACAACGCTGGCACGGCATTCGTTACCGAGATCAATCCGGCTGGCGCAACGGCGCAGGCCCAATTGACGTACTCCACGTACTTCGGTGGGAGTACCGCACCGCCCCCGGTGGTAGGCGACGCCGGATTCGGCATCGGGCTTTTCTCGGGGAATGTCTATTTCACAGGACAAGCCGGAACGTCGGATTTTCCAGTTACCACGGGGGCATACCAAACCACGTTCAAAGCTGCCACCTCACAGACCAATGCGTTTGTGGCGGACTTGACTCCGAGTCCGACGATCAGCGTCTCGCCAACCAGCATTGACTTCGGTACGCAGTTGATCCACACGCCTTCGACGGCGCAGTACGTTACGGTGACGAATAACACGAGCGCGGCCGTCGGCTTGACCCTGCCGCCTTCGACCAACGGAGGCAACGCCGCGGACTTTGCGGGAGCGGCCGGCGGCACCTCGCCGTGCACGGCATCGCTGGCGGGGGGAGCGAGCTGCACGATCGGAGCGACGTTCACGCCCTCGCTCAACGCCGCTGAATCCACGACGCTGCAGATTTTCGATTCGCTGGACGGCCAAAACCATCCCCTGGTGGTGGCACTGAGCGGCAATGGGAGCAGCACCGTGGGCAGCATCATATTCTCGCCCACCAGCCTTAGCTTCGGCGGCCAACTGCTCACCACGACCAGCACGCCTCCGCTGACGGTAACGATCAGCAATCCCAGCACCACGGTGCCTTTGACCATCACCGCAATCACTATTCCCGGCACGGATCCGTTTGCGATTGCTTCGAACAGCTGCACGTTGCCCGTCACCATCGCGGTGTCGCCGGGCGGAACGCCGTGCGTGTTGAACGTCACGTTCAGCCCGGTCGCGGCCACGGCGCCGGGGGCGGTCACCAGCGCCATTACGGTTACCGACAACGCCAGCGGCAGCCCGCAAACAGTGGCGTTGTCCGGCACGGCTTGGGATTTCTCGGTCACGGCTCCTGGTAACATCCCGATCGCCAAGGGCGCTACCGGCACGTTCCCGGTGACCATTACCGGCTTGGGCGGGTTTACCGGAGCGGTCGCCTTCACTTGCACGCCCAGCGCGCTGATTTCGTCCTGCGCGGTTCCCACGACCAATGCCGCCGCAGCGCCGGGAGCGACCGCGAGCGGGATGCTCACGGCGGCTTCCTTCATCGTCGCGCCGCAGAGCATGAAGCTGCCGCCGCCGGTTTCCCCGAGGCAGGTGGTCTTCGTGATCCTGGCGATGGGTTTGCTGTTCCTGCTGCCTTCGGCGCGACGGTTCCGCACGCGGATGGGAATGGCGGGAGCGATGCTGGTGTTCGTGGTCATCGCGGGCTGCTCGGGAAGTCCGGCGCCGGCCAAGTCCGGCACGTTGACGATCACGCCTTCGTCGGGTGGCGTTACCAAGTCGGCCATCACGGTGAACGTAGCGATCTCGCAATAGCCGTGTGATTGGATTGCATTCGGGCCGCGCGGTCCCTCCCGGGGTCGCGCGGCCTTTTTCTTTGTGTGGCCGACCTTGCGGCGCGGTCCTGCGCGCGGCATAGTTGCAGCTACAAGAGCCGGCGAGCCAGCCCCGCGAAAACAGGCCTTTCCGGCCTCCTGGGTAATTTTCCGGCAGGACTACACTTAAAATGGCTTTCCATCTATCCTTAGTGGCGCTGCGTGCCAACGTATTCCCGGGCGCCTGCATCTGAAAACTCGCGGAACAAACGACGCGGAACACCAAGCCTTTACGGGAGGAAGCAGTTGATGAAAAAGGTAGCGGGAATCGTATTGCTGTTTGCATTCTTCGGCCTGCCCGTGAAGGCGCAGGAGTTCTCGTTGTTTGGTCCCGGACCTTTCGTCGGTAGCAGCGTCGCGCCCAGTGCCGAGACTGCGGATAGTTCCGAGCCGCTCGCGAGTCCCGAGCCGGCGGCGTTATGGCCGCACCTGCCCCCGCCTCACCTGGGGAAGCCGCATTTCCATTTGGAGAAACCGTCGCGGTCGAGGTTTTCGCTGGGCGGCGGGTATATGTACCGGACCTTGCTGGAAGCGGACACCCACCGGCAGAATATGAACGGATTTTCGATGTATGCGGACTACCGCATTTTCCGCTGGCTGAGCGCGGCGGCCGATCTATCGGGAGCGTACAACATCGGCTTCACGAACGGAGATACGCAGCTCTACACATTGATGTTCGGCGCGCGAATTTATCCGCTGGGCCACCGCCACAAGATCATTCCGTTTGGAGAGGTGTTGATCGGTCCCGCCTACAGCGCTTTTCACCTGAAGCCCCAGGGAGGCTACGGCGATCTGAGCATCTCGGGCTCCTCGCTGGCGTGGATGGGCGGCGGCGGGCTGGATGTGAGATTCAAGCGACGCTGGACGATCCGGCTGATCGAGGCGGACTACGAGCACACCAACTTCGGCATCATCAACAGCACCGGAAGTTACAACGGGATGTCCCAAGGGAACTACCGCGGCGCGGTGGGAATTATCTACAATTTTGGGGTGAGATAAGCCGCGCGAGCGCGCCGCGGGCAGCGCGCTGCGACGTTCCTTGGCTCACGCAGCAGCGAGACCGCCTGGCGCAAGAATGTGTGTCCGTCTGACCTGAATTTAACCTTGCGAAAAGAGCGATAGTCATAGGACATTACGGCATTGTGCCGCCCACACTTCAGGAAGCACGCGCGCGCCCCTTTATTCTGGCTGTCGCTCTGATGACCGGCACTTTTCTCTGCTACCAGGCCAGCCGGATATGGCTGGCCGAGCATCGCATTCATTCGCAACAGCTCGCGACGATCGAGCGCGGCGCCACGCTGGAACCCGGAAACGCGGCGGCCTGGGATATTTTGGGCCGGCACCGCCAACTCGACTTCGCGGACCCCGACCCCGCCGAGGCCGTGGGCGATTACCAGCGGGCGATTCAGGATGATCCGCTCTCCGCCACGCTCTGGATGAACCTAGCGGGCGCTTACGAGGACAACGGGGATTTGGCCGGAGCGCAGCACGCCTTTGAGCGGGCGCGCGCGGTGTACCCGCTCTCCGCGGAAGTCGCGTGGAATTACGGGAATTTTCTTTTGCGCCAGGATCAGGACGCCGCCGGATATGCGGAAATCCGGCACGCGGTGCAGTCCGACCCTCGCTTGCTGACGCTGGCGATATCGCGGGTGTGGCGCTCGAGCCTGGACGTAACCGTCCTGCTGGACCAGGTGCTACCGGCGGACGTGGACGCGTACGTGGAAGCACTGGATTTCTTCGCTTCGATCCGCCAGCCGGATGCGGCGCTCGCGGTCTGGCGCCGGCTGCTATCGCAAAGGCAGTTCGTCGCGCTGCCGCGAACGTTTCCCTTCTTCGATGAATTGATTCAAGACGACCGCGCGGCGGAAGCGCGGCAGGCGTGGCTGGAAGCTCTGAGCGCGGCGGGAATGCCGCACGACCCGCCCACGAATCACTCGTTGGTGTGGAACGGCGATTTTTCGCGCGATTTCGCGAACGGAGGACTCGGCTGGCGATGGCACTCGCCCCTGGGCGTGGCGATTGATTTTGACACCGCGCCTCCCTCCTACGGCGCGCGCACCGTGCGCTTGGATTTCGGCGGCGGGAGCAATCTGGACGTGGAAGAACCCGCGCAATACGTGCCAGTGGAACCGGGCCACACGTACCGTTTTCACGCCTACATGCGCACGGAGGAAATCACCACCGAGAGCGGGATGCGCTTTTGGGTAACGGACCCCAATCACAATGGCGCGGTGAACGTGCTGAGCGACAATTTCATGGGCTCTCGTCCCTGGACCGCGACGGATATGGACGTGACCACCGGTCCGGAAACGCACTTCGTGGTGGTGCGGCTGCGACGTGCGGGCAGCCGCCTTTTCGAAAACAAGCTGAGCGGCTCGGTGTGGATCGCCGACGTCTCGCTGGTTCCCACGGAAGGCCAGGGGACCCCCTCGCAATGACGGTAATCCGCGGCGGCTTGCTGTTTCTATTCGCCTTTTCCGTGCTGGCTTTCGGCGCGGTGGAAGTGTGGTCGGAATCGCTGTTGGAAATCGGCGCCGGGCTGCTGTTCGTGGGCTGGGCCGCGCTAGTGTTTCTCGATGAGCGCGTGAAGATTCACTGGAATCCGCTGAACTGGCCGCTGCTGGGGCTGTTTGCAATCGGCCTGGCGCAATTCGCGCTGCGCGCGACGCCGTATCCCTTTCTCACGCATGTCGAACTGCTGAAACTGGGCGCCTGCCTGCTGATTTTCTTTCTTGCGACGCAGGTTTTTCGCGAGCGCGGCGAGCTGACGCTGCTGGTGTGGTTCCTGATTTTCCTATGCTTTACCGTCTCGCTGCTGGGCATCGTGCAGCACTTCACTTCCGACGCGAAAATCTACGGATTCCGGACGCTGACGGCGGGCGGCGACCCTTTCGGCCCGTTCGTGAACCGCAATCATTTTGCCGGATTCGTCGAATTGACTCTTCCGGCAGGCCTAGCGCTGCTGGTGTTCCGCGGGCTGCGCCGCGACGTGATTCCCCTCACCGGATTGCTGGTGATCATTCCCGTCGGCGCGATGATCCTTTCCGGCTCGCGCGGCGGCATCGTCAGCTTCGCCTTCGAAATTGCGGTTCTGGCGCTGCTGGCGCGCTTCCGCAAAGCGCCCGAAGGGCCACGGCTGGTGGCGCTGGCCATCGTGGGTTTCGCGGCGCTGGCGTTGATTGCCTGGCTGGGCGCCGGGAAGGCCATCGAACGGTTTTCCACGCTGCACCCGGGAGAAATCACGCTGTCCCGCCGCGCTACCATGTTTCGCGGGGCCGCGCACATATTCTTCGATCACCCCATCAAGGGCGCGGGACTGGGCACGCTGGTCGCGGTATACCCGCGTTACGAAACGCTTTATGACGGCAACGTCGTGGACCACGTGCACAACGACTACATCGAATTGCTCGCGGAAACGGGCCTTCTGGGAGGCTTGTGCGGCCTCGGGTTCCTGTGGATTCTATTCCGCGACGCGTCCAGGAATTTCCGGGCCGAGCAGGGCCATTTTTCGCGCGCCGTTCACGCCGGAGCCATCACCGCGCTGGCCGGCCTGTTGCTGCACAGCCTGGTGGATTTCAACCTACACATCCCTTCGAATGCGCTCCTGTTTCTGCTGCAGGCCCACCTGGCGACGACCACGCCTCTGCCCTCGCAGGGCGCGCCGGCGGTGCGCACCCGCAAACGCGTGCGCGAACGGGAAGACGAAGACTGAGGTGCGATGAGGAATTATGGCTTGGGGGTAGTTGGAGTCGTCGCGGAGCGGGGTGGGAGCGCGGGTTGGGGAGGTAGTAAGCGAGGCGCGGGGCGCGTGCGGTGTGATGGTGGCGAGGCCTCCCCCATGAGAGTTTCTTAACCCGCTCCGGCTATCCTAGTGCAATTATCTATAAATTACGTACGGGGCATCGCGGGTTGACAGCGGCGCACTCGCTAAGGGATAGTGTTTGCGATGTTACATATAGGGAAGAAGTGGACAGTCCGGACCATTACGGACTGGATCCGAGCGGAGCTTGTCCTAATCGCGCCCGTGCTGGTGTTGTGTGGCGCCCAGGCGCTGTATGCCCAGCAAAAGCTGGAAACTCCGCAGCAGACCAACGAGAAAATTCAGGAGCTGGCGGCGGTAGAGCGCACGCGGCCGCACGACGTGCCCATCGGAACCGGCGACTTGCTGCACATTGAAGTGTTCGATGTGCCGGAACTTTCCCGGGACGTTCGGGTTGGTGATGCGGGAGATATCTCGTATCCCCTGATTCCGGGCCGGATTACGGCGACGGGCCTGACGCCTTTCCAGCTCGAAGAAAAAATGGAGCAACTGCTGATCGAAAACGGCCTGGTGAGTCATCCGCAGGTTTCCGTCTTCGTGAAGGAGCAGAACAGCCAGCCGGTTTCCGTGGTCGGCGCGGTGGTGAAGCCGATGGTTTATCAGGTGATTCGCGCGACCACCTTGCTGGAGATTCTGGCGGATGCGGGCGGGATCACCGACGATGCCGGGAGCAACGTCATCGTCACGCGCGGCGCCACTGCGGCAGCGGCGCGGAACGCGGCGGCGGTGGTGGGCGCAAAGGCGAGCGGCAGCGTGAGCGCCGGCGCGAGCGCGGCGGCTGCTTCCGCGGACGACCCGCTGGGGCTGGGGGCGCAGACCATCACGATTCGCTTGCAGAATTTGCTGGAGTCGGGCGACCCGACTTACAACATTGCGATCTACGG
>JBAQJS010000082.1:0-24630 GCA_049300435.1 Candidatus Acidiferrales bacterium | reverse complement strand
CCGCAACGTAGTCGCGGCGACCGGAGGTGCCCCCTTCGCGCAACGGCGGCGAGTGCACCAGAACTCGAGGATGGGGTTCGATTGTTACTGCCGGAAGCTCGCGAACAACTCGCGAATTAATTCGAAGGTATCGTCACCGATACTTGGTTGGAGTAAGCGCTCTGAATGTTGCTGGAGTCCACCGCAGTCACCACGTAATAATAAACTTGGCCGTCGGCAACGGTGGTATCTGAATACGACGGACTTGCGTCCGCCGAGGTATTGAGCTGCGCGTACGGTCCGCTGGGTTTCGAACCGCGATATACGAAATATCCCGTCACAGATGAACTGCTGCGATCCCAACTCAGCGCCACGGTGTGTTGCGCCGAGGCCGCGACCGCGGTTCCGGACAGCGCTATTTTCGTCGGTGAGTTGGCCGCGTTGCTGGTGATGGTGAGCGTTCCGGTTGGGCTGCCCGCAGCCTTGGGATCGAAATCAACGGTATAAGCAGCAGACTGCGTTGGATCCAGCACCAGGTTCGCCGCGGAGCTCCCCAGCGTGAATCCCGTGCCGCTCACCGCCACGCTGGAAATCGTCACGTTCTTGTTGCCCGTGCTCTTTACCGTCAGTTGAGATGTGCCGGAGGATCCCACCCTCACGCTGCCGAAGTTCAAGCTCGTTGCGCTAGGCGTCAACTGAATCGCAGCGGCGGCGGCGGTCGCGCTCAGGTCAATAATCGTTGGCGAGCCAACGGCGTTGCTCGCGACGGTGATCTTGCCCGTGATGCTGGCGGCGGCTGTAGGCTTGTACGCAGCCGTGAACGTCAGGCTTGTACCAGGCGCCAGCTTTGCAGGAGTAGAAACCCCCGAGACCGCAACGGTCGCAACGGAGGGTGAGACGCTGGAAATGGTTATATCCGAAGTCCCAATGTTCTGCAGGCGAATCGACTGTGTCGTGTCGCTTCCTACCACCACGTTTCCGAAGCTGACGGACGCAGGCGTTGCCGACAGCGTCGAGGACGTAGCGGTCGCGCTGAGGTTAACCACCACGCTGGGATCGGAAGCGTTGCTGGAGATGGATACTGTTCCGGCCAGCGTCCCTGCCGCGACAGGCTTGTACGTGACGGTAAGATTCGTTGACCCTCCGACAGCCAACGTCGCCGGCGCCGTCATCCCCGCAACGCTGATTCCCGTCCCCGCGAACGCTACTTTGGAAATTGTAGCGGCTGAGTCTCCAGTGTTCGTCACATGAATCGTCTGGGTCGCTTCGCTCCCGACCGCGACGCTTCCGAATGCCACCGACGCAGGCGATGCCGTCAGCTCAGCCGTGGTGGTTCCTTGGCCACTGAGCGTCACCATGGCAGGGGAGTCCGGCGCGCTATTCGCGATCGTGATGGTTCCAGTTTCCTTTTCACCGACGCTCGGTTTGAACGTTGCGGTAATCGAAGTGCTCTGGCCCGCGCTCAATGAAATCGGCAAGTGCGGTCCGGCGGCCGTGAACCCAGTGCCTGCCACCGAGATTGCCGATATGGTCAGCACGTCCGTTCCAGTATTCGTGAGGGAAACTGTGTGGGCTGCGCTCTTGCCCACCGCCAGGTCTCCAAAGCTCACGGTGCTGGGCGACACATCAATCGCAACTCCGGTCGTGTTGGGCGTCCCCTTGCCGGTGACGCCCACGCAGCCGGAAGTCACCAGCATCGCGAGCAGGACGGCGCCCGCCGAAGCAGCGCGTAGGATCGATGCGAGAGCAGATTTCCGTGAACGAGTTGCGTCGTTCACGCGGGCTCCCTCCAGGATAGGGACACGTATCATCACCAACCGCATTGTCCACGGGAGCAAATTCAGGAACTACTGGCCGAGGGTACACACTTGGGACAGGGGTGTTACCCTGTCCATGGGGACAGTCTTCTTCAGTATGCCCGGGACGGCCTGCTGTTTGGCCGCCCGTCCTTGCCGAACTGCTTTAGAGCCTGAGGTTTACCGCCTCCTGCGAATTCCTGGCTGTCGCGTTCCCCTTATGGAATCATCGCGCTGGCAGGCGTCGAATCCACGCTTTCCACATTGTTCGAATCCACCGCCGTGACGACGTAGTAGTACGTTAGCCCGTCGCTGACCGTGGAGTCCGTAAAGCCCAAGCTTGAGACCAGCGAGGGATTAAGCTTGGTTGAATACGGCCCCGTCGAGCTCGTGCCACGGTAAACGTTGTAGCCGCTCACCGTGGAGGTGCTGGCCGTCCAGGTCAGCGCCACGTTGTAAGCGGTCGTCGCAACCCCTGTGCCCGAAAGCGTGACCGTTGATGGCGTGTTCGTGGCGTTGCTCGCGATGGTCACGCCCCCGTTGACTAACCCCGCCGCAGTCGGAGCAAATTCCGCTGTGACTGTAACCGACTGGTTCGGCGTCAGCGTTTCTTCGGAGGTCACGCCGCTGGCAGTGTAGCCCGTCCCCGTCACGCTCACGCCCGAGATCGTCACGTTGCTATTCCCGTTGTTCGTCAGCGTCGTGCTCAACGAACTGTTGCTTCCATCGTTCACGTTCCCGAAGCTCAGGGTGGTGGTACTCAATCCGAGAACGCGAGTCGCCGCTACTCCGGTCCCACTCAGCGAAATAACGAGCGGCGAATTGGGCGCGTTGTTGGCCAGAGTTACCGATCCGGTGACGCTTCCACCAGCCGTCGGTGCAAAAACCGCGTTAAACGTCGTCGTCTTGCTTGAGGCGATAGTCAGCGGCGTCGTGATCCCCGTCACGCTGAAGCCCGTCCCGGAAGTCGTGACCGAGGAAATCGTCAGGCTGGCGCTGCCGCCATTTGTAAGCGTGATGGTCTGCGAATTGTTCGTGCCGGCCACCACGTTCCCGAAGGCCGCGCTCGAAGGCGTTGCCGAAATCTGCGGCTGCGTGCCGGTCCCGCTCAGCGCGATGGTTAGCGGAGAGTTCGGCGCGTTGCTGGCTATCGAAATGCTCCCGCTCGCGGCCCCGGTGGATGTCGGCGCGAACTGGGCGCTGAATGTGGTCGTAAGCCCTGCGCCCAACGTCACCGGCGTGCTCAATCCACTGATGCTCAGCCCGGATCCGGTGGCAGAGGCCGAAGAGATCGTCACGCTGGCCGAGCCGGAATTGGTTAGCGTAATGGTCTGCGAGCCGGTGCTGCCTACCGCGACCGAGCCGAAAGTGACGCTGCTGGGGCTTGCCCCAAGCTGTCCTTGAATTCCCGTTCCGGTCAAGGTAATCGTCGCGGGCGAACCCGGAGCGTTGCTCGTAACCGCGATGCTGCCAGACGCTGCTCCCGTCGCGCTAGGCGCGAAGACTGCGGAGAACGATGCGCTGTTGCCGGCCGTGATGGTCATCGGCAAGCTCGCGCCGGTCATGCTGAATCCGCTGCCCGCAGGCGTCGCTTGCGTCACCGTCAACGTAGCGTTGCCCGCGTTCGTCAGGGTGACGGTCTTGGTGCCGCTGCTACCTACTGAGACGCTGCCAAATACAACGCTCGCGGGGCTGATCGTCAGCTGCGGCTGGGCTGCGGTAACAGACCCCGACAAAGCTATGACCAGCGGTGATCCCGGCGCGTTGCTGATGATCGAAACGCTCCCCGTGGCGCTGCCCGCTGCGGTGGGCGAGAACTTGGCTGCGAAGGTTGTGGTCTGTCCCGCAGTCAGCGTTAGTGGCACGGACAGGCCGCTGATGCTAAATCCCGTTCCCAGTGCGCTGCCCTGCGAGATGGCAACGCTGGCCGTCCCGGAGTTGCTCAACGTCACATTCACCGACCCGCTCGCACCCACCAGCAGCGACCCGAAATTGATGCTAGATGGATTCGCGCTCAGCGCGCCCTGCACCCCGGCTCCGCTGAGTGCAATCGAAACCGTCGGATTGTTAGCGTTGTCGCTGATGACAATGCTACCGGTGGCATTTCCCGCGGTAGTCGGCGCAAACTTCGCCGCAAACGTGGTCGTCTGGTTTGCCGTCAGCGTCAACGGAGTTGTAAGCCCCGTCGCGCTGAAGCCCGTCCCGCTCGCGCTGATTCCCGAAATGGTCGCGCTGGCGTTCCCCGTGTTCGTCAGTGTGATGGTTTGCTGGCCCGTGCTGCCCACTGCTACGTTGCCGAATGCCACGCTGCCCGGGCTCGCATTCAGGTTCGACGCAGTGGCCACACCGGTGGCAACCATGCTCAGCACTTGGGGGGAGCCTGGCGCGCTGTCGGTGAAGTTGATGCCACCCGATTCGGCGCCCGCCGCTGTCGGCGCAAATTGCGCGCTGAACGAAAGGCTTTGTCCGGCTGTCAGAATCGTCGGCAAAGAAAGCCCGCTGATTCCGAAGCCCGTTCCGGCGACCGTCGCCAGATTAATCGTCAGATTCGAGTTCCCAGAATTCGTCAGCTTCACGCGCTGCGTGCCGCTCTGTCCCACAACCACATTTCCAAATGTCAACGCGGACGGGGAAATCGTCAGACCAGATTGCGTGGCCGTGCCGGTCAGCGAAACGGTCACGGGTGAATTCGAGGCGTCACTCACGATCGTGAGGCTGCCGGTCACGGCTCCGGCCGCTGTCGGAGCGTATTGGATTTGTACTGTGCTGCTCTGGCCCACTCCAATCGTTCCGGAGGGGTTTCCGCCTAGTACGCTGAACCCGGCGCCCGTCATGGTCGCCTGAGAGATGGTCACCGTTCCCAGCCCGGTGTTGGTCACGCTCAAGCTTTGCGTCGCGGTGCTGCCGACGGCGATGCTGCCGAAGCTCAGGCTGGTCGCGCTCGGCGAAAGAATTCCGGTGCCCGGATCCTGGGTCGCCGTCTTGGCAGCGCTGGTGTAACCGGCGCAGCTGGAGAGCCCCACTATTGCTAGGACCATGGCGAGAGTCGTCACGAGCGCGAAGGGAGCGAAGGAACGATTCGCGCCTGTTGCGCAGCGTGAATTCGGGGTTGAAGTCTGACCTGCGTGCTCGTGAATGTGGGCTCTCATGTCGCGAGCAGTGTAGGGAGCGACTCAGAGCCGCAACTACTGGTCAGAGGAACCGAGTTGGTTCAACCGCTTTCGCCTGTTCACGCGGTCCATTACGTACCTGCCCTCGGCACTCGTACAGGTGGGTGTAGTCGTTTTGTCGCAGTTACTTGCGAAGGTGTTTCGATATGGGTTAGCTGTTCTGAGGGAAATCACCGGCGAAAAGATCGGCTCGCCTTCGCGCGCTAGCCGTCCGGAATGCGTCGTGTGCTAGAATTTGCACCGATCTGTCGAGGGTTCCACACACCAGCGCAATGCAGAATCAAAAGGTTGATCTAGGCTCCGAAGCTCCCAAAGATGGGTGGTCCAGCCGAATTCTGATTCTTGCCATCGCTGGAATTCTGTTTCTCACTCTGTATCCCTTCCGTCTTGACGTCCATGCATCCCTGCCGGGCGGCAGGTGCCCTTTCCTTTTGGGCCGAAGCGGGAAGTCGCCGGGCTCATTCGATGGCTTTCTGAACGTTTTGCTTTTTGTTCCCTTCGGTTTTGGACTTGCGGAGAAACTTCGCGAGCGCGGGAAGTCGCGCCTCTTCACTCTGGTCGTTGCTCTTGCCTCCGGCCTCCTCTTTTCGTACTGCATCGAACTGCTTCAGATTTACATCCCCCAGCGGGATTCAGGTTGGGACGATGTGCGTACCAACGGATCGGGATCCGTGGTCGGTTTCGTGCTGTACGAAACGCTCGGAAAGTTCGCGTTGCGCTGCGTCTCGACCTGCGAAAAGACGCTCGAATCTCTGTTGACGCCGCGCCGCGCCGTCGCTGTCTTGCTCGTCTATTTCGGCTTGTGGTTTGTGGCTTCTTATCTGCTGCAGCGCAAGACGCGGCTAACTGACTGGCGCGCGGACGCGCTGTTGATGGTGGGAAATGACACTTCGGGGAGATACGCGTGGAAGGGCACGATCAACGCCGTTCGGATCTGGGATCTTGCGCTCCGCGACGATGTCGCTCGGCAAATATCCTCCGGCCAACCGCCGGACACCGGCATGCCGGGCCTGCTGATGGATTTTGATTTCTCGGCAGGGCCGCCCTACCGCGATCAAATGCGGGTTTCCTCGGAACTGGCTTGGATTCCCCGTGCGCCCTCCGCTTCAGACGCCGACGCACTCGTTCTGGACGGTTCTTCCTGGCTCACCACAAAGGCCGCTGTTCCGGATCTGGTTGCCAATTTGCAAAAAACGAATCAGTTCACAGTAAGCGTCGTCTGTACGCCTGCGGTAGGCACCGGAGCCTGGGGCAAGATCATTTCGATTGCGCAACCTTCCGGCGTCGCCGATTTCTATTTGCGGCAGGAAGACGCCAGCCTCCTCTTCTGGTTCCGCGATCGCCTTTCCGAAGGCCACGGCAACCTGCCCTGGACGTTTGCGGGAGTATTTGCTGCGGCCCGCACCCGCAACATTCTCTATTCGTACGATGGCGCGAATCTTGTGCTGTACGTTGATGGCCACAGGGAACCGCTCATCTACCGCCTCGGTCCCGGCAGCGGTCTCGCGAAAGTCGTGCGTAAGGTGAAAACTGGCGAACTGGAAGGCTACAACTATATCTACTACATTCTGGTGTTCAGCATCGCGGGGGCGATTCTGGGCGTCGCGGCTAGAAATCTGGCCGCGTCGGCTTTTTCCGCATGGTTTTGGATGGTGTCTGGATTCCTCGCCGGGGCCATCTTGTTGGAGTGGATACTCGTCTCAACCAGTGGCCGCGACCTTGCGTTCTCTTATCTCGGCCTCTCGATTCTCTGTTCGGTCGTAGGCTTCCTGTGGGTCAATAGCGACCGCCGCACTCTCGCAACCTTAACGCGGGGTTGAAGTATTCCACGGGGACTCACTCGGTGGCGAAGCAACGGCAACCGGGTTGATTCTGGGACCTGAAGTGTGAAGACGTGTGAGGCGCGGAGCTGAAGGGTCACGACGCAGCTCGTTTGGCGCGAGCCGCCCTCACGGGCGGGCTCTCCGCGTGCTTCTCGCACCCCGAGGAGCCCGCCTCCGGATTTCTGATTTGTTATGCGGTGAGAACGCGTCCGGGGAAGCGCACGCTGCGCGATCCATTCGCAATCGCAAGCGCTGGCTTCTCCATGGCCTGTTCTGGGACCAGATTCCTATGTCCCTTGCCGGAACGGTCCATGGTTCTCGCCTCATTCTCCAGCAGCGTGGGACGCATGAACCCGGCAGCCCGCCGTGCGAGTTCCGCGCGCGTCTCCACTCCGAACTTGCTGAGCAGTGACGACACGTGGAATTTCACGGTGCGCACCGTGATGTTCAAGTGCGATGCGATCTCCTTGTTAGCCCGGTTGCTCACAACGGCATCCAGCACCTCTCTCTGCCGCGCGCTGAGCGCCGTCGGACACGCGATCGCCCGGCCCTCTTGCAGCAGTTCCTCCGTCCGTGCTACCAGGCGGGCGACCAGGGACTCATCTGCGGGCACCAGCACCTGAAACGCCGTCGGATCCGTTCCGCGCACTAGGCATTGCATCGCCAGGAGTCCCGCGATGCGCTCGACCGTGCACTCCAGGTCCGGGCCGCCGGTCGCGCGAAACTGCGCCGTTCCGCTGGATGATTCACAAAACAGGAACAAGTTCGGGTGGTTCGCTTCGTGTTTCTTTTCGCTGGGGACAATCTTTGGAAAAACGCGAACTTTTTTCAATGGAGCCTTCCGTCTGCTTGCCCAGGATTGCATGCGGCAGAGCTTTGAATTTTAGGTGCATGTTGCGTTGTCCGACGGTATGACTGCAACTCGTTTTACACCAGTGACTTACAAAAAACCGCCCATCTTGAACTATTTGGCTGTTCGGAATGCCGGACTGCGGAAGTGACGGTCACCACCAAGCCCGGCAGTGGGCCGTGGCAGGCTCTTTGCCAAACTATCATTTTTTTAAGTGACTCAAAATGAGAAACATAGCCAATCGCTCCGGCTCCCCGCTCTTTCGATCCTAGGTAGAAAGTTCTCCCCGCTTGCAAAATATTCCGCCTGCTCTTCGAGCCCTTATTTTCCTCGCACTTCGAGCCCGCCTTCATTTGCTCGCGCCTCGCAGTCCCGAATGGAATTCCCAATGAATATTCGCAACGGTCAGGAATCCGTTGCCTGCCGCCGCTTTCGAGTTACACTCCTCTCTCGCATTCGCGCGCCTGAAACTCTCGCCAAGGAGCCGGAAACTTGTACAGATTCCTCCGATTCTTGATCGGCGCGTCCAGCGTGGCTCTCCTGGCAATCGTCACCGCGGCCCAAATTCCGCCGGTGAAGTCTGCCCCGCTCTCGCCGCAGCTGCCGCAGGGCTCCGGAGCCTGCTCGGTGGGAAAATCTTGCGCCGAACTCGCTCCCGCCATGATTCAGTCCGCGCTGGGCCCCTCGCCGCTCGCAGAGAACTTGCGCTACCTGACGGACACGATCGGCGGCCGCGTCAGCGGCACGCCACAGGCCGATCTGGCAGCGGACTGGGCCGTCCAGGCCTTCCGTCACGCGGGCGTTGACGAGGTCCACACCGAAAAATTCACGATGCCTGTTGGCTGGACCGAAGGTCACACCCACCTCGAAATTCTTGCTCCCACGCCCTTCCCGGTTCGCCTGGTTTCCATTGGCTGGTCTCCGCCCACACCTGAAGGTGGTATCACCGCGGACGTCGTGGACGCTGGCTTCGGCGATGACGCAGGCTTCGCGAAGGCCGGCGCAGCGGCAAAAGGCGAGATCGTCCTCATCCACTCGAATTTCCTCATCACCTGGGACGATCTCGTCAACGAATACACCATCGGCCCCGCCATTCTCGATCGCGCGCTGAAAGCCGGAGCCGTGGCCGTCCTGTGGATGTCGTCGCGCCCGAACCTGCTCCTCTATCGGCACACCTTGGCCATCAATGGCGAAGTGGAGAAAATGCCCCAAGCCGTGCTGGCCCGCGAGGACGCGGAACGCATCGCGCGCTTCTTAGCCGCCGGACAAAACGTGCGCGTGCATTTCGAAATGCCCAATCATGTCACCGGCCCGGTGGATTCCGAAAACGTCGTCGCGGAGATTCGCGGCCGCGATCAGCCCGATGAATTCGTTGTGCTTGGCGCGCACCTGGATTCCTGGGATCTCGGCACTGGCGCTCTCGATAACGGCTGCAATGCCGCGATGGTGATTGACGCCGCGCGCGTGATTCACGCTTCCGGCACCATTCCGCGCCGCTCCATTCGTTTCGTGCTCTTTACCGGCGAAGAACAGGGAATGCTCGGCTCGGCGGCTTACGCGCACGCCCACCGCGCGGAACTCGACAACATGATTGCCGCCATCATCTTTGATTCAGGCGTCGGCAAAGTCACCGGCTACGCGCTTGGTGGTCGCAAGGACGTCCTCGCACCCATGCGCGCCGCGCTCGAGCCCCTCGCTCCGCTCGGCGTCAAAGAATTCACCATGGACGCGGGAATGGACACCGACAATTTCGATTTCCTCATCGAAGGCGTCCCCACTCTCGTCGCCAATCAGGAGCCGGCAAATTACATGCTGAATTATCACGCCGCTTCCGACACCTTCGACAAAGTGGACATCGCCGAATTGAAGCGCCATGTGGCGATCGCTGCCGTCACCGCCTTTGCGCTGGCGGACACCGAAGACCGCATCGGCCACCGCCAGTCCCGCGCCGAGATCGAGCAGTTGTTGCAGGACACCGGCCTCGGCAAACAGATGCAGGACGCCGGCTTTTGGCCCCTGTGGCAATCCGGCCAGCGCGGCCGCGAGCCGTAGCTTCCCAAACCGTCCTCGGCAATGGTGCGCCCCCGCTGCGGTTGCGCGGTTGCCGCTGTGCCCGTAGCGGCTGGCATCGCGTATACTAGACGTAACGAAGATGACAGCCACGCATCGTCCAATTGTTGGGGACACCTCTGCGGCGCAGCCGGACTCCCGGCCTGGCCGGATTCTGGCGATTGACTATGGCCGCAAACGAATCGGCCTTGCGCTGTCCGATGAATTGCAACTCACCGCGGGACCTCTCTTGATCCTTCAGCGCGCCAACCGCCGCGAAGACCTCCGCCGTTTGCGCGACATTTGCACAAAGCACGCCGTCGCGCGTATTCTCGTGGGCCATCCGTTGCACCTGACGGGCGAAGCAGGTGAAATGGCGGACGAAGCGGCGCGCTTTGCCAATCGGCTGCGCAAGGAGCTGGGAATCGAAGTAGACCTTATAGACGAACGGCTCACTAGTTGGGACGCGGCGCAAATGATCGCCGATTCCGGTTCGGCCGCTCGGCGCAAGAAATCCGCCCTGGACGACGTCGCCGCCGCCATCTTCCTGCGCGAATACCTCGAACGCCACCGCGGCCGCCTGCACCCTGTTGCGGCCGAGGGGGAATAACCGGCGATGCGTCGGCTGGGCCTCCTCGCTCTTCTTATCATTGCCGCTATTGGCGCGGGCGCCGGCTGGCTCGATTCGCAAATCAGCCGCCCCTATCGCGGTCACCGCCCCGAAAAAGTATTCGTGGATGTTCCGCACGGAAAATCGCGCTGGGCGATCGCCGGAATCCTCCGCGAGAACGATGTGATCCGCAACCGCCTGGCGTATGCGCTCTTCAGCTTCTGGCACTTTCGCACGCCCATGGAAGCGGGCGAATACTATTTCGATCATCCGGTCACTTCGCGCGAGGTGTTCTGGCAGTTGGCCCAAGGCAGAATTTTTGTGCACGTCGTAACCATCCCCGAAGGCTGGACTATGTTTGATATCGCTGCCGAACTCGACCGCGAGGGCGTCTGTAACCGCGAGGATTTTCTCTCCGCCGCCAAAAACACCAGCCTGATTTCCGACTGGGCTCCCCAGGCCAAGAATCTGGAGGGATTTCTCTTTCCTTCCACCTATCAGTTTACGCACCACACCTCTTGTGAGCAGGCCGTTAAGCGCATGGTCCAGAATTTTCGCGCCGTCTGGGAATCCTTGGATCCCAGCGGCTCTGCCACTTTTCCCACCGGCCTCACCCCCGACCAGGTAGTGACCTTGGCGTCCCTGGTCGAGCGCGAGACGCCTCGCAAGGAAGAGCGTCCTCTGGTGGCCGGCGTGTTTTACAATCGCATCAGGCGCGGAGGCCCGCTGCAATGCGATCCCACGGTCGCCTACGCCCTGGAATTAGAAGGGCACCCGGTGAAGGTCGTGCACTCGAAAGATTTGCAGATTGATTCCCCGTACAACACCTACAAGTATCCGGGCTTGCCTCCGGGACCGATCGCGAACCCTGGCGAAGCCTCGCTCCGCGCCGCCCTCGCTCCCGCAGCCACCGATTACTTGTACTTCGTTGCCAACGACAACGGCGGGCACTTCTTCAGCAAGACGCTCGCCGAGCACAACCGCAACGTGGCGCGCTATCGCAACCTGCTCTCGCACGACGCGGCTCAGTCCACGACGGAGCCTACGGCTGAGCAGAAACAGCCCGCGCACCGAGGTCCCTCGTGACCCCCGGCCGCCCCGACGCGCACCACGAAGGCGGATCGCCCACCAAGAAGGCGCTGATCCTGGAAGCGGCGGAGGGGCTTGGAAAGGCGCGCTACACTCCCGCTGAAATCGAGCAGATTCGCCGCCAGTTGATCGCCCATCTAGGCGCGCAGGGCAAGACCTCTCCCGACTATATCGTCAGCGTGCTGGAAGAGGCGGGATTGCGCGTGGTGTGGTCCACGCGTTCGGATACCGACGGCCGTTACGAGGAAGAATTCACCGATCTGCTGCATTTCTCCACGCTCGAAGAAGCCGAAATGTGCCTGGTGCGGCTCGATGAGCTCCTGCACAAATTCCTCTTCGAGCACGAGCAGGCCGCTGCGGAACGCGTCCGCGAAGTCGCCCGCCTCGGCCGCCGCCGCGCGGAAATGATTTCGCGCAACCACAAAGTGGACGCCGTCAAGCGCGCCGAAAAAGAAGAAATCGCGCACTGGTTCGCGATCTGGCTGGAAACACCCGATGCCTTCTTCGATTGGCTCGAGGTGCGCAAGCAGTCGGCGGAGTTCAAGAATAAGTTCCCCCAGCCCGGGCTTGAGGAAGACGGCCCCGGTGATGCCCAGGAATAGATTCGTGTACCTGCTCGAAATCGAACCCCTCGACCTGGGCGCTGACGTGCGCGCCATGGGCTTGGAGCTCACCGAAGCGGACGAAAATCGTGAGCCCGTCCGCGGGACGGACGCCGCTCGCATCTGGTCGCGCGTACTCCACACCACCGCCGCCTCCGAAACCTGGGTCCTTGATTTCTTCAGCCATCTGGACCGGCTGCGTGATTACTGCCAGCGTCACCAGATCCCCTACCGCGAAGCTACTAAACACTCGATTGTCGTGCCAGCCCCAGGTCTCGGTGTGCTCGAACCTCTGCTAGATCGCTTTCAGGGCGAGACCTTTGGCGCGCGAGCAGGGGGGTTGGTCACGGCAGGCGATCCAGAGCTCGAAGGCGAGCTCGCGCGCCGCGGCGTGGACGCCTACCGCGCTTCGTTCGCAAGCTACGTTTTTTGCGCCGTCTGCAATTTCGAAGATGGCTCACTCGTGCTTCTCAGCGAAAAGCTCTGGGCCAGCGAGGTCATCCGCCGTGTGCGCCCAGCTCTGGAATCCCACGACGTCGAAATCCGTCTCGCCTCGTAAGGCTCGCCCTCCCTATTGGTTAGTGCGCAACTTTGGGCCATTGGTACTATTTGTGCTAGTCCTTGGTTCTAGTACATTCCGGTTGAGAGCAACCGCATGGCGCCTGTTTCTCGCGAGTCAACTGTGCAGAGCGAGCCCACTATCCCCAACGCCCGAGCCTTTGTACGCAGCCTCAACGTGCTGCTTAAGTACGCCCGGCTCTACGGCTTAGAGCATTCCCGTTCCGTGGAACAATTCGAGTCCGGCTGGACCGAGCTCCGCGAGGCGGTGGATGCAGCCGGCCAGGGTGGGCTACTCTTGGGCGCCTCTGGTTCTCAGCTCCTGCTTGATGGCGTTCCCCTGGAATCCAGTCCCGCTGAACGCAGTTTCGCCGACTTCCTCACCGCCGCTGGAGTCGCCAGCATCGGTTTCCTCCCCCGCGTTGAGAAAGGGGAATTCGCCAATTTGGTGAAGTGTTTCATGGAGACGGGCCCGAAGGCTGCAACGCTATCGGATCGCCTCGCCATTTATTTCGGCAATCGCAGCGATTCCGGTATCCGCGTCAACGAAATACGCTTCGTCGCCGAAGACGCCGGATTCTCCGAAGCTCGCGTTGCCGCCACGCTCACCGCCAAGACCCTCGGTGCCGACGCCGATCGCATCCAGGAGTGGTTCCGCAGTCCGGAAAAAATGATTCAACTCATCGCAGCCGCCGAAGGTGAACACGGTGGCGCAGGGTCACCCGGGGCGCACGGGACCTCCGGCGCCGGCACAGGTACGGGTGTAGGAGGCGACGCAAGCTTACAGGCCGCGAACTCTGGCTTCGGTGGCATTGGCAGAGGCGGCGTCTCCGGCATGGCCGGCGGGATAGGGCAAATCGAAGAAGCCGAACTGCAGAGCCTGCTGCGCCTGCTCGCACAGTTTGGCGAAGCCCAAACGGCAAAAAATGCGCAGCTCGACTCATCTACTTGGCAGCAGAAGATCGCCGCGCTGCCCCAGAATGCGCAGATAACGTTGCAACAGGCGCTGGCAACCGTCGCCGCGCAATCGCCCTCCGCAAAATTGGACGAGAACGCGTTGCTGCGGATCGCCGAAGATCTCGCCATCCGTTTCGCCATCGAGCGCTACCAGCGCGGCGAAGTGAAGGTCAACGCGGTTCGCCAGATGCTGGACCGCATGGGCCACGAGCTGAGCACCCTTCGCAAGTTGCTCAAATCGCGCGAAGAAAGAATGGCCAACGCGGGCATGTCCCTCGAATCCCATGCCGATGTTCTCGACCGCCAATTCTGGGCCGCGGTGCCGGAGTCCGGTAAGAAATCCGTGCTGATGTCTTCCGAAGCATGGTGCATTCCGCCGCGCAACGTGCAGCAGTACGTTGAAGAACTCATGGGCCGGGGCGAATCGGACGCCGCCGGAGACATCTTGCTGCATTACGCATCCTGCGTCGGCAATTCCGACGCCGAGGCCCGCAAGAAAGCAGCCATCGGCTTGGGGCAGCTCGCTGAACTCTACAGCAAGGCCGCCAGCCAGCGATTGCAGGACACGCTCGCCAAAATTGGCCTGGCCATGGCCGCCGAGAAGGACGCCGAGCTGCAAACGCTTCTGAGCGCCGCCTTCGTGCGCCTTAGCCAGGAATCCGCCGCGCGCCGTTACTACCGAGCCATGCAACAGGCCCTCGATTCGCTCGCGGATCTGGAAGGTTCGCGCCCCAGTTGGGTGCAAAGTTTGCGCCCCCGCATCGGCGTGGATAATCGCATCCCGGAGTTCATCGAAGAGGCCATGGTCGCCGAAGCCCTGCCGGACGGCCTCGTCGGCGTGCTGATGCGTGTACCGCAAGGCGCGGCCGAGCATCTGGCCGTGCGCCTGGCGCGAACTTCCCGGCGCACGGAGCGGGAAAGTGTCGTCCACCTTGCAAAGGCAGTGGGCGCTCCTTGCGTGCGTTACCTGAAAGAATCGCTCAAGAACGATGCTCCCGCGAAGGCTGCTACCGTTATCGGCCTCTTGAGCCGCCTGGATCCTGCGGCCGTGGACGAGCTTTTGCCGCGTCGCCTGCGCGATGGCGGCAGGGGCTTTCACGATGCCGTCGTCCGCCAGCTTTCCACCGCCGGCGCTCCCGAGCGCGGCAAGCTCCTCTCGGATTCGCTCGAAATGTTCGATGTCATGATTCTTCCCCTCGCGCTGGATGAAATCGGCATGTGCGGCGACGGGGAGACCGCGTCCAAGTTACTGCGCCTCGCCGAAGGCGACATCTTTCCGCAAGGCGCCGACTATCTTCGTGTGAAGGCCATCGAAGCGCTGGGTCGCATGCGCGCTCCGGCAGCGGCCGGCCATCTGCGCCGCTTTGTCGAAGCTCGCAAAACCTTTGGCTGGGCTTATCCGGATGAAATTCGCATGGCCGCGGCGCAGGCGCTGGTCAAGCTCGATCCCGCGTGGATCCAGAATTTCCTGCCGCAATCGGGCTTGGATATGAACGTTTTTGAACTCGCGCCGCTCGATCCGATCCCCGAGCGTGATTTCGTGCGTCATCGCCGCTATCGCCGCATCCGCCTCGCGCGCAACGTGCCCGCTGTGGTGACCTCGGCCAAAGGCAAATATTCCTCCGCGATCAGCGTGCTTAGCCTCGATGGCGGCTTGCTCAGCGGCGAGCTCCAGCTTCCCGTCGGCACCGAAGCCACCTTGAAGATTCCCGCCGGCCTGCGCTCCATCAGTATGCAAGCCGTGGTGCGCTTCGTGCGCTCGCACCAGGCGGGTTTCGAGATGGTCGGCATGAATCTGGAAGACCGCTCCAAACTACGTCGCCTGCTCGTCTCCCTGGGCGGTAACGATGTTTCCGGCCCCGTCGCGCCCCCGCCGGGCAGCTCTCTGCTCGACGACTAAACCTCGTCCTCGTCCTTCGCTATGGTGGACCTTGCACGACCTTCGCACTGTTTCCCGCGCTCATCTTGCTGAATTCTTTTGTTAAGCTCGCCACCGGCGGTTAGAATATCTCGCCCGGCGGCCGGTCGGGCGCGACTCCGGCCTTTCTTGCAGGCGCCCTGCGACCATCCCGTCGTCCATGGGAAGCGAACGATTGCCCCAGCACCGCCCGTCGTTGCGCGGACTTATTCGCGGGCCGTCAGGAGGAGAGCGACCGTGTTGAACACTTTCGAAGACGTTGTCATTGTCTTTTTCAGCGTTGCGCTGGCCCTCACTTTTCTCTGGTTCTTGCGTCGGTGCTGGCCCTTCAGTCAGCGCCGCGACCACAATGACATCATCGGCTGGCAAGTCAGCGTTCTCGGCACCACCTACGCGGTCATCGTCGGCTTTATGCTCTTCGCCGTCTGGAACGAATTTAATGCCGCCAAGACCAATGCCGACCAGGAAGCCAACTCTGTTGTGAATGTGTTCCGCCTTGCCGACGGTCTCCCCGCCCCTCAGCGCGACGAGATTCAGAAGCTCGCGCGGGACTACGTGAACGCCATGCTGGTCGACGAGTGGCCCGCGATGCACGAGGGGCGCCTCAGTCTTGCCGCTCATCGCATCGTTCAGCAGCTGTGGACCACGTCCATAAAAACCCAGCCGACCAGTCTCTCCGAACAAACCAACCTCGACCACCTTATGTCCGAGCTGACCACCATGACGCAGTATCGCCGCCTCCGCGAATTGCAAAGCCAATCCAAGCTCCCCGGCATCCTTTGGACGGTCCTGATCGTGGGCGGGGTGATCACCACCTTGTCCTCGTGTTTGTTCGGTACGGACAGCTTTAAGCTTCACTTTGTGCAGGTCTTCCTGCTTTCTCTCCTGCTATCGCTCGCTCTGGTCACGATTGCCGATATTGACCGCCCGTTTCGCGGGAGCGTGCACGTGCCGCCGGCTCCCTTTGTGCGCGCCCGCGATACCCTCGCCAATTCGGATGCTGGATTCTAGTGACGTCGGCTCGAAGCGATGGCCTCGCCCCGGCCTTCGCCCTCGCTCCTGACAGTTCCCGAAGACGCGTCTCATCGCCTGCCAATTTTCGTCGCGTGTTCGCCCCTGTTTCGTTGACACCCCTTGGAGCGGCTGTTAGATTGCATACTTTGTGTTTCTCGGGCGGCTCAAGATCAATCTTCGGCGCATCGTCTGGATGGCATCATCGCTGGTCGTGGTGTGTTTCGCTTGCGCTTGCGCCGTCAGTCATAAGACGGTCGTGCAGCCATCGCAGGCGCCCGGTCCGCTGCAGTCCGCCACCAGGGAAGAATTGCTGAATCGTTACAACCAGCAGGTGCACGCGATTCGTTCCTTGAACGCGGGGGTGACCATGAAGCTCACCGCCGGTTCTGCTTATTCCGGCGTCATCGAGCAATACCATGAAGTGAACGGCTTCATTATGGCGGCGCGCCCCGCCAGCATCTACGTGATTGGCCAAGCCCCGGTGGTTGCCAAGGACATCTTCACTATGGTCAGTGACGGCTCGACCTTCAGCATCTACATTCCGTCGAAGAACAAATTTATCGTCGGTCCCGCGGATCTGCAGCGTCGCGCCGAGAAACCGATCGAGAACCTCAGGCCGCAGCACCTGGTGGATGCGCTCTTCTGGCCGCCCATCACGGATCGCGAACCTGTTCTATTTGAAGAAGCCAGCGAAGGCCCGGCGCGATTTTACATACTCACCGTCGCGCGGCCGGATGCAGTGGCGCCGTCCGGCGGCATCGCCGACTTGCAGATCGCCGAGAAGATCTGGTTCAACCGCACCGACTTGCGCGTCTCGCGCATTGAGGACTTCGCCTCTGGCGGGACAGTTGCGTCGGACGTCTCGTACGCCAATTGGCAGCCCACCGGCACTGCCACGTATCCGTGGCAGATCAACGTCATCCGGCCCGGCGACGACTACGAATTGCAAATCACCATCAAGAAGATCACTGTGAACGAACCGATTGCTGCGGACCGCTTCGCCTTGCCGCAGCCGCCCGGCACCGATTTGGTTCGTCTCGGCGCGGATACCGGGGACGCCGCCGCCCACAAGGACTCTGGACAAAAGCCCAAGGAGCCGCAACCGTAGCGCTTGGCAATTGCCTGAGCGCCGCAAAAATTTATGATCCGTTACATGATTGTGCAAAACGTGCTGCATCGCCCGCTCCGCACGCTCATCACCGTGATTGCGGTGGCCGTCGAGGTCACCCTGGTCATCATCGTCGTCGGCCTCACCAGCGGCCTGCTCTCGGAATCCGCCAAGCGCATCGAAGGCATCGGCGCGGACATCATGGTTCAGCCCCCTTCCGCCTCCGTGTTCATGGCCTTCAGCGGCGCGCCCATGCCCATCGCCATCGGTGACAAACTAGCGCAGCTCGAATACGTCCAGGCCGTTGCTCCGGTGCTATTACAATTCAATTCCAACGGCCTGGAAATCGTCTATGGCATTGACCAGAATAGTTTCCGCGCCGTCACCGGCGGATTCGTTTTCCACGAAGGGCACGATCTGCAGGGGCCCAACGACATCCTGGTGGACGACATCTATGCCAAATCGAAAAAGGTAAAAGTCGGCCAGACCCTGCGCCTCTTCGATCACGATTTTCACGTGGTGGGCATCGTCGAGCATGGCAAGGGCGCGCGCCTCTTCGTCTTTCTCTCCACCCTCCAGGAAATGGCCGGTGCGCACGATAAAGCCTCCGTCTTTTTCATCAAGTGCGACCGCAGCGATCACACTCCCGCGGTGATGGACGAAATCAAGGAGCTTCTCCCGCGCTACGAAATTCGTCCGCTGAAGGATTTCATTTCCCTCATGACGTCCTCCAATCTGCCGGGTCTGGGCGCCTTCATCAACGTCATGATCGGGATTGCCGTGGTCATCGGCTTCCTGGTGATTTTTCTCTCCATGTACACCACCGTCATCGAACGCACTCGCGAAATCGGCGTCCTCAAGGCCCTGGGAGCCTCCAAGGGCTATATCGTCCAGATCGTTCTCAGCGAGACAACGCTCCTCTGCATCGGTGGAGTCATCGCTGGCATCGGTCTCAGCTATCTCATGAGCGCCATTTTCATCAAGATCTTCCCCTCGCTCACCATCAATATCTCCATCGCCTGGATTTTGCGCGCCGGTCTCATCGCCATCCTGGGTGGACTGCTCGGCGCCGCTTATCCCGCCTGGATGGCCAGCCGTAAAGATCCCGTCGAGGCCTTGGCCTACGAGTAGCTCTACCCCCGTTCTGCGCCGTTATTCGGCTGTGCGGGGCAATCCGTGTCCGCGCATCGGCTCTAGGCAGAAATGCTAAAGGCGACTAGAATAATTCTGCCCTCAGATTCGCCGACGCTTGCAGGGGAGCGGCTGTTGGAGCCCATACTCAAGACTGAAAATCTGTGGAAAGTTTATCGCCAGGGCAAAGTCGAAGTTCCTGCCCTGCGCGGCGTCAGTATCGAGATCTTTCCCGGTGAGTTTGTCTCCATCATGGGCCCTTCTGGTTGCGGCAAATCCACCATGCTGCACGTGATTGGCGGTCTCGCGCAGGCTACTTCCGGGCGCGTGCTCCTCGACGGCAACGACCTTACCACCATGAGCGATGCCGCCCGCACTCTGCTCCGCCGCCACAAAGTCGGCTTCGTGTTTCAGCGCTTTAATCTTTTGCCCACTCTCGATGCGCAGCACAACATCACTCTTGCCCAGCACATTCACGGAAACGGGTTCGATCCGCATCGCTTCCAGGTCGTCGCCGACCTCCTGGGTCTGAGCAGCCGTCTGAAACACAAACCCTCAGAACTTTCCGGAGGCGAACAGCAGCGCGTGGCCCTGGCCCGCGCCATTGTCAGCGAGCCCAAAATCGTCCTGGCCGACGAGCCTACCGGCAATCTCGATACCAGAAGTTCTGAGGCAGTCTTGGGCCTTCTCCGCCAGCTCAATCAGGATCTCGGCCAGACCATCGTCATGATCACGCACAACCCCGAAGCCGCCGCCTACGGTCATCGCGTGCTGCACATGCGCGATGGCGAGGTTGTGGACGGTTCCCCGGTTCACTGATATGCGCACCTTGTGGCGAGCAATCGTCCGCACCATTTTCTGGTCCTACGAGCGCGGCAGTTGGCCCTACGATGTCGCCGTCATCCTCATCGTGCTCTTTGTTCTGGTCACTCCCACTCGCTGGTTCCACGATCAGCCTCACGATAGCGCCAGCGCCAGCGTCAAGGTGCAGCTCCAATCTGTGGACCCGGCTCGGCAGACGCACACCTACCGCGTGGATGCCACCGCGCTGCCGCTCGAAAAACGCAGCGCCCACGCCACTCCCGAGCTTGAGCGCGAAACCCACGATATCCTCGCCCGCACCGTTGACGAACTCAAAGACCAGACCTTCCACGTCGTGCACATCGAACCCGTGCCCGCTCAGGACGGTTCGGTCCTCTACTACGACGTAACCATTCAGCCCTCGCCGTTGATGTAACCTTTTCTCCCCATTGCCGAACCCGCAGCGAACCCGCCTGCCGGTCTAGCGCGTCCAATCAGTTGTTAGTATTATGAACGCCGCGTAAATGGATCGGCTAACGCGCGGGGGACACGATTTGATCGCAAAGCGCTTCGTATCGGGGCTTGCCCTGTTCGCATTGATCTGTATGCCCTGCGTCGGGGCGTGGCCCGCGTTGAACCAGGGGCGCCCTCCCGCGACGGTGGAAGGCGTGTTACGAGAGCTGGATCGCGCCGCGAAGGGTTTTCATGGCCTCTCAGCCGATGTCGAGCGCACCAAGGTCACCGTTGTGGTCAACGATCGTTCCACCGAAACCGGAACGATCCTGGTGCACGACGATAAAATGCTTCTGGAAATGAAGCCTCCCGACGCGCGTACGATTCTGCGCACCGGCGACAATCTCTACATCTACAACCCGGGCCTGAAGCGCGTCGAAGAGTACAATCTGGCGCAGCATCGCGCCCAAGTGGATCAGTATCTTCTGCTCGGTTTCGGCACCCAGGGGAAGGAACTTCAGAAATCCTATCTCGTGACCTTGCTCGGCGAGCCCACCCTCGACGACCGCAAGACCGTCGAACTCGAGTTGACCCCGAAGTCCCAGGAAGCCCGCAATCAGATCTCCAAGATTCAAATCTGGCTCGATGAATCCTCGTGGCTTCCCGTGCAGCAGCAGTTCAACGAAACCGGCTCCGGCGACTACTTCATCATTCGTTATTCCAGAATCGTCCGCAATCCCGACCTCGGCGATGCGCACTTCAAGCCCCACTGGCCGAAAGGCACGGAGAAGGTAAAGCCGCAGGGCTAGAATCTTCCTCCGGCACTGCGGGCGGACCGGGAAGTCCCGGGTTTCGCTCCTGTGGCCGGCTTCCCGGCGCGGGCGGCTTTCGTTCCTGAAAGCGCGCCTGCTTTCGCCCGCCCCGCCGCCGATTCCTGCTCCAGCAGCGCGCGTTTGCATTCGATGCCCCAGCGATAACCCGCCAGATTGCCGTCCTGCCGCACCACGCGATGGCATGGCACCACCACCGAAACTGGATTCGTCGCGCACGCTCGCGCCACCGCCCGTATCGCCCTCGGCTTTCCGATTGCCCGCGCGACCTCGCTGTACGTCCGCGTCGCGCCGTAGGGAATCTTCCGCAATTCTTCCCACACCCGCCGGCGAAACGCGGTGGCCTGCACGTCCGTCGGCAGGTCCAGATTCGGCTCGCGCCCGCGCAGATGCTCCAGAATTTTGCCGATCCAGCCTTCCAGACCGTTCCGGTCCCGATGAATCTCTGCGCGCGGGTACTCCTTCCGCAGCGCGTTTTCGAGCGGCCCGTCTTCTTTCCCCAGGTAGAGCGCGCTGATCCCGCGCTCGGTGGCTCCTACCAGCAAGCGTCCTAGCGGCGAGTTGACGATGCTGTACCCGATCTTCATTCCCGCGCCGCCTTGGCGATAGGTCGCAGGCGTCATCCCCAGCTGCCCCGGTGCGCGTTCATACAATCGGCTGCTCGATCCGAATCCTGCCTCATACAGTGCGGTCGTCACGTCGTCTCCTTTTCGCAATCTGGATTTTAGCCGGCGCATGCGCCGCGCATCGGCGTACTGCCGGGGTGAAATTCCCATCAACCTGCGAAAGGCGCGCTCCAGTTGGTGCGCGCTCATTCCCGCAGCCGCACTCAGCGCGCCCAGCGTCATCGGCTTCTCGCCGGAATCCTGCCCGCTACCAACGCTTCCATCCGCGTCAATCTGCTCCTCGATTTGTCGGCACACCCGCGCCACCGCCTTTGCGCGCGGGTCGTGCAGTCGAGCCAGCCGTGGCTGGCACCTCCGGCAAGCCCGGAATCCACTCTGCTCTGCCGCTTCCGGCAACGGAAAGAATTCCACCTGCTCGAGTCGCGGTTTCCGGGACGGGCAAGACGGCCTGCAGTAGATTCCCGTGGAACGTACCGCATACACGAACGCGCCATCCGCGCGACGGTCGCGCGTCCGCACCGCCTGCCAGAATTCTTCATCGGGCCGTGGCGCGCGCCCTTCGCCAAAGGTTGAATTGGAATCTCTAGCCACGAGCTGCGTCATTTCTTGAACCTCGCTTTCCCGTCCAAACTAGCGAAACTCAACCCATCCTGCTATCCGTTTCTAGCGCGCGAATTCCCCCGGAATCCTCGCGCATCTCACGTCGAAAAATGGTCTGTTGCCGAGGCCGGAAAAGTTGTTTCGCTTCGATGCACCTTCGCGGGGCGGCGAACAAACCGCAAACCCGAAATTCTCCCCCTCTCCACGGAAGCACCCGTAACCCCCTCAATTTCATGGTTATGTCCCCCTACCCGCTGTTGCACAATACGGCACCACCTCATCACATCCCTTGACGCCATTCCCCAGTCCGCGCATATTCACTCTACTGGCAGGGGGGAAGTTTAGGCTGTTCTTGGGGGATAGTACATGGGGGCTGCTCCGGGGTGGAAGGGGCCGCGGTCGGTTGTGTCACCGCCGCGGGAAGTTGAAAGCCGCATCGTAAGCGTTATATCTCCAGCAGGGAAGCCAGGGCCGCAGCGTTTTGCTCGCGTTCCCACTCACGCCATCGGCGTCGCCCGCGAAAGGCGCGGAAATCCTCGCGCATCGCTTTCGCTGCCGCTGCGCCTCACGCGCGTCGGCGATCAAATGGAACCGATTCCCGTCACGCTGGTAACCCGCAACATCAGTTCGAGCGGAGTCTATTTTCTAGCGCCGCGCGATTTTCAGCCGGGCACGGCCATCGAACTGGAAGTGGCGCTCATCGAGCGGCCGCTCGGCCAGGGTCGCGTGCAGATGTGTACAGCCGCGCACATCGTGCGTGCCGAGGACGCGGACATGCCGGGCTGGCGCGGTTATGCCGCCACCTTCGATGACTTCGCCCTGCGCCGCGACGACGTAGTTCCGCTGCGTTATCGCAATCACTAAACTCGACTCGGTGGTCCAAATCTCTCGATTACGCGGGTATTCACGCCCATTCGCGCGCGGTCGCTGGCACAGCTCGCGAATCCTCGTCCTGCTTCGTGTTCGCATCCATGACGGTCGCCGCGCAAATGTGCACGCTCCTTCGTCGCTAAGGTTCCCGCAGCCTCCGCGGAAGGCATTTATCATCATCCCTGCGCTCTGATACGATTCGTTCGCCATGCAACCCTCGCAATCGCCGCTCCGCGCCGTACTTTTTGATTGGGATGGCACTCTTCTGAACTCATACCAGGCCGACCTTCACGCCTATCTCTCCATGTTTCACGCTTTGGGAATCAATTGGACGGAGCGCGACCTTGCCCGCCACTATTCGCCGAACTGGCTCCGCGTCTATCGCGCGGCACGGCTCCCGCGCTCCCTATGGGCCGACGCCGACCGTCTCTGGTCGCGCGCCTATAAGCTCGAAAGTCCCGCGCTTCTGTCGGGTGCGCGTCGCGTCGTGCGGCTGCTTGCTCCAAAGTTTGCTCTCGGCGTCGTTACCAGCGGGAACCGCACCCGCGTCCGCCGCCAGCTCCGTGAATTCGAGCTGGCGGGCTATTTCTCGGCATGTGTTTGCAGTGAAGACGCGGCGCACAGGAAGCCGCATCCCGCTCCGCTGCGACTGGCGCTCAAACGCCTGCGGCACGACCCGGAACGTTGCGTGTACGTGGGCGACACCGCGGAAGACATCGAAATGGCGCAGCGCGCCGGCGTGCGCGCCATCGGCGTGCTCGGCCCGTTCCCCACCGCCGCGCGCATTCGTGCCGCGAAGCCCGAAGTACTTCTCGACTCGATTCGCGAGCTTCCGCGCTATTTGCAGACGACCTCGTAACTCGGGTTCGTCGCATTCGGGAGGGCGGTGCGCTTCGCGAAGTCAACGCTCGTTCCGCTCATTTCTGCGGGATTCAACGGGTCTGATGATGTGAAGATCAGTGCTGCGGTGAAGCGAGCGGCACGCTTGACGATGAGCTCGAGTCCGGCGCCGGTGGCGCCGCTGCCGCGCCCGGCGCTCCGCTGGCCGCTGCGCGCAGCTTGAAATCGGTCGAATGAATCACCAGCCGCAGCGGCAGGTCGTCGCTCTGGTCGCTCTTGAAGTAATCGTCGGATCGCGTGTACGTCGGCAGCCAGTACTTGCCCTGGAAATTCTCGCGGTAGGTTTCAAACATTGTGAAAGGCAGCGCCGTGCCGTTCCCCTCGATTTCGCTCACGAACTTTCCATAGCTTTTCACGATCGCGAAATCGTGATCGTCAATCCACACCACTCCCTCGAAATAGCGCCTCTTCCTGCTCAGCGTTTTCGGCTTTACCTGGAAGATATACGTGTTCAGTTGGTCCAGCTTTTCCTGGCCCACGTATTTCAAGTCGTAGTTCGCGATCTCCTCCGCCGTCAGCGGAAATTCCGGCATGCTGGCAATCACGCGCACATCCTCCAGCGAGAAGTGCATCAATTTCAAAGTGGATTCCGCCGGCTTGGTCACCCGCATGTACCGCATCCCGTCGGGCTTCATATACATCTCGCCGGTCACGCTGAATTTCCCGCCCGGATCGGTCAGTTCGTCCATCCGGATCATTTGCGTGAAATCGTAGGTGTCGTACGCTTTCTTCATCACGTCTTCGTTCGTTGTGAATCTCTGGATGATCGTTTCCACCGGCACGGGCGGCGGTCCGGGGTGCGGCATGGCCGGAATCCGCTCCACTTTGAACGTCGGCGGCGGAGCTTGCGGCCCGGCGTCCTGCGCGCGCGCGGCCGTCCCGCCGCAAAGCAGCGC